>JBOHGX010000033.1:0-3597 GCA_050700255.1 Pseudonocardiaceae bacterium
GACAGCGGCGGGATGTACCAGACCATCGGCATGGTCCGGTACTCCGGGTGCAGCGGCAGCGCCACCTGGTAATCCACGATCAACTTGTAGATCGGGGACGCCTGCGCCGCCTCGATCCACTCCTGCGAGATGCCGGCCCGCTCGGCCTCGGCCACCACCCGGGGGTCGTGCGGGTTGAGGAACACGCCCAACTGCGCCGGGTAAAGGTCCTTGTCGTCCCGCACGGAGGCTGCGGCCAGCACCGCGTCCGCGTCGTAGAACACCACTCCGATGTAGCGCAGCCGCCCGACGCAGGTCTCCGCGCAGACCGTGGGGATGCCCACCTCCACCCGCGGGTAGCAGAACGTGCACTTCTCTGCTTTGCCGGTCTTGTGGTTGAAGTAGATCTTCTTGTACGGGCATCCGGTGACACACTGCCGCCACCCGCGGCAACGATCCTGGTCGACCAGCACGATGCCGTCCTCGCTGCGCTTGTAGATCGCGCCGGACGGGCAGGACGCCGCACACGAAGGGTTGAGGCAGTGCTCGCAGATCCGCGGCAGGTAGAACATGAAGGTCTGCTGGAACTCCAGCTTCACCTTGTCGGAGACCTTGGCCAGCAGCGGGTCGCGGCCGATCTGCTCGGGGCCGCCGCCCAGGTCGTCATCCCAGTTGGCGCCCCAGGTGACCTTGGTGTCCTCGCCGGTGCTCAGCGAGGTGGGCCGGGCCGTCGGGGTGGTGTCCGACGGCGGTGCGGACAGCAGGTTGTCGTAGTCGTAGGTCCACGGCTCGTAGTAGTCGGCCACCGTCGGCAGGTCGGGGTTGGCGAAGATGTTCAGCAGCCGCTTGAACCGCGAGCCCGAGCGCAACGTGAGCCGGCCGCGCTTGGTCAGCGTCCAGCCGCCCTTCCACCGCTGTTGGTCCTGGTACTGCCGCGGATACCCCTGGCCGGGTCTGGTCTCCACGTTGTTGAACCAGGCGTATTCGACGCCGCCCCGGTTGGTCCACGCCTGCTTGCAGGTGACGCTGCAGGTGTGGCAACCGATGCACTTGTCGAGGTTCATCACCATGGCCAGCTGTGCCATGAGCCTCATCAGTAGGTCACCTCCTGGCTGCGCCGGCGGATGGTGGTGACCTCATCACGCTGGTTACCGGTGGGGCCGTGGTAGTTCAGCGCGAACGATTGCTGAGCGTAGCCGCCGATCAGGTGCGTGGGCTTGATCATCAGCCGGGTGAGCGCGTTGTGGATGCCACCGCGCTTTCCGGTCTTCTCGATGCGTGGCACGCCCACGGTGCGCTCTTGGGCGTGGTACATGAACACGGTGCCCTCGGGCATCCGATGGCTGACGATCACCCGCGCGACCACCACGCCGTTGCGGTTGATCGCCTCGATCCACTCGTTATCCACCACGCCGATCTTGGCCGCGTCCACATCGGACATCCAGATCGCCTGCCCGCCGCGGGACAGCGTGAGCATGTGCAGGTTGTCCTGGTAGGCGGAGTGGATGGACCACTTCGAATGCGGGGTGAGATACCGGACGGTGATCGATCGGTGTCCGTTGCTCGGCCCGCCGAGGTGCCCGTTGAGGCCAGTCGCCCCGACGTTGGGCTCACCGAACAACGCCGTCATGTCCAGCGGCGGCCGGAAGATCGGCATCTGCTCACCGAGCTCGGACATCCAGTCGTGGTCGAGATAGAAGTGCTGCCGACCGGTCAGCGTGTGCCACGGCTTGAGCCGCTCGGTGTTGATGGTGAACGGGGCGTATCGCCGCCCGCCGGCCTCGCTGCCCGACCACTCCGGCGAGGTGATGACCGGCACCGGGCGGGCCTGGGTGTCGGCGAAGGTGATCCGCTTGCCCTCGTTCTCCGCCGCGAGGTCGGCGAGCTTGGTGCCGGTGCGCCGCTCCAGGGCCTGGAAACCCTCGACGGCCAGCCGGCCGTTCGTGGTGCCGGACAGCGCGAGGATGGCCTCGGCGGCGTGGGTGTCCTTGGCCAGTGACGGCCGCCCGGCGGCCCTCCCGGAGACGATCGTGCCGTTGGCCGCCCTGAGGTAGTCGACCTCGACGTCGGGGTGGACGGTCACGCCCTTGGTGGTCAAGCCGACCCGCTCCACCAGCGGGCCGAGCGCGGCCATCTTCTCGCCGATCGTCGGGTAGTCGCGCTCCACCACGATCAGCCGCGGCATGGTCTTACCGGGTATCGGTTCGCATTCACCGGCTTTCCAGTCCAGTACCCGGCCGCCGGGCTGCGCGGTGGCATCGGCGGTGTCGTGCAGTAGCGGTACCGCCACGATGTCCTGGCGTACTCCGAGGTGTTTCTCGGCCAGCCAGGAGAAGCCGCGGCCGATCCGGTGGAATGCCTCGAAATCGGTCTTGGTCTCCCATGGCGGGGAGATCGCCGGGGAGAAGGCGTGCACGTAGGGGTGCATGTCGGTGCTGGACAGGTCATGCTTCTCATACCAGGTGGCGGCGGGCAGCACCACGTCGGAGAACAGCGTGGTGCTGGTCATCCGGAAGTCCAGCGACAGCAGCAGGTCGAGCTTGCCGACCGGTGCCTCGTCGCGCCAGGTGACCTCGACCGGGCGCACCCCGTCGGTGTCGGTGGCCTGCAGGTTGGAGTCACTGCCCAGCAGGTGGCGCAGGAAGTACTCGTTGCCCTTGGCTGAGGAGCCCAGCAGATTGGCCCGCCACACAGTCAGGCACCGCGGGAAATTCTCCGGCGCATCCGGGTCCTCGCAGGCGAACCGCAGGTGACCGGTGGACAATCCGTCGACGACGTGCTGCGCGGCGTCCTTGCCCAGGCGTTTCGCCTCATCGGCCAGGTCCAGCGGGTTGCGGTTGAACGTCGGGTAGCTGGGCATCCAGCCCAGCCGGCTGGCCAGCGCGATGTTGTCCGCCGCGGTCCGCCCCGCGAAGCGTCCTTTCGCCAGCGGTGAGGCCATCGCCTCGGCGGTGAACGGGTCGTAGCGCCACTGGTCGGTGGCCAGGTACCAGTACACGGTGCCCTGCATCTGCCGCGGCGGCCGCTGCCAGTCCAGACCGAAGGCCAGCGTCGACCAGCCGGCGATCGGCCGGCACTTCTCCTGGCCGACATAGTGTGCCCAGCCGCCGCCATTGACCCCCTGGCAGCCGGTGAGCATGACCAGCGCCAGGAACGACCGGTAGGTCTGGTCGGAATGGAACCAGTGGTTGGTGCCTGCGCCCATCAGGATCATCGACCGGCCGCCTGAGTGCTCGGCGTTGTCGGCGAACTCCCGGCCGATCCGTTCGGCCGCCGCCGCCGGTACCCCGGTGATCGGTTCCTGCCAGGCTGGAGTGCACGGCTGCTCGGCGTCGTCGTACCCGGTGGGCCAGGTGCCCGGAAGGTCCGGGCGGTGCACCCCGTACTGCGCCAGCAGCAGATCGAATACCGTGGTGACCAGCCTGCCGGCGACGGTCCGGGTGGGCACTCCACGGCGCAGTACGCCGGGCTCGGCGGTGTCGAACCGGGGCAGCAGCACTTCGACTCCGCCGCCTGCGTGCATGCTCAGTAGCGGGTCGACACCGTGCAGGTCAAGATTCCAGTGACCTTCCCCAGAGCCGGTGAACCGGTGGCCCAACGACCCATTCGGGACCACCG
>JBOHGX010000034.1:0-2258 GCA_050700255.1 Pseudonocardiaceae bacterium
GCTCGGCATCGGTCAGGATGGTGCACATATCTACCCGGCTGGCGTCGGCCACTGCGGGTGGTGCCGGTACCCCGGACGGCTGGGGACCGCAGCCAGGCGTGAGAAGCCCCACCGCAACCACCGCAACGAGACCGCGCCTCATCCGGCCCGGCCTCGGAATATCTGCTGTCCAGCCGCATCGGCATCGGTGACAGTGCGCCCGGCCGCACGGTAGGTCGCCGCCATATTCGCGAACACCCGCTGAGCGTTCTTCATCGTGTCGATGAAGTCCTGCCCGGCCTGGACGAACCGGGCGGCAGCGGCTTCACCGTCCTCATTGGCCCCGAATTTCCGTCTCCGGGTGAGTCGGCGCGCGCTGTTTAGCCATTGATCGATCTCCTCGACGGCCTGGTCGCAGCGGGCGGCGGCGCGCTCGGCGACGCCGGTCTCCATCCACAGTTCACCAGCGGCCACCGCGCGCTGCAGATCTGTCTGCTCGAAAGTGCTCACCATTGCCTACCCTCCTCCAGCACGGAGTGACCGTACTATCCCCACCCGCAAGCTCATCGCCGTGAGTACGTCGCCGGTGCCTCTCTTGCCGGTGGCGGCGCCCGTCCTCGACCACCGGGAAGGACGCAGGACGCTGCAGTGCCTGGGCCCGGGCGAACCGAGCCGGTGACTGGCCGTTAACGCACGTTTGCGCGATGCCCGCGCCTCGCGCGCTACGGCCGCGCATCGGAGCAACGGCGCCACGATTCAGGCATCCTGGAGCCATGCGCACGATCGGGAACATCCTGTGGTTCCTGCTGGCGGGCTGGTGGCTCGCGCTGCTGTACGCGATCGCGGGCGTGCTGGCCTGTGTCCTGATCGTGACGATCCCGTTCGGAATCGCGGCATTCCGCCTCGCCGGGTATGCGCTGTGGCCGTTCGGGCGTCAGGTCGTCGTTCACCGTGGTGCGGGCGCGTGGTCGGTGTTGGGCAACATCCTGTGGATCGTGCTGTTCGGTTGGGAACTCTTTCTCGCGCACATCGTCGCCGGGTTCTTGCTGATGCTGACGATTATTGGCATCCCGTTCGGGTTCGCATCGCTCAAGCTGTCCGTGCTCGCGCTGGTGCCGCTGGGCACGCGGGTGGTCGACGCCGACACCGCGTGGGCTCTGCCGCAGTACCGGAGTGAGCCCGCGCACCGCTGAGGCCGAGCACGTCGCAACTCGTCTCATGGTGAGTGGATGCGTACCTGACGTGGCTGAGCAGCCCGGTCGCGGTGTCAGGCACCGGCGAGGATCGCGGTGACCAGGTGGGTGCACCAGTTGAGCAGCTCGCGATCGCGAAGCGGTGCCGCCCCGATGCGGTTCGAGCCTTCGGTGGGGCGAGGTACAGACAGGGTCGCCACGGCGGGCTTGTAGACCGCTTTGGGATACAACCGGGACAACCGGACGATCTGCGAGTCCCGAAGCTGCACCGGGGCGAAGCGCAGTGTGGCGCCCGGAGCGGTCACCTCGGCAACCCCGTGCGCCCGGCACACCTGGCGGAAGCGCGCCACATCCAGCAGCGTCACCACCGCGGGGGGAAGGGTGCCATAGCGGTCGGTCAGCTCGTCAGTGACGGCGGACAGCCCGTCGGCGTCCACCGCCTCGGCGATCTTGCGGTAGGCCTCCAGGCGCAGCCGCTCACCGGGGATGTAGTCATGCGGCAGATGCGCGTCCACTGGCAGCTCGACCCGTACCGGGGCAGGCTCGGGCACGCCGCCGGACGGGCCCGCGCCGGCCGCGCCGCGGAAGGCCTCCACGGCCTCCCCGACCAGCCGGATATAGAGGTCAAAACCGACCCCGGCGATATGCCCGGACTGCTCGCCGCCCAGGATGTTGCCTGCGCCGCGGATCTCCAGGTCCTTCATCGCCACCGCCATGCCCGAGCCCAGCTCGGCGTGCTGGGCGATGGTGGCCAGCCGATCGTGCGCCGTCTCGGTCAGCGGCGTCTCGGGCGGGTAGAGGAAGTAGGCGTAACCCCGCTCGCGCGCTCGGCCCACCCGTCCGCGCAGCTGGTGCAGCTGGGCGAGCCCGAGCAGATCGGAACGCTCGACGATGAGCGTATTGGCGTTGGAGATGTCCAGCCCGGTCTCGACGATCGTGGTGCACACCAGCACGTCGTACTCGCGCTCCCAGAATCCGGCGACGGTGCGTTCGAGCTGATCCTCGTTCATCTGACCGTGCGCCACGGCCACCCGCGCCTCGGGCACCAGCTCGCGGATCCGCCGGGCCGCCTTCTCGATCGAGGAC
>JBOHGX010000035.1:0-4550 GCA_050700255.1 Pseudonocardiaceae bacterium
GTGCAGCGCCACCGCTCACACCGCTCACCCGGCGCCCGGGCAACAGGTCAGGGGATGTGGCGGCGAGGAACTCGCTGAACGACGGGTTGCCCACCATGAAGTACGACGCCGGCAGCGCTGCGCCCGGATAGCGTCCGACCGAGGACTGGTCCATCGGCTGTGATCGTCTCCTAGCTCCCGTTGTCGCAGTCACTCCTGTCAGCGAGCATGATGCCCTTGCCGCTGTCTTTTCCTCTCATGGGGGCGGCCGATCACTGGCCACCCTTCTGCACATAGGCTCGGACGAAGTCCTCGGCGTTCTCCTCCAGTACGTCATCGATCTCGTCGAGGATCGCGTCCACGTCCTCGCCGAGCTTCTCGCGACGTTCCTGACCGGCTGGCGCGCCGCCGCTCGTCTCGTCGTCGCCGTCGCCGCCGCCTTGGCGCTGCACCTTCTCCTGGGACATCTCGCCTCCCGGACCGAAGTCGTCTCCAGCAAACAGTACCCAGCAAACCCGACAAACGCTGCCAGGCCAGTCGGGTGATCAGCCTCGGGTAAGCGCCTCCACCAGCTCCGCGGCGGTGGTCGAGGCGTCCAGCAGCGCCCCGACATGCGCTCGGGTGCCTCGCAGCGGTTCCAGGGTGGGGATCCGGACCAGCGACTCGCGGCCCAGGTCGAAGATCACCGAATCCCAGGACGCCGCGGCCACCTCCGTGGCGTAACGCTCCAGGCACCGGCCGCGGAAATAGGCACGGGTGTCCTCCGGGGGCGCCGTGATGGCCGCACGGACTTCCTCCTCGGTGACCAGCCGTTTCATCGAGCCACGGGCCACCAGGCGGTTGTACAGCCCCTTGTGCATCCGCACGTCGGAGTACTGCAGATCCACCAGGTGCAGCCGAGGTGATGCCCATGCCAGACCGTCGCGGGCCCGGTAGCCCTCAAGCAGCTGCAGCTTGGCCGGCCAGTCCAGCCGATCGGAGCACTCCATCGGGTCTCGCGCCAGCGCGTCGAGCACCTCGCCCCAGGTGCTGAGCACGTGCTCGGCGATGTCGGAGGTGGCGTCCGGGACGCCCTCGCGGGCGAAGAATTGCGCGACCCGTTCGTGGTAAGCCCGTTGCAGATCCAGACCAGTGAGGTGGCGGCCACCGGACACTTCCACCGTCGCCTGCAGGGACGGATCGCGGCTGATGGTGTGCACCGCCCGCACTGCGTCGACCAATCGCAGGTCGTCGAAGCGTTCCCCGGCCTCGATCAGGTCCAGCACCAGCGCCGTGGTGCCGATCTTGAGATAGGTGGAGTACTCGGCAAGGTTGGCGTCGCCGATGATGACGTGCAGCCGCCGGTACTTGTCGGCGTCGGCGTGCGGCTCGTCCCGGGTGTTGATGATGCCCCGCTTCAGGGTGGTCTCCAGCCCGACCTCGACCTCGATGTAATCCGCCCGCTGGGACAGCTGGAATCCCGACTCCTCCCCCGCGGTCCCGATACCCACCCGACCCGATCCGCAGACCACCTGGCGGGAGACGAAGAACGGGGTCAACCCGGCGATGACCAGAGTGAACGGCGTGCTGCGCGCCATCAGGTAGTTCTCATGGGTGCCGTAGGAGGCGCCTTTGCCGTCGACGTTGTTCTTGTAGAGCTGGAAGGGCGGCTGGTCGGGGACCGTGCGGGCGCGCAGCGCGGCTTCCTCCATGATCCGCTCGCCGGCTTTGTCCCAGATCACCGCATCGCGTGGGTTGGTGACCTCAGGGCCGGAGAACTCTGGATGTGCATGGTCGACGTACAGGCGGGCACCGTTGGTGAGGATGACGTTCGCCGCGCCGAGATCGTCCAGCTCTGGATCGGGCTGCGCGATACCGGGCAGGCCAAGGTCGAAGCCGCGGGCGTCCCGCAGCGGGGACTCCACCTCGTAGTCCCATCGGGCGCGCTTGGCTCGCGGCACTTCAGCCGCCGCGGCGTAGGCCAGCACAACCTGAGTCGAGGTCAGGACGGGGTTGGCAGAGCAGTCCCCGGGCACCGAGATGCCGTACTCGACCTCAGTTCCCATGATCCGGCGCATAGTCCGAGGGTACGTGGGTGCGAGGCAGGTGGCCCGACGCGCCTGAATGGCGGACCCGCAGCCGCCGGCTCTCGCAACACCCCAGCGAGCTACCTCGCGGGACGGAATAATTTTCGAAGATCAACCGCAAGGACTTCGGCATCGACACCGACCTACCGCTTGACGGTGGTGGCGTGGTGATCGGCGACACCGTGCAGGTCTCGCTGGACATCCAGGCCGTGCTGGTGGACTGAACCTGGGCATCAAGCCCGCTGAGCCCGATACACACAAACGACGATGGCCACACATCTCGGCGTACTGTGCTGCACATCACAGATGCGTCATTAGGTGCAAACCCGACCAGCCTCGGCATTGATACACCTGAAAATACGGTTCTTGCTCGGTGGCGCAGTGCGACAATGCAGTCACGAATGGTGAGATCGCCATATTTTGGTAACAAATCGCTCAGCACGGCGATCTAACGGATGTAGCCAGTTGTGGGAGGGACCGAGGTGAAGTAACGCAAGGTCGAGCCGGTCGCGGAGGACGCGATGGCCGCGGGTATCGACTTCGCAAGGCATTGACCTGTTCAGAACTTGGGTCTTTTATTGGCCAGCTGAGCCTGGCTACCACGCCGAATGTGGAAAGCGGCTGCGGAGGATCAAGCTGCGGTTCGACGCGGAGCGCATGGACGGGGGTGCCAAGAAATGAGCGATGACCGGACGTATATGGATTTCGAACTTCCGGAGTTGGACACGGAGCATGACCCAAGTGGTGGTGCTCTCCGTGGGATTGTCCTCGCCTGGGGAGCCGTGATGGTCACAATTGCAGGACTCGTGCTGTGGGCGATGGTCTAACCGCCCATGACCCGCCCATGACCGCGCACCGCGTTCTGCATCCAGAACGCGCCGAATCGGGTGCGTTTACCGCGTTCTGCCTCCAGAACGCGGTAAACGTCGCTACAGGTACTGGCCGGTGTTGGTGGCCGTGTCGATCGCTCGACCGGAGTCGGCGTTCTTGCCGGTGACCAGGGTGCGGATGTAGACGATCCGCTCTCCCTTCTTGCCCGAGATCCGCGCCCAGTCGTCGGGGTTGGTGGTATTGGGCAGGTCCTCGTTCTCGGCGAACTCGTCGACGATCGAGTCGAGCAGGTGGGTCATCCGTAACCCCGGCTGGCCGGTCTCCAGCACCGACTTGATCGCCTTCTTCTTCGCTCGGTCCACGATGTTCTGGATCATTGCGCCCGAATTGAAGTCCCGGAAGTAGAGGACCTCCTTGTCGCCGTTTGCATAGGTGACCTCAAGGAAGCGGTTGTCCTCGCTCTCGGCGTACATCCGTTCAACGGTGCCCTGGATCATCGCCTGGATGCAGGCCTGGTAATCGTGGCCGAATTCCGCAAGGTCGTCGGCGTGCAGCGGTAGCGTTGTCTTGAGGTACTTGGAGAAGACGTCCTTGGCTGCCTCGGCGTCCGGACGCTCGATCTTGATTTTCACGTCGAGGCGTCCGGGGCGAAGGATCGCCGGATCGATCATGTCTTCGCGGTTGGAGGCCCCGATGACGATGACGTTCTCCAGCCCCTCCACACCATCGATCTCGCTGAGCAACTGCGGCACGATCGTCGTCTCGACGTCGGAGGAAACCCCCGATCCGCGGGTGCGGAAGATCGAGTCCATCTCGTCGAAGAACACGATGACGGGGGTGCCTTCGGATGCCTTCTCCCTGGCCCGCTGGAAGATCAACCGGATGTGCCGCTCGGTCTCTCCGACGAACTTGTTGAGCAGCTCAGGGCCTTTGATGTTGAGGAAGTAACTCTTGGCCTCGCTGTCGCCGCGGACCTGGGCCACCTTCCTGGCCAGCGAATTGGCCACCGCCTTGGCGATCAGGGTCTTGCCGCAGCCCGGAGGACCGTAGAGCAGCACGCCCTTGGGCGGGCGCAGCTCGTATTCGCGAAACAGGTCGGCGTGCAGGAACGGCAGCTCGACAGCATCGCGGATCTGCTCGATCTGGTTGGACAGGCCGCCGATGTCCTCATACCCGACGTCGGGGACCTCCTCCAGTACGAGGTCCTCGACTTCGGCCTTGGGGACCCGCTCGTAGGCGTAGGCGGCTTTGGTGTCCACCAGCAGGGAGTCACCCGGCTTGAGCGGTACGGCGTCGGGGTTCGCCGGCCCGGGGATCAACGGTTCGGCCAGCCACACCACCCGTTCTTCGTCGGTGTGCCCAACGACCAGTGCCCGCTGGTCGCCGTCGAGCACTTCGCGCAGTGCGCAGACCTCGCCGGTCAACTCGAACGTACCGGCCTCCACGACGGTCAGCGCCTCGTTGAGCCGCACGCTCTGCCCGCGGCGCAGCGCCGGGATCTCGACCGCGGGCGATACCGCCACTCGCATCCGGCGACCGGAGGTGAACACGTCCACGGTGCCGTCGTCGAAGTCGCCGAGGAACACGCCGTAGCCGCTGGGCGGCTGAGCCAACCGGTCGACCTCCTCGCGTAGGGCGAGGAGCTGGCCGCGGGCGTCTCGCAGCGTCTCGACC
>JBOHGX010000036.1:0-19273 GCA_050700255.1 Pseudonocardiaceae bacterium
CGGTTTTTGTGTGGTTGTTGGGTTTTTGGCGGCGTCGGTAGGAGTCGCCTTCGATGACGAGTTCGTGGGCGGTGGAGACGAGCCGGTCGACGGCGGATTGGGCGAGCAGGGGGTCGGCCATCATGGCCAGCCATTCACTGGGGTCGCGGTTTGAGGTGAGCACGGTGGCGGTCTTGCGGTGGCGTTCCACGATCAGTTCGTAGAAGTCGGTGGTCTCGGTGGCATCCAGCGGCTGGAGGGCGAAATCATCGAGGATCAGCAGCTGCACGTGCGCGAGCCGGCGCATCTCGGCCTCGACACTGTTGTCCAGTCGGGCGGCTTTGAGGCGTTTGAACAGTTTGTCGGCGCGGGCCATGTGCACGCTGTGTCGTCGGCGCACGGCGATGTGCCCGAGCGCGGTCGCGAGGTGTGTCTTTCCCACCCCGACCGGGCCCAGCAGCAGAGCCCCGTGTGGGCCGTCGAGGAACCGTAGGCTGGTGAGCTCGGTCCAGAGTTGCTGGTCGTAGCGCACCGCCGCGGTGGTGTCCCAGGTGTCGAGGCGCATCCCGGGATCGAGGCCGGCGGTGCGGGCGCGTAGCGCGGCGGAGTTGGTGTCGCGGCGGGCGACCTCGTCGGCCAGGACGAGTTCCAGGAAGTCGGCGTGGGGTAGGTGTTGTTGTTTGGCCAGGGTGATCCTCTCGGGCAGGGTGTCGAGCAGTTTGCCGAGTTTGAGGGCACGCAGCAGCGTCTTGAGGTCGACCGAGACCGGGTCGGTCACGCTGGTCTTGGTCATCACGGCAGCTCCTGGTCACCGTTGAGGGGGGTGGGTGCGGGGGGTTTGGGGTTGAACTCGGCGGGGTCGCGAGCGAAGCGGGTCGCGGGTGCGGTCACCGGTGGTGGTAGCGGTGGTGGGGTGTTCTCCGATGCCTGCTCCAGCATCGACGCGATCTTGGTGACGGACACCACGTCGAGTTCCAGCGCGCGGCCGCAGGCGGTGTTGACTGGGGTGTCGCCGTAGCGCCGCGCGAGGGCGAGCAGCCGGTAGACCTGGCGCATCTTGGTCCAGGGCAGCGTGTCATCCAGCAGCCGCTCGGTGTAGATCCCCACGTTGGGGCCGTGCCGGCGGGCGGCAGCGACGAGCCGGTCGAGGTCGCGCAGGGCGTAGCCGGCCTTGTGCTCGGGCAGGTCCTCAGGGTCGGTGACCCGACCGCCGGGTCGTTGGCGGGGGTGCACCTTGACCAGCTGCCCGTGGTGAAAGAGCTTGACCAGGGCCGAATCGGCGCGAACGTCGACGTGCTGTCCGATGTAGACCTTCGGTGCCGAGTACAGCGCCTTGCCGACCTCGAGGTGGAAGTCGCGGTGCACCTTGACCCGGGTGAAGATCGGCACGTCATACGCCTCGGGCACCGCGAGCAGCGCGGGGGCCTCGTGCTCGGCGAACAGCTCGGCCGGCCGTGCCGCGGTGGTGCCGTGGATCCGTTGCCCGGCGGTGTCGCGGCACCACTTCTCCGCGCGGACCTGGGCGTCGGCCAGATCAACGAACTCCTCACCAGCGAAGAAGTTGCCCCGCACGTACTGCACAGCGCGCTCCACACGGGGCTTGTCTTTCGGGCTGCGGACCCTCGCGGCATCGGTGGCGAACCCGCAGTGCTGGGCGTAGTCCAACCAGCCGACGGTGAACCGCGGGTTGACCGCATCGGCGTCGGCGACGATCGCCGAGGCGTTGTCGGGCACCAGCACCCGGAACACACCGCCGAAGAACCGCCACGCCGCCTCGCACCCGGCGATCACCGCGGTCAGCGTCTGGGAGAACGTCAACCACACGAACATGTGCCGGGAGTAGACCGCGGTGAAGATCAACGCGTGGGTGACCCGCCGCCGGCCCGAGCCCGGGTCATAGACCAGGCCCATCTTGGCGAAATCGATCTGGCACTCCACTCCAGGCTCGCCGTCGGCGACCCGCACCGTGGTGGCGCCACCGCGGCCGAACCCGCACCGCTGGGTGCAGAACCGGTGCAACGTGCGGTAGGGCGCCAACACACCGCGCCGCGCGAGCAGATCGGAGATCTTGACCACCGACAGGTCCTTGCCGACCCACTCGGTGATCTGCTCCCGCTCGGCCTCCAGCGCCTCCCATGCCTGGCCGTGACCGCCGGCGCGGGCCGGCCGCACGGCCGCCACTACCTGGCCGATCACCTCGTCCGTCAACTGGGCGAGGCCACCCTCGCGACACACCCCGGCCGCCTCGGCGGCAGCCACATACCGGCGAGCGGTCTTGCGGTCCACCCCCGCCCGCTCGGCCACCGTGCGCAACCCCCCACCGCCCAGCCAGCCCCGCAGGACCTCACACACCTCAACCACCCAGACCTCCCGAAACGCCATCTACCGAACCCCCACGTCGCATGACATGGACAGGTTGGATACCGGAAGCGATCAACCCCCACGGCGCGACACGCCGGGTGGTCCCATCACTGGCAACCGGGTGGTCCCATGCTCCTGGCAGAAATCCGCTCAGGGCGGTCCCATGATCGTGGCGGGCGACAAGAGGCGCACCTCGGCCGCGTCTGCGTTGCTGTCCGTACTCAGCGACGTCCTGCGGTTGCCTCGTCGCAGCTCCGCTCGGCCCACCGGTCTGAACGCTGGTGCGCAGGTATTTGTCCCGGTTAACGGTCGACCGCCGCGGCTGCTTCCTACGCTGCGTAATCATCACTGTACGGAAAGTTATTGTTGCAGTAGCCGCCCGCATGGCCTAGTTTCATCCTTGCGTGACCACGGAGAGTAAGGGGGGCCGAGTTCACGTCATCTCGGGGGGCTGCCGGATGCGGCGGATTGACGCGCTGTTGATGTGACACGGGGCAGAGTTCGCTAAGACGCTGGACTGCGTCGACGATTGGGGCATCGCGTCGCAGGCAGCTCCTGGGCGCCCACCCGTATCGGATAATGATCTAACAGACGGCACGCCGTCTGCGCACTCTGGCAGCTGTGCACAACTTCCCTATAACTCGCTTTGGGTTCTGTGGGCTTGCATGCTCCTTCATCGACTGGAAAGGAAAGGGAGCGTTATGAGGATCTCGGAAGTCTTCACAATGGGTGCCGGCTATGGACAAAGCGATGACGGCTGCCGCGGTGGCTGCGACGACTTCGCGGACGACCCCCGCGTCACCCGCACGGGGATCGAACATATTATTGGCGGCGATGGAAGTGGACTCAGCGGGCTCTTTGAGTAGCTGGTCACCCTGCAAGTCTTTAGGCGGTGGCCGCAACTCCCACTGGGGTAAGGCCACCGCCTCGTCAGGCCCAAAATCGGCGCTAGGCCACAGACGCTGATGTGCATCGCCGCTCTGCCAACATGGGCGCTATTGGGCTGGGTGCACCGAGTAGGCGGGTCGCCGCCGCATCCAAGGCCGAGAGCACACGCCCGCTGACGCTCCAGCAGATATCTATCCAGCCAGTACGCTGCGTAGCGCCACCTGTACGGACAGTGAGTACCCGGCTTCGGGATCTCTAACCATCAGGGCCTGGTCTGCATCTTTCGATGGTGGTCGTCCGCTAGCTCACACCTGCAAGAGCGCTGTGCTTCTCGCGTACCCAGGCCGGGCGGGTTGCCAGTCGACGGCGAATGTGCCCCACGTGCGGATCAGCTCCAGCACCAAGGTCGGCACCAGGCACGGGCAGTGGGTAAGCTACGTCGTCACCGCCACGGTCACGGCTACGATCCGGCGGCGACCACGTCCAGACCTACACCAGGGCGGGCATCGGTGTGGTTCTCTGCGCTGCACTCACCGTTCACTGCCGTGACTCTTCCGCCGGCGGGTCGGCTTGGCGGAGTGGGTGCTCGGCTGGTTGCCGGATGCTCACTGGCTACACAGCGGTAGGCCGGCGACGATGAGCCACGTCGATCGAGAGGTCTTCGCCCAGCGCTGGGCGGAGGCGATCGCCGGCACGAGCTACGTGTCGATGGGACGTAGGGGACTCACGGCACATCTGCTCGGGCTCACTCACCAGTTGGCCGAGGCGGCACTGGCCGCCGAGTTCGACCCGTCGGTCGGGCAGCGGATCGGTGCCGACATGGTCGCCGCACATTTCACCGGCACCGAGACGCTCGGTAGAACCGTGGCCGTTATGGCCGAGCAGTTGCCGGATGTGTTGGACGAGGCCGCACCAGGGCTCGACGTCACCAGTCGAGTTGCCCAGCTGACCGGCAATATGGCCGCAGGCTATGCCAATGCGCTGCGCGAGCGCAGCCTTGATGAGCAGGACGCGATTTACCGTGCTGGACTGTACGCACGCAAGCAGGCTGAACAGGCACTGGCAGCCAGCGAGGCGCGATTCCGGGGTGTCTTTCACTCATCTCCGGTAGGTATCGCCATCAGCGAGCCGGGCGGGCGGATCGTTCAGATCAACCCATCGCTGGAACGCACTCTGGGCTATTCCCCTGGCGAGCTGCTGGGACGCGAGATCAGTGAATTGTTCTCGGCAACGGATCGGCCTATTGTGGAAGGATACTACCGCGGTCTGCTGACCGGTCGGGATTCGCGGTTTCGGGTCCGCTTGCCAATGCGACCCGCCAACGGCGAGACCGTCTCCGTCTACCTGGATGCTTCAGTGCTGCTCGACGCAGATCAAGCGCCGCAATGCCTCATTACGGTGATCGACGACATCTCCGATTTACGCCTGCTCGAGCAGCGGCTGAGCCACCAGACTCTACATGACCTGCAGACCGGCCTGCCGAATCGGCAATATTTTGTCACCCATCTGGAAAAGGTGCTGGGCCAGCTTGAACCGTCGGCCGTGATCACGCTGATGCACCTCGATCTGGACGGCTTCTCAACGATCAATGATGGGCTGGGGCACCACATCGGTGAACGGCTGCTCGATGTGGTCGCCAGGCGACTCGAGGGGGTGGTCGCCGACCAGCGGGCGATGGTTGCCCGGCTCGGAGCCGACGAGTACGCCATCCTCGTCGAATCCGGGGATTCTATCTTAGACGTCGGCGCCTTCGCCGAGATCATCAACACCGAGCTCGCCGAGCCGCACTACATCGACGACATCGGAGTGGCAGTCACCGCGACCATCGGCATCGTGCAGCGCCGGGTCGCTGGGACGAATCCCGAGGAGCTGATGCGGGCGGCCAGCGCCACGCTGCGCCGCATCCGGGGCAGGGGCAAGCGGCAGTGGACCCTGTTCGACCCAGACATCGATTCCGCCGACCGCGCGAAGCTCCGGCTGGCCGCGGCGATACCCGGCGCCTTGGAGACCGGCGAGCTACACGTGACATACCAGCCGGTGGTCACCCTGGATGCTCAACAGCTGGTAGGCGTCGAGGCTGCCCTGAGCTGGCAACATCCACAGCTGGGGATGCTGTCCAACGAGCATTGCATAGAGGCCGCTGAGCGAACCGGTGCCGTGCATGAGGTCGGTGAGTGGATGCTGCACACCGCCGCTGAGCAAGCCGTCTCCTGGCGGCCGCGCGTGCGTGGCGGCGTGCCTCCGGTCGCCGTCAACCTCACGCCGTCCCAAGTGCAGGACCCCGACCTGGTCGCAAGAGTCAGAACGGCCCTGAACCAGACTGGCCTTGCGCCAGCTGAGCTGGAGCTGCGGGCGCCCGTGGCGGCCATCCGCACGGCCACCGGTGAGCTCGCCGGCGAAGGTGGCGGGCAGGCCGAGGACAATCTGCGCATACTCACCGACCTCGGCGTGCGCACCGGACTCTACGACTTCGGTGGCGGCATCCGCGGGATGAGCTGCCTGGCAGATCTGTCGATATGCGTGGTCCACATGGCCCGATCGCTGTCCCAGCAGATAACCGGGAATCCTTCTGGGGTCCTGTCCCGGGCAGCGCAGGCGATGCTGCACATTATCCGCGCCGCTGGGATCGACGTCGTCGCCTGCCCGGTGGACAACGCCGAGCAGGCCACCGCCTGGGCGCACATCGGCGCCAACTGGGCAGTCGGCGCGTTGTTCGGCCAACCAGGCCCGCCCCGGTGCATCGAGCCGCTGCTCGGCGCACAGAATGACTCATGAAGTCTTTTGGTCTTCCTTTGCCGATCTTCCATCGATTTGCTTAGCCTAACCTACAAAAGCACAAGGGACGGCCAGCCGAAAGTGAAGGCCTCAGCGAGATCGATCTGTCTTGCGCCCGACTGCTTTCATTGGTTCCATGAAGGGTTGGGAAATTATGGAGGTCAAGCCGATGAAGAGCTGCGCGTTCGACATGGGGCCAGACCGCCGATGGTGACAGCAGACGATGCCCGCTGGCTTGCCGGCTACCTGCGGGGGATGGTGTCATCCCGCCCGGCCGCTTGGGCAGGCAGCGAGATGACCTTGGCGCAGCTGATCGCGCTGCACTTCATCAGTGCGAAGGCTCCGATCACGCTGATCGCGCTGTCGGAAGCCTTGGGTACCCGGCCATCAGCCACCTGCGCGATGGTTGATCGGCTCGCCCGGGCCGAGCTGGTCTGCCGCACACCCGATCCGGAGGATCTCCGACGCGTCCTGCTGGCCCTGACCAGTAAAGCAGCACCGATGATCGGGAAGATCGATCTGAACACCGCCCGGCACCTGCAGGTAGTGCTGAACAGCATGGGCTCGGCGGCCCAGCGTTGCCTTACCGAGGTTCTCAAGGACACCGCGCGCCGCATCGCCCGGTAACCGGCCGACGAGCAAGCCAGGTGAATGCGGCACTATCGCAGGGTGAGCGCACTGGAACATTCGGCCACGGTCCCTGACAGCCTGTTCGACGACCCCGATACGGAGGCCCGGTGGCGCGCTCGGTTCACCGCAGCCCGGGTCACCTTGCCGCAATGGGCTCGCGACGCCCCGGACCGCTGCCTGTACGCCTCCAACGCTTCGGGCACCTGGGAGATCTACGCTTGGGACCGTGTCACCGGCACGCACCGGCAGGTCACTGACCGACCGCACGGCACTCACACCGCCACGATCGCCCCCGACGGTGAGCAGGTGTGGTGGTTCGCCGATACCGACGGCGACGAGTTCGGCAGCTGGGTCATCGAGCCCTTCGCCGGACGGCCGGCCAGCGAGCCGCCGCAGCCGGCCGTTGCCGGCGTCGAACCCAGCTATCCCGCTGGGTTGGACATCGGCCGGCGCAGCGTGGCGGTCGGCGCCTCCACCGACGAGGGCACCACGGTGTTCATTTCCCGGGACGGCGCTCCCGCTGAGATCGTCTACCGCAGCGAGCACGACGCCGGGGTGGGGTCCCTGTCCCGGGACGAGCGGCTGCTCGCGATCTCGCACTCCGAGCATGGTGACTCCCGCCATCCCGCGGTCCGGGTGCTCAGCACCGCTGGAAACACCGCCGCTACGGCTGTTGCCGAGAAATGGGATGGTCCTGGCAAGGGCTTGGACGTGTTGAGCTTCTCTCCCGTCGAGGGGGACGCAAGGCTGCTCCTCACCCACGAGCGGCGTGCCCGTCAAGAGCTGCTGATCTGGGACGTTGTGGCGGACACCGAGACTGAGATCATGCTGGAGCTGCCCGGTGAGGTGGTCGCCGACTGGTATCCCGACGGCACCGCGCTGCTGGTCGTCCACAGCTACTCGGCACGCTCCACGCTGCACCGTTACGACCTGGGCACCGGGGAGCTGACCGCCCTGGATATCCCGGCCGGCACGATCGGCGACGCGGGAGTCCGGCCGGACGGCACCGTGGAGTACGCCTGGTCCTGCGCCGCGGAGCCGCCCGCCATCCGCGCAGTACACGCCGATGGCACCGACCGGATACTGCTGCGTCCGGAGGGTGAACCTCCGCCTGGCTCCGAACCCTTGACCGACGAGTTCGTACCGACCCTGCATGGGACGGTGCACGCCTTGGTGGCCCGCCCGGCCGATGCCGCCGGTGCACTGCCCACGGTGTTCCTGCTACACGGTGGTCCGCACGCGGCCGACGAGGACCGCTTCTGCGCCATCCGGGCACTCTGGCTGGACGCCGGCTTCGCCGTGGTGCACGTCAACTACCGGGGGTCCACCGGCTACGGCTCGGCCTGGCGGGACGCGATCGAGGGCTGGCCGGGACTGACTGAGCTGGAGGACGTCGCGGCCGTGTACGACTGGGCGGTCTCCTCCGGGTTGGCCGACCCGACCGCATGCGTGGTGGAAGGCTGGTCATGGGGCGGCTATCTGACGTTGCTGGCGCTGGGAACTCAACCGCAGCGCTGGGCGGCCGGGGTCGCCGGTGCCCCGGTGGCCGACTACGTGACCGCCTACGCCGATGAGATGGAGCCGCTACGGGCCTTCGACCGGGCCCTGTTCGGCGGCTCGCCCGACGAGATACCCGACGTCTACACAGCGTCGTCCCCGATCACGTACGCGGCGCAGGTGCGCGCCCCCGTCCTCGTGCTAGCGGGAGAGAATGACCCGCACTGCCCGATCCGTCAGGTCGACGATTACCTCGCTCGGCTCGCCGAGCTGGGTAAGCCTTACCGCACCTACCGCTACGACGCCGGGCACGGGTCGCTGGTGGTGGCCGAGGCGCTGCGCCACGTCGTCGCTGAAGTCGCCTTCGTCCGTGAGGTGCTTGCTGCTGGCCACCCTTCCGTGGTCGAGGTAGCGCAGCGTTGAACTTTACCCTTGGTCAATATGGTGGTAACGCCGTGAGTGGACCCTAGACCGGAGGAGGTCACCGTGACCCTGTGGCGGCTGCACGTCGATGTGGCCGATCAGCCCGGACAGTTGGGGGCGCTCGCGGCAGCCATCGGCGGTTGCGGAGCTAACATCGTCTCCCTGCATGTGGTCGGCGAACCGTCGCAAGACGGTGCGGTGACAGATGAGCTGCTGGTCAAGGTGCCGGCGCAATTGCCCGTGCGGGAGCTGGTAGCGGCCGTGGAGGCTGCCGGGTTCAGCGCCACGGTGGTGGTGCAGACCGACGCGCAGGCGCTGACCGATCCGGTGAACACTGCGCTGGCGTTGGCGCACTGTGTGGCGGTGGATCCGGGCAGCGCCGCACGCGCGGTGGCGGTCCTGCTGCGCGCCGAGCTCGCTGGGGCAGGCTCGCCGCCTGCAGCGCATCAGGCCGAGATAGGCACCGGTGCCACGCGGGTGCGGCTGTGCCGCGGCTGGCCGTTCACCGCCACCGAGATTTCCCAAGCTGCTGCACTGCTCGAACTCGCCGGTGCCTCCGGCGAACGCCGGCTCCCGCCACCGCTGGCCAGCGTGCAGCTGGCCGACGGATCCGAGGTGGTGTTGCGGGCGGCGACGGCCGCGGACACTCCCCTGGTCGCCGCGTTGCATGCGCGATGTTCCCCGCAGACCCGGTCGCTGCGCTCGCTGCCCACCAGACCCGGACTGGCGACGAATGTGCTGATGCAGCTGGTGGGCACCGACGGCTCCACCAGCGTGCTCGCAGTCACCACCGACGGCGGTGCCGCGGTCGGGCTGGCCAACCTGGTCGGCGCTGGACCCGCCACGGCCGAGGTCGCGCTGATGGTGGAAGACGCCTGGCAAGGGCGGGGGGTGGGCACCGCACTGACCCGCAAGCTGGTGGAGCTCGCCCGCACCGATCAGCTCACTGAACTGACCGCGGTCTCTGCGCCGGGCAACCACGCACTGACTCGGGTGTTGCGCCGGGCCGGCCTGCGTCCGCGTGGCCGGTTGGAAGGAGGCACACTCTACGTCAGGGCCGCTCTTGACCCTGAGGCACCTCACACCCAGACCACGGTCAGCGTGGTCTAGCTCCAGGATCGAGGGACCTTGGGGATGGACAGTGCCCCAACGCGAACTGCACCACCTGCTGGCCGATCACGCGCAGCGTACGGTCAACCGCTGGATCAGACGGGACTCCGTGCTCATCGAAACTCACCTCAGCGGCGTTCAGAGCCGCGCCCAGCGGCGTGGGCCAGCCGCGCAGCGCATGCACGATCGAGCGCAACGCGGTCAGCGTGGTGACCGTGGCCTGCCAGCCCAGCGCCATGGCGACGCAACCGACTGCTCGCCCGTCCAGGTAGGGCCGGGTATCGGCCCGTAGATCCTCGACGTAGTCCAGCGCGTTTTTCACCAGCCCGGAAACAGTGCCGTGGTAGCCCGGCGAGACCAACACCACCCCGTCGGCCTCGCGCAGCGTCGCCACCAGCCGGTTGGCCACCGCGCTGCGCTCGACCACCGCCGGGTCATAAAACGGCAAGACCAAGTCCGTGCCGGTAATCGCGACGGTCTCGGCACCGGCGGCCCGAGCACTGTCCAGAACCACACTCAGGGCACGCTCGGACTGCGAGTCCTCCCGCATCGAACCACCGATGCCGACCACAATGAGCCCCATTGGTAGTCAGGGGCGCAGGAACCGCGAAGCGGCCCTGTTTCCCCATCCCCCTTCCAATCCGTACCTGCGGTTTTCCCGCATACGGCTTACCGACGGTCTTCTGGACATAGTTACGCCTTCGGGTATCGGATGGGGCCTATGAGCTGGTGTAGCCCCTGGTGGAACCAGGCATTACCCCATCCCCGTAGGAACAGGTTCAGGCCGGCGATCACATCGGCCAACTCCATCCCGACCCGGTTCCGATCAGCGAGCACGTTGACCCGTGCTCGGACCCGTCTCATCGACCGCGCCGAACTCATCCGCCGGCAAGGCCCCGGCGCGGCTGGCCATGACGACGCCAGCACTCAGGCCACACCCGCGACTACCGCCACCACCGCGTCCGACCTCCCGTCACTGCCCACGGTAGCCTCCACACCATGGTCAACCGAGTGGAGCTGCTGCACCAGTATCCCGTTCCGCCGGAGCGGATCCGGGAGGTCTTCACCGACCCGGACTATCTGAGTGACAAGCTGCATGCAGTGGGTGGGCCACGAGCCGAGCTGGTGTCGCGCGAGCAGTACGAGGGTGGCGTCACCATTGTGTTGCACCATGCCGTTCCGGGCGACGTCCTGCCATCCTTCCTGCGCTCGGTGCGGCCCGACGGCTTGACAATCCACCGTGCTGAGACCTGGACCAGCTCCGGCGGCAGCGTCCACGCGGTAGTCGACGGGGTGCCGGGAACGATCACCGTGGTGATGCACCTGACACCGGACCCCACCGGATGCATGCTCAGCGCCCAGCTCACAGCGGAAGTGTCGCTGCCGCTGTTCGGCGGCAAGGTGGAGAAGATAATCAATGACAACGTCGCCAAGCTGATGGCGGCCGAGTACCAGTTCACCCTAGATTGGCTGCGCGACTCGGCAACCCCCTAACTATTGGCTGCGCGACTCGGCAACCCCCTAACGACTACGCCGGCGCCAGGAAGCCTAATCTGTGACTGGGACGGCCGTCCTGCAGACGGCTCGCGAAACTGCCACGGACACCGCAACTTCGACAATTACCATGCAACCAATTCGTTGCGCATGACCTGCGGAGTTCATGAGCGTACACAGATCACATCAGACCCGCGGGCCGGTTTCAAACCCGTCATGAAGTCGGAAGTCGAAGGGAGGGTGCGGGCGCTGGAGATCCGCTGCCTGCAGCGGACGAGGGTCAGGATGACCGGCTCACTGCACTGGAGAGAGAGGAAAGAGTGGAGAAGAAAGCGCGGGGTAGAGGGGGGGCAAAGGGAGAGGAGAAGAGAAGAAAGAGGAGGGGAGAAGAGAGGAGCTGTTGAGCCCGGGCAGATTGTTGCAGTGCGTGCTGGAGACCGACCACAGTCGCCGCGGTAGCAGGCCCAAGTTGCGGCAGTGGTGACCGACGAAGGAGCCCGTCTAGAGTAAAAGCCAGGGCTAGAACCGCGCTGCCGACGAGGGCAAATAACTGACGTCGTGCCCACGCCGACCCCACACTTGGCTTGGGTCTCGACGAGCGGGTAATGACCATGGCCTGTTGGGCAGCTAGCGGCGTAACAGCTTCCCAAACAAGCTGGACAACTTTCTCACTGCTCAGCGCTGTGTCGTGGCAGACGAGCAATCGACCGGTGACCGGGTTCGCGCGTACCACCCTGACACCCGGTGATTTCCGGAGTTCTGCCTCCAGGTGCTCAGCGACCTGAGGCCTAGCCAGCACCATGCCAATATCCCAGCGCTGGCGCCCCGGGACGACGGACCGCACTCGTATCATGAGTACCTCCCGCCCTCCCCGCGATGACGCCCACTATCTGTGGTGTAGCTGCCAGTCGCCGGTTTCGAAGCTGCGTAAGCGACAGCACTCCGCGATGCGCCCATCGGCGACGAGGAAGCAGTTCAGCGTTGGCTGAGCTGCCAGCGGCCGTCTAAACCTTCTTTCGCTCAGTGACAATAGTACTCGACCCCGTCCCGGCCCTAGCGGCGGCCATTTCGGCGTTCGCCTCCATTGCGAGGTCCTGGAAGTCCTCAGCCGCCTCCGCGGCTAACTTCTTCGCCTGTAAGCCAACTCCAATCGCCGCCTTAACGGTGCCCCGTGCAGCCTTCGCCACCAACGGGGCAGTCACGACACCAACCAAGTACGGGATCACAACAGCCATTTTGCATCGTCTCCATGTCCGTGGGCATCGAGATACTCCTCTGGCCAGCCTAACCTAACCGGGCTGTTCCCAGTAATCAAGATCCAGGATAAACATTCAGCCAAGGTAGGTAGATATTCCGCTCTACCGAGGTTTCTGTGGGTGGATTGTCGTGATCGTCCGGGGAGTGTTAGCAGAGGCCGGCGCCGGTGAGGTGCGCCATGGCGATGAGCGAGGCAGACCTCATCAAGGGCCTCCGTGGCCAGGGCCACCACGTGGAAGGCGTCCAGACACACCACCGCCGCCGGAGCGCGCTCGGCGACGACAGTGTGGATCCACTCCGCGCCATCCGCGCTGACATGATCAACACGTGCGCTCGGTCCGGGCCGAGATCGTCGAAGAACTGGCGCGGTGTCGCGGCGGTGCGATCTCTATCCGCCTACACCCCCAATGGACGTGTCCCCGCGGACCGACCAAGGTCAGCCGACGTGCATGATCACTCGGCCGAAAAGGGGCCGCTCCGTGAGTCAGGACCACTATCGACGATCTTGAAACCGAGGCCTGTCGCCGGTGGGCCAAGGTGAATGGGCCGGTCACCATCGAGGTGCCACGCGACTGCAAGGGCGTGTCTGATGCGTTGATGGCCGAGGCGAAGGTCACCACGACGCCGCAGTGTCGCCCACCTGGTCATCGGGGGTGAACGCACTGCCGAGTTAAACGGGTCCTCGGTCCGGCGCCGGTGCCTGGGATTCGGTGAGGTGCGCAAAAAGATTCGCGCAGTCGCAGGTAAGCCGTTCCCGGTATGGACCTAGCCAGCCACCAATTTTTTCGAGCATGTCATCGAATCGGTCGGCCGACTTGGTCATGGCGACATCGTCCAGATGCATGAGGGCATCGAGCAGCGCTTCGCGGACATCACGGGCGTATGGATGAGCAAACTGGATATCGCGATACACCTCCCGGGTGCCCGTGACGATGCGGGCGAGCAGCGCCAGCAAAGTCCGATGCGGCGGGGGTGCCGCCACCGCTACTACGCCGATATCAGCGTCCAGGACCTGCAGGGCCCACCCGAAAGCTAGAACGCTCGCGTGCGTGGCGACCTGGAGCGATGCCGTGAGCCGGTCGTGCTCCTGCACCGACATGGAAACGAGCCGTCCTCCGCGACCGTCGATCAGTATCTCCAGGTGGCGGCACCGCTCGTCGCCCCGCACCTTAGCGACGACGACTGGCTGACCCTGAAAACCCAGGTCGGGAGCGAACATAGGGTTCACGCCGAGTGCCTCAAGGTCGTAGCGTTCAGCGGCGCTCGCCAGCGCCCGCGCGATGGCACTCTTGACCGACAGTGTCTCTGTGAGTAGCGCCCCCGGCGGCATGTAGCGTGCGACCGCCTCCACCGCCGCGGCACCAGCGTGCTCGGGCAACGCAATGACAACGATGTCCGCCTCGGCCAACTCGGTGATCAGCTGCGGGCTCGGCCGGCAGGCATCTGCCACCATCGACGAGGTGCCGGGCAGCGGCGTCCCCCGGTGTAGGTCGACCAGCGTCACCTCGCCTTCGGAGCGCAGCAGCTCCGCGAAGAGCTGGCCGACTGCACCCTGACCGCCGAGGACTATTGACCGGTCGAATCTTTTCTTCACGCGAGCCGCCCTCCACTTAGCCTGGATCCACCCGGTGAAATTGCAGTTGTGATGGGTGTCGGATAGGGCGTAGATGCCCTTCGACCTCAGAAGATGTGACTTGTCAAGGGTCCATCAACCGTGTTCGAAGGGCATCTACGAGGTATGAGCTTGTCATACTGCCGCGGCGGTGTCAGCGAGGTTGATAAACCGAACCTAGTGCCGGTGCTGTGGTTGGCCGAGCGTGCCAAATGCATGCGGCCGCATAGCAGCGGGTTCGGCTTAGGCCAGTGCGGCCAGTGACACGGCGAACGCCGGGGCGAAGATCACTTCAATCGTGGCGGCATGGTAACCGGTGTGAACTCGATCGATGACCTGTTCGGTGGCATCCGGTCGCCCGTAGTTACAATCATACATACGAGTGATCCACTGCTGGGTGATGCCCAGCATCGCCCAGTCCATCGTAAGCTACAATCTGGACTAGCGACATTTAGGGGAGGCGCCATCATTCTGATACATCACTGAACTCATGACCTTAGCGTGCAGGTCCGGCGGGAGAGCTGTTCGCTGGGTCGGAAGCCGAACTAGCGAGTCAGCGCCTCCCAGCAGTGATTCCCCGCCCGAACCTCCTAATTTGAGGCCACTGAGGAAATCTTCACTGATTATTGCTCCGCTGAGTTCGCCATCGCTCAACGAGTTGCCACAACAGCGACAAGATCCTGATTCCGCTGCACATCATGCCTTCCCCAGGATGACCGTGCGTCGCCACTGACGACGTCGCGCGGCCATCCGCCGCCGCCCGACAGGTTGCGCTCGGCGTGGGCGGCATTCTGCAGACAATAATTTGGAACAAGGAAGATGGTAGGCATGCAGAGCGTACAAGACGCCACCTATGAGATTCTGAGAGAGTTCGACCTGACGACCATCTTCGGCAATATCGGCTCCACCGAGGGGCCCTTTCTTAAGGATTTTCCGCCGGACTTCCGGTATGTGCTCGGCCTCCAAGAGGCATCGGTAATCGGGATGGCGGACGGGTTTGCTCAGGCCACGAACCGTCCAGCCCTAGTGAACGTCCATGCTGGACCTGGGACGGGCAATAGCATGGGCGCCCTTCTGACGGCGTCACAGAATAAAACTCCTCTCATCGTGACCGCTGGCCAGCAAGCACGCGAGATGGTGCTGATGGAATCTTTCCTGACGAATGTTGAAGCCACGATGCTTCCTCGCCCCTGGGTGAAATGGGCCTACGAGCCGTTGCGAGCCGAAGATGTGCCCGCCGCTTTTATGCGTGCGATTGCCACGGCCCTTCAGCCGCCCGCAGGTCCCGTCTTCCTCTCTCTTCCACTCGACGATTGGGATAAACCGTCCTTCGGGCCAACGGCGGCGCGGACGGTGAGCCGCCGCGTTGCTCCCGACCGTGCTCGCTTAACGGAGTTCGCCGACGCTTTGTCGGAGGCGTCGTCACCCGTTCTGATCTACGGCGCCGCCATCGATAGGGGCGACGGCTGGAGTGAGGCTATTACTGTCGCAGAGGCGCTCGGTGCCCCGGTCTGGGCTGCACCCGTCTCCGAGCGTGTGCCGTTTCCCGAAAATCATTTTCTCTATTCAGGTGAATTGCCGGTCGCCATCGGCTCACTCGCGCAAAGGCTCGAAGGCCACGACGTGGCGCTTGTCGTCGGCGCTCCGGTATTCCGTTACTACTTCCACGCGCCCGGTCCTTACTTGCCGAATGGGATGCGACTCCTGCACATCTCCGACGACCCAGTAGAGACGGCACGAGCCCCCGTCGGCGACAGTCTGCTGGGAGATGCCACCTTGTCTCTCGCCGCCCTTGCGGACCTGCTCGGCGAGCGAAAATCAGCGACCAAAAGGGCGGACAAAAAGGTGGCGCATCGCGTGGTGCCCGACCCGTCGAAGCGAGCAAGGAATTCAAACGATGGTCTTTTGACCGCCGCGCAAGTCTTCAACGCTCTCAGTGAAATCCGACCAGTGAACGCCATCTTGGTCGAGGAATCGCCATCGAATCACGCCGATCTTCATGCGTGCTGGCCGATCACCGAACCAGCTTCGTACTTCACTGCTGCTAGCGGAGGGCTCGGTTTCGGCCTCCCGGCATCGGCAGGCATCGCGCTCGGCGAGCGCGAGACCGGCCGTAACCGCCCGGTGATCGCGATCATGGGCGACGGATCGTTTCAATATTCGGTTCAGTCACTCTGGACCGCGGCGCAGCAGCATCTGCCCATTGTCGTCATTGTTCTGCGCAACCATGAATACGCCATCCTCAAGTCGCTCGCGGTGTTTGAAGGCATCCCGAACCTTCCCGGTCTCGATCTCCCCGGTCTTGACATCGTCTCCTTAGCAAAGGGCTTCGGCTGCGATGCTGCCCGCGTTGATGATCTCGACAGCATCAAAAGGGTTACAACGGGGGCCTGGACCAAATCCAAGCCTACAGTGCTGGAGATTCCTATCTCCCCGCAAGTCCCATCGCTCTGTTGACCCGAATAGGCAAGCAGTGGCGCGACATCTTCCACCTTGACACACGGTCTTTGGGAACCTCTACCTCTTCTTCACGCCTGCCGGTCGAGCTTTTTCGAACTCGTTCGTGAAGACGTAGAGCTTCTTGTGTTCATCTTTCGCCTCCAGTCCGGGATTCTGGTCCTTGTACTTCGAATCGCCATTTTCGATAGCAGTCAGCATATCCTTGTGCAACTTTTCGTAGGTGAGCCGATAGCCGCCATCCCTTATGGCTTTGATCGCGTGATATGTCATGAATCCGTTAGCGCGATTATCGACCTTCGCGTCGCCTGACATGTGGTGGTCGGTAGTGCCAGTCAGAAGTATCTCGTTATACGTATGCTGGGAACTCAGGGCGGACTTCCCGGAGAAGTCTGCGTCGGTGAGCGATCCGGAGAAACATGCGTCGGCGATGAACGTCAGGTAAACTCCGGTCCCGATGCCGTCGAAGAGCTCCCTAAATTCGTCATCGATGATTAATTTGGGATAGTCGTATGGGACAATGGCCTCATCATAACGTCCCGGGGGGCGCGTAAATGCCCCGCAATCAATATTGTCCTCTTCTTCATCGCCACTCACATCCTTGGTGAAGAAGCCGTGCGAGGAGTTCGTGAGGACGAGGACATCGCCTCGTCGAGCGCCTGCCACGAGATTCTTGATCCCCTTGAGTATATTCGCCCTGGTCGCATCGGCATCGGTAAGGAGTGTGACGTCGCTTACAGAAAAATCGTAGTGCCTGACCAGGAGATTGGCCCAATCGTGGGCGTCGTTGACACACCCTTTCAGATTCAGAGTCGTCATGCCCATTTCTGGGGCGCTTTGGTTGCCGTAGTCGTCGATCCCGATACAGAAAGCCTTCTTCGCCATGATGACCCCTTTCGCTCCTCAGTCGCTCCCCGCGCGGGTGACGCTGAAGGTGATCGCTTTGAGTGATATGGACGTTTGTTGTAAGCTTGCAGCTCGGGGTGTTGAGTGCCCGCCCGGCGCTGAGCCGGTTGAGGATGAGGACGGAAGTGCGGTGATGAAATATGCCAGCTACAGCCGGCCGGCGCTGTTGAGCGCCGCTGGCGCGGCAGCTATTTATGGCACGTTTGTCCGGACTTCCGGACACAATTATATGCACTCGGTATCCTGCTCAACGAACACGAATGAAATCCATCACGTGGACCTCGCTCGAAGATTGCCCCACTCTTGCCCCGACCTTGACTGATCCCAAAGTACCATTCTGTCGGTCCGTAGCCAAAGAAGTTCACCTAATCTGGCAACGGTCGGTCCGGCTGGAGCTCTGCCAAGTTGTCTGGTGTGGCGGGAGGGGCTGTTGTGTTATGGGGAGCTGGGGTAGACGAGGACAGTGATCTCCGGGTTGGTCAGATCGTCGAAGGCAGCCAGGACCCAATGCCCGCTACTAAGGGAAACGTAAGTTTCAAGACCGGTATTCCTTCACGAGTGCGATGCGCTGATGTACCGGAGCTTTGGATCACCGAAGAATCCCCGGACGATTCCAGGGTATTTCTTGAGTCGCTCAAGAGCGTCGACTGCGACTTTCATCAGGTCGTCTCTGGTGAAGGGCACGGCCCGCGCGATCCTGTCGTGCTTGACGTTCTTGTTGACCCACTCGTCTGGGTTCAGCTCGGGTGAGTAGGGCGGGCAGGAAGAATAGTTCCAGCCGCCCGCCTGTGCTGGCGACGTATTCTTTCACAATTTTTGCCTTGTGGACCGATGAGCCGTCGACCACCAAGAAGACGGGGGTGTCGAAATCATGGAGCACGCTGGCGAGGAACTCGATGAATCGCTCGGCGTTCATGGATCCTTCGTGGACCTGGAAGCTCAGCTCGCCGCGTTGGCCGATGGCTGAGACCATCTTGACCGAGTGCCGTACCGCCGAGCTGACCACGACGGGTGTCTGCCCGATCGGCGCCCAGGTGGTGCCGGCGTGGTAGTCCGTCCGTACCGACGCCTCGTCGGCGAACAGGATCGTGGCGCCCTCGGCCGCGGCCCTGGCCCTGATCGCCGGGTACTCGTCCCGCTTCCAGCGCTCCACCCGCTCGGGGTCTTGCTTCCAGGACCGGTACAACGGCCGCTGCGGTGACATTTCGAGTTTCTTGAGGATCCGTCCCACCGTGACCAGTGAGACACATTTCGCGAAGCTGGTTTTGATCAGATCACGAATCAGGGAACGAGTCCACAACGCCATGCCGAAGCCATGGATTCGCGGGTCCTTCCCGTTGATCATCGTGTAGAGACGAATCATCTCACTATCATCCAGCGTCGTCGGCCGGCCCGATGCGGCCTTTGTGGATATCGCCGCCAGCCCACCCCGGCGATACTTATCGACCCAGGCAAAAACGGTAGACCTGCCGACGTTCATGACCTCAGCGATCTGCGGAACGGACATCCCGTTCTCGTGCATCTGCACTGCGACCAGACGCTCTTCGTTGGCAGCTCTTCTGCCTTTCTTCGCCATGCGTAGAGTATCCCACACTATCGACACAATGTCTATAAACTTATGTTCTAATTAGTAGCACAAGTTGACCCAGTAAAGATCATTCTAATCTCAGTGAATGACCAAGGTTAGCCAAGGGGCCGCGTGAGCGGGTTCGAACCAGCAGGACGCGCGATCGCCAGGGTCATGCTCCCACCTCGTGGACCCGCAAAGTCGTTCTTGCTGGTCATGATCTGTTTTGAGGGGTGGAGTGCAGGCCGAGGATGGCCAGGAGCAGGTGTGGGTCGTTTTTGATTTTCCGGATGGTAGCGGCGATCTTGGTGTGGCCG
>JBOHGX010000037.1:0-8029 GCA_050700255.1 Pseudonocardiaceae bacterium
CCCCTACCTTTCTGGAGCAGGCCGGCCAGGCCTTCCAACCTTGCACGCGAAGCACCTTCTCGGCGACGGCGACCTGCTGTGACCGGGTGGCATGGTTCGCGGTGCGCGCATAGGCCCCGCCGCCGAATCCCTGCCATGTCCGGCGGCTGAATTGCAGGCCGCCGTAGTAGCCATTGCCGGTATTGGCGCGCCAGTTACCGCCGCTCTCACACTGCGCCAAGCGATCCCACTGATCCTGCGAGGCCGCCTGGGCGGGCACCGCGAATACCAGCGGAACCGTCACAGCGACGGCAGCGATACCGGTACGTGTGAATAATCGGGAGGTCCTCGTCATGATGCAATCTCCATGACCGCGCACGCGACGCAAGACCTCACAGTCGCGCGGGATTCGGGCCCCACGCCGAACCGATCAGCAGTCTTCGTCCCCCGTCCCGATTCTGGGTGAGATGTGGGTATCCGGTCCCCGAGGGACAGGGCGGTGCGCGCCGGGGCCGGATTCCTGCCCCAAGGTGGTTCCATGGTGCCGGACGAAGGTTGACCGTACGGATCACTGTCGGTGATGCAAGGATCTGACGTCCGGCCCGGTCAGCCTCAGAAGACCGTCACATTCCGTCACTGAACTCGTGAATTCGTCTTGTCGCAGGTCGAAAGGCTACGGCGGCGCGCGGGACGGGTCGAATCGTCCGATATTGGGGTTACCCGGGTAGTGAGACAGGTCACCGATTCTCACCCGTTTGTGAATGACCCGAATGGGTTGTGGGGGTCGCGATCGCGGCGATCACGAGACGATCACGGACCAGCCAGCGGCCGATAAACTGGGTGAGCGGTTGGCCCGCAATCGAGGGACCGGATACCAGCAGGCGAGCGGAAAAAGCTCCTTCTGTCGGATTGACGGGATTTGGGGCGATCGTGACGGTGGCGTCGTCGAACCCCAGCCAGCGCTGCATCAGTGGGAACCACGCTTTATACACCGTTTCCTTGGCGCAGAACAGGATCCGGTCCCAATGCAACGCGTTGTGGGCTGCGGTCAGCTCGGCGATCCGGACCTTCTCCTCGGCCAGGGCGATGACTCCCAGGACATCGGTTGGCAGCGGTTGGTGAGGTTCAGCATCGATCCCGACGGTGAGCATGTCCCGGCTGCAGGCCAGCGCTGCGGCCCGGTAGCCCGCGCAGTGGGTCATGCTGCCGACGACGCCGGGGGGCCAGAGCGGTTCGCGGTGCTCGCCGGGCAGCACCGCCACGGGCGGCAGGCCGAGCTTGCGCAGTGCCTGCCGGGCGCAGTGGCGGACCGTGCGGAATTCCTGACGCCGCTTGTCCACCGCCCGGCTGAGCACCGCCTCCTCCTGCGGGAACAACACGGCATCGGGTGGGTCGTCGAACGCCTCGGCGCAGGCGACGGCACCGGGAACGATCTGTTCGATCACCTGTCCTCCCGTGCCTGTGCGGACCGTCGTCGGTCCCTGAGCATCGCATTGCCCGATGTGGCTGCGCCGCGCGCTGGACAGATTTGTACAGTTGAGCGGATGGTTGATCACATTGTGCAGCAACGCCGTACAAATGCTGGTGCTGCTGGCGACGACGGCCCTGCCCGCCTATACCCGCGCGAGGCCGGGTGACTGGAACGGGTTGCAGTCCTACGTGGACAGCCTGGGATCATTGGCGGACGGTTTCGCGCAAGCCGAGGCATGGCGACTGCCTGACGACCCGATACCGACCTACGCCTTCACGCCCACGCGCTATCCGCACCCCCCACGACATGGCGGACGAGCTCCGCTGGCCGGGTGCACACCCGATGTCGCTTGACATCAGCCTTGACCAACTGGGCTGGATGCGTCCCACCCGAGCGCTGGCGGGGCACGCTACGCCCGTAGCCGGCTTGTTCATCACCGGGGCCGGCACCGCCCCGGTCGGGGGCATCGCCGGTACGCCCGGCCGCGCCGCAGCCAAGGCGGTCCTGACCTGGCGCCGCCGCAACGGGCGCTGACGACTGCGGGCCACTACAGTGAGCGGGTGTGGGGAGGGACGGTCTGGTTCGACATCAGTGGTTGCTGATCGTCGTTATCGTGGCCGGTCTGGCCGGCATGCACCACACCTGGTCCACGTGGACACCGGCCACACCGGGCACTCCCATTCCGCCTCGATCGAGGGCAGACCCGTTGCTGTCCTCCCGCCTCCTGCGGGCCGGCTATGACCCGTCCCGCCGCTTCGAGGTCGGAGGCAAGCTTGTCGCCACAGCGAGGCGCTTGATGCAGGGCAGGGGAGGCGAGTGAACGGCGACATGGTCCGGTGCTTGTCCGCCACGGTGATCGGGCTGGCGTTGATCGTCAGCGGTTGTACGGTTGGCCAGCGCCCCGACTCGCCACCTCCCGCCGCGTCGCCCCCCTCCAACCAGGCCGGCCCGCTGCCGGCGGACTGCGCCGACCGGATCACCGATCCCGAGCAGGCCAGCGATTCCTTGGCGCAGGCCCAACCCGGCAGCCAGGTGTGCTTGAGTGGCGATGGCTTGCGAGACGCCGAGCTGGAGATGACCACCTCGGGAACGGCTCAGCAGCCGATCACGATCGTCGCCGATGGCGCGACCATGCGAAGCCTGGAGGTCAAGGCCGATTACGTCGTCATCGAGGGCCTGACCCTGCGCGACGGGGGTGGCCTGACGATGGCAGGTCGCGGGCTTGTCGCCCGTAACAATGTGATCTACAACGCCGCCAACGACGGCCTCGTCTGTGTGGACTGCGCTGACACGATCATCGAATCGAACATCGTGCAGCGTGCCGACGGAACCGGGATCCACCTCACCGGCAGGCAGATCACGGTACGGAACAATACGGTGAGCGAGTCGGTAGCGCGCACTCAGCGCGACGCTGACGGCATCCGGTTCTTCGGAATCGGCCACCGGTTGATCGAGAATACGATCAGGGACATCAAGGCGAGTGGCTACCCCGACGAGGGTCCGCACACTGACTGCTTCCAGACCTATGACACCGAGCAGAACCCGCCCACCTTCGACGTCGTCATCGCCGGCAATGTCTGCACGAACGTCGACGTCCAGTGCCTGATCGCCACTATCGACGATCGCCGTGCCCCTACCGCCCCCCCGGGACAGACTGCGATCACGTTCGTAGGCAACACCTGCGCCGTCAACGGTTCCCAGGCAGTCTTATTGCGGAACTTTGCCCAGGTGATCGTTCGGGACAACCGCTTCTCCGGTCCGGGCGACCGTGCGGTGCAGCTGGATGGAGCGTCAACCGACTGCACCGTGGTCGGCAACACCATGACGGGCCGCATGCGCCCGTTCGAGATCGACCGGCAGTCCGAGCCAGGGTTCCAGGCGGGCGGCAACACGTCGGGCTGATCTGCGCAGCCTGCGGTCTGTCCCGCGGCCGCGTGATGTGCGGCCTCACTATCCCTGGATGGCAAGGTGTTCATGGCCAGCCGGATGGCCATGGAACCTTCGCCTACCGCCGAAGCGACCCGTTTGACCGACCCGCTGCGTGTTGAAAGACATTTTTCCGCTCAGGCGATGGTGCAGGGGCTACCTACGGATTTACCAGCAGGTGACTTCGGGTGGCCAGCGCATTCCCACTACGACCCAGCCAAAATGAGCCCGCCGCCGAAAGTCGCCTCATGAGGCCACTGCGACGAACTACGCCAAGCAGTAGGAGTAGAACAACGGGAGAGCGCAACGTCTCACCAAGCGCCTAGGCGGTTGACACTTGAGCAGAGTTTTGGGGATGTCTACCGTTGTGGTTGCCCGCTCCAAATTTCGCAGACAGTGGGTCTGACCAGCCGCTTTGGGGTGGCACGGCCGGTCGCTTCGGTGACCGGACTTCGGCGCAGCGGGCGGCGGCGGTCTGCCGATCATGACCGCAGGTCCCTGCGTGAGCTTGGCCAATATCAAGTCGATCACCGAAAAGCCGCCGTCCGGCCCCATATCTGATCTCGAGGCCAGCCCTCGGTGGGTCGCCATTCGGAGCCGAAGAGCGGTTCGCGGCCGCCGTCGGGCGCCATTCGGAGCCGAATAGCGGTTCACGTCGTCACGGCGAGCGGAGCGCAATCGTCTGGTCGGTCGGGCCCGCGTGAGCCTGTCCCGAAGCCGGTCAGCCGCCGCTTGGCTGCCTGGTGTCCCAGACATCCAAGTTGTAGAACTTCGGCGGGCCGTCGCACAGCTTGGCCATCGCAGCGGAGAACTCACTGGTCTCCGGCCGGTTGGAGTTCTCCATCGCCGCTTCGTACGAGTCGAACTCGATGATGGTGAGGTAGTAGCCGGGGCGATCTCGGTCTGCGGTGGCGGTGAGCCGTCGCGCCGAGCTGCCGGCCTCCATCTGGGGCCGCCTCTCATTGATGAGAGCCTGGATCTCGTCGATCAGTGATGTCTTGAACTCGACGATTTGGACGAACCCAGCCATGCCTGCCTCCTTCAAGTCGCGAAGCCACCTGCAGCGTCCGCTCGCAACCGCCGCCCCACAAGCGGCTCACCGGGTGACCACTCAACACCCTCGCCCGCATTCAGCGGGCTCAGCGGGGTTACCGGCACCCGATAGCCACGCTCAGCCCGCTGAATGCGAGTTGGCTGAGCTACCGCCCCTCGCCCCGTCCGGCCCGAGCTCGTGGTGCACGGTGTGGCCATTGGCGAGGTTGGCGGCGTTCCGGTCGCCCAGGGAGGATTACGCGGAGCCGCCCCCCAATCCCAACCCGCTGCGAGTCCCGATCCGCCTGGCCCATTGGCAGACGCGGTATCTGACGGCTGCGTCCGGTGCCAGGGCATCGAGCATCAGGGCTAATCACCGGCCATCGAGACGGCCTCGCCAAGTGTAGATCAACATGTCATCATATCGGCATGGGGCCACTATTCTTGAGTGAGAAACACCACACGAATGTCGGGTCAGGTGAGGAGTCCGTGGCTATTCGGCGACCGATACCCCGCCGGCTGGCCATCGCGGTCGTTGCAACCGTCATGACTCTCACACCGGTCGCCTGCGGCGACGAGGAACCCAGCGATGAATCCAAGGCGCCGCCGGCGGCACCCGCCGGACCCCCGAATCTCGCGACCCTGTCCGGCGTCGACACTTTCACCGCGCCCAACCCGGGCGCCGAGGCCGTCACCTACAACCCGGCCCTGGTGCCGGAGGGCGCATCGATCCTGGCCAGCGTGATGCCGGCGGGCTACGGCTACTCCCAAACCAGGGCGAACTTGTCGGTCGCCGGGCTGCTGCCTGACCGGGGCTATGCCGTGCACGCGCACACTCAGGCCTGTGGCGCCACCGCCGAGGAGGCGGGACCGCCCTACCAGAATCGCATTGATCCCGCCGCGACACCCCAAGCGCCCTCGACCAATCCCGAGTACGCCAATCCACGCAACGAGATCTGGCTAGACCTGCGCACCGATTCGGACGGCTCAGCCAGCTCCGGCGCCAGCGTGCCCTTCACCTTTACCGACCGGGCACCCGCATCGATCGTGGTGTACGACGCGCAAACCACCGCAACGGCCCCCGGCCAGGCAGGCCAAGCGGGCGCCCCGGTCGCCTGCCTCAACCTGTCCAGTACTCCCCGCTCCAGTCCGTGACCGGCGTGGTGGCCATGGCGATCGGCATGACGCCAGTCCCGGGTGCAGGCGGTGGAGCACGACCGGTCCGTGGTCGTCGCCGCCACTAGCGGCGTCAGCGCCGTGGTGGCACCGGATGGCTAGGTGCTGCAGCGCGCCAGCCAGGTCGTCCCGGCCGCATTGGTGCAACAGGTCCCGCTGCGCTCCACCATCACCCCGGCCACCCGCCTCGGCGCGCGATCCGAGTGGAGTGGCTGCTGGCCGGCCTTGGGCCGTGGTCAGCCCAGGACAGAGCAGAACGCCACGGTTGCAGCCGCAAGGAGCGCGGCGCTCGCGAAAGCAGGCAGCAGCGCTGCGATCGTGCCGGCCAATCCGGAGCGCAGCGTCCGTCTGAGGCGCCCGTGTTCCGATCGACCCGAGGACAGGACGGCCAACCGGAGCGCGATGCAGTTGGGCGCCATCCCTAGGGCATGGGCCGGAGCGGGGCCCGCCGACATGCCCAGCAAGGCTGTGCGGACCGCTCCGGCGCTGTGTGAATGCGCCGCGACTGCGTCGGCGGAAACCTCGACCAGTGCCCGCACCAGGTAAGGGGAGTGCCGCATCAACGGCAGCCACGGCAGTGCGACGGCGAGAGCCTCGGCGATCGTGACCATCACGTGATGCCGGCCACGCAGGTGGGCACGCTCATGCGCAAGCACGGCCGCCACCGCCTCCGTGGGGAGACAGCGGCGCAGCCCTTCGGTGGCGACGATGAGCGCGGGTCGCCCCGCCACGCTGTAGGCCATTGGCTGCGGCACGTCCAACCACAACGTGGAACCCGGAGTCGCCCCACCGCCGGTGAGGATGCGGAGCAGGTCGAGGTGCTTGCGGTGAAGCTGCCGCCGCTGCAGCGTGTGACGGAGAAAGGCGGCGCTGGACCGGACGACCGCCGCCAGCACCACTGACAGCAGGCCCGCAACTGCGTCGATCCGCGGCACGGATCCGTGTGACACCGCGGCCCAACAGTGGTGCGCAAAGGCCACGACGTGCCGCGCAGGCCCGTGACCAGGAAGCAGTACCAGGCTCACGGCGGTCGTGAGGCTGAACAGCGTGCTAGCTACAAGGGTGACCCAGGTAACTAGAGAAATCTGTGGGTCGGCGCCTGCGTACAGCCGGTATTCGAGTAGCCGGGGCCCAGGCGACGAGCAGCGCTCCGAGCAGCAGGACCAAGGCGATCATCATCGGCTTCCGCGCTCCCCCAGAGCACGACGCAAGATGGTCGACTCGTGATCCGATGCCGATCTCGCGAAGTGCAGCAGCACCCCGTCGGGGTCACCGGTGGAGGCGAGCAGGTCGCGCAAGACGCGCGCTGCGGCCTCCTCGCGTGCCTCAGTCGGCCGGTACAGGTAGGCGCGACCAGATAACTCCCGCTGTACCCAACCCTTGCGATGCAGGTTGTCCAGCACCGTCATGACGGTGGTGTAGGCCAGCGCCCGCGAGCGGTTGATCTCCGACCGGACGACGCGGACAGTCAGCGGACTCGGGGCCTGCCACAGCACGCCCATCACCGCCTCTTCCAGCTCTCCCAATCCCTGCATGGCGCCGCCTCCGAAGCCAAGGGTACGGGCACGCAGCGTGAATGGATAGCGATGACCTGCCGCCCGCCGGATCCGTCACATCACCGTGCGCGACGGGCGACCCGCGATGCTCACCGGTAACGGCAACTCTACTACGACCGATAGGACTACTATCAGAGGTAGTAACTAGTGACCTGGGGAGACGTGGGGAGCTCGACGCGAAGCCGGTATCCGAGCACATCGCCACCGTGATCAATCTCCCGTACCTCATGCTCCGCTCGGCGGCCACCGACCTCCTGTTCGATCGACGGTACGGCGTGCGGACCGCGGGTCGGATCGAGCCCGGCGAACTCGGACTCGCTGGGCACGGTTGCCAGGGGTACCGCCCGGCCGGGTGGATGAGCCTCCGTCGGATCCTCCCGCCATGGGAGGTGACCGATCATGATGTTTCGTCGACTTCGGCTCCGGCATGGGGAGGGTGATCTTGCAGGCCGCGAGGTACCCCTTCCGGAAGGTCATCGGCGTCGAGATCTCCGAGACACTCCACGGCATCGCACGAGAGAACATCGATCGGAACCGCCAGCGGCTGCGCTGCCCGGATATCGAACTCGTCCACGCCGATGTGCAGGAGTACGAGATTCCGGACGATGTCACCGTGGCGTTCCTGTACAACCCGTTTCAGGACGAGATCTTCGCTACCCTCATCGAGCGACTGCTCCAGACGGTGGAGCGAAATCCTCGGCCACTGCGGATCATTTACGCCAACCCGGTCGAGGAACGGTTGCTCCTGAGCACCGGCCGGCTCCGGCACGTGCGCGCGGCGGCTGGATGGCGACCGAACCGGGAATGGTCGAGATCGAACTCCATTCGCATGTACGAGACCGTTGACCGGCCACCGCGATGATGATCCGATCCGTAGTCCGTGGCCAGA
>JBOHGX010000038.1:0-10422 GCA_050700255.1 Pseudonocardiaceae bacterium
GCGGAGGCTTTTGTTCTCCGGAGAGCTGGGGCGGTGAGAGCGCATGACCAGAGGAAACACCTCTCGGCGCATATGCGATAAAGATCGCATGCGATCGTAGCGGCAGGTGCCCTCGGCGGTAGGCCCGACTGCGGGGGACACTCTGTCGATGTGGACATATATGCGGTTGTTGTCTGCAAACGAAAGGTGAAGACCGGTTCCATTCGTGATCTCCCGCACGGAGATCTGCCCGCGATGCAATAATCCGCCTCCCGCTGTATCCCGACAGAAGCGACCTGTGGCCAGCAAATCCTGCAGAAAAGCTCGGTTGTCTCTGGTTGTGAAGTGGGCGCCGCCAGCCCCTGTTGTCAGAGCGCCTCCCACAGATCTAATGTGCCGCCATAGACCGATCTCTAGCAATCGCCTGTAGAGAAGCGCCATCGTCCTGCGTGCCCTAGCGTCCAACTTAGAGGCTTCTCGCACCTTCGAAGCACCCTTTCCCCTCGAAAACGTTCAAACCAAACGTAGACCTTGGCCCGAAGGCCCCTCCGTTGCCCCTCACCACCGGCATTCCCCGACTCAGCCGCTGAATGCGCTCAGGACACCGCGACATCGACCCAGAACAGGCCTGGACAGTCGGCAGTGACAAGGACCTCGCCGGTGCCGGATCGGTGTAGGGCGCGGACGGTCCACTGGCCCGGGGCGGCGAAAAAGCGGAACTGGCCGGCGGCCGAGGACACCACCTCAGCGGTGAACTCCCCAGTGCCCTCAAGTAGTCGAACGAAGGCACCGCCGACTGGTTCCCCGGCCGTTCGCACCGTGCCGGTCAGCACGGTGTGCTTGCTCAGATCCGTGCCCGGCGGTAGCTCCTGGGTCTGGTCCGGTGCCCCGCACATGGCGATCAGCCCTTACTGCCCAACTCAATCGGTGCGCCGACCAATGAACCATACTCGGTCCAGAAACCGTCGTAGTTCTTGACGTCGGACAGCCCCAGCAACTCATCCAGCACGAACCAGGTGTGGCTGGAACGCTCGCCGATCCGGCAGTACGCGATGGTCGACTTGCCCTCGTCCAGTCCGGCGCCGGTGTAGGAGGCCCGCAGCTCGTCATCGGACTTGAAGGTGCCGTCTTCGTTGGCGGCCTTGGACCACGGCACGTTCAACGCGGTGGGGATGTGTCCCGGCCGCTGCGCCGACTCCTGCGGCAGGTGCGCCGGCGCCAGGATCTTGCCGGCGAACTCGTCGGGCGAGCGGACCTCGACCAGGTTCTTGTTGCCGATCGCGTCGGCCGTCTCCTGGCGGAACGCCCGGATAGCGGTGTTCTGCGCCTGGGCGTGTAGCTGGTCGCCGGCCGACTCACCTCGTCGGTGGTCAAGGTGCGATTGTCCAGTTCCCACTTCTTGCGCTCGCCATCGAGCAGCTGGACGTTCCGGTGCCCGTAGAGCTTGAAAGTACCAGTAGGCGTAGGCGGCGAACCAGTTGTTGTTGCCACCGTAAAGCGCCGAGAGCCTGGCTCGAATCACCCCGCTCAAGGGCGAGAGCTATGCGACCGGGATCCACCGTCTTATGGAACAGATCGCGGCGGGCTTGGGCGACGAGTACGCCGACACCGGAGCCATCCCCGGCACCATCGCGCGCAACAAGAAGGGCGACGGAGTATTGACGATCAACGGCGGCTCCGCTCGCATCGTGCTGGAAATGACCAACTCCAAGCGGTCCAGCTGGAACGACTACCTCGACGAGGCCGAGCGCAACCGCGCCGCTGTGGCGTCTCTGGGTCTGGTGCACGAACCGGTGCAGAACCGGCGCAGAACAACGGCAGCACCATCCGGTGTCTGGGCTCCCGCCGGATCGTGATGGCTTTCGATCCGGGCACCGACGACCCTGAGCTGCTGCGCACCGTCATCCAGCTGCTGCGGCTCAGTGCTCTCACCGCGAGCAACCGCGCGGACCGCGACGGTATCCACACGGCCGAGGAGAAGATCGCCGAAGCGCTCGGGATGCTCGGCAAGATCGACGACATCAAGAAGGTCGCCGGGACCCTGCGGCAGCACGCCGGCAAGATCGAGCAACAGTCCGACGACGTCAGGACCGCGCTGGCCCGCCTGCTGGGCCAGACCCAGGCGGCACTGTCCGTCGCCGCCGACACCGCCCACGATGCGGCTTGAGGTGTGCCGATTTTGTCAGGGGTGGGTGCGAGACTCGGGGCATGACCGTAGCCGTCTGCAAGCCCGTGCAGGTGGTGTCGAGCTGTCTCGACGATCTGCGCGGCGGGTTGAGCGGTCTGGATGACCACGGGGTCGTTGACTCGTTGCGGCAGATCGAGGAGATTTCCCGGCGGACGCAGTCGGTAATACTGGACGTGGTCGCTGAAGTCGAGGCGCGGGGGATTGCCGCCCGGCAGGGGTTCGGCACCACGCCGCGGCTGCTGGCGGCGACGCTGCGATTGTCCGCCGCCGAGGCGCGCACCCGGACCGAGCAGGCGGCCATGGTGGGTCCGCGCCGGGCGATGACCGGGCAGGTGCTGGCTGCGCAGCTGCCCGTCACCGCGGCGGCGTTGGCGGCGGGTGAGATCGGCGCCGGGCAGCTGCGAGTGATCACCGAGACGATGGCCGCCCTGCCCGCGTCGGTCCCCGAGCCCGCGCGTGAGCGGGTCGAGGCCGATCTGGCCGGGTACGCCCGCGACTTCGACCCCCGCCGGCTGCGCCTGATCGCGCACCGCCTGATCGCCACCCTGGACCCCGACGGACCCGAGCCCAGTGACGATTGCACCAGTGACGATCCCACCACCGCGACGCCGGTCCGGGGAGAGCTGTGGCTGCGTGACCGCCGCGACGGGCGCCTGGGGTTGGAGGGCTGGCTGGATGCCGAACACGGCGCCACGGTCCGGTCGTTGATCGAGCAACTCGCCGCCCGGCACCCCACCGACGACGGCGAATCCGGCACCCGCAGCGTCCCGCAACGCCAGGCCGATGCCCTCATCGAGCTATGCGACCGCGCCCGAGCCACCGACGAGTTCCCCAACACCGCAGGGGAACGCCCCCACCTGACCGTGACCATCGACTGGGACGCGCTGCGCACTGGTCTTGGTACCGCCACCCTGGACTACGGACAGCTGATCAGCGCTGGCGACGCCCGCCGCATCGCGTGCGATTGCAAACTGATCCCGGTGGTGATGGGCAGCGACTCCGAACCCCTGGACGTCGGCCGGGCCATGCGCACCGTCCCGCTGGGCATCCGCCGCGCCCTCATCGCCCGAGACCGCGGCTGCTCGTTTCCCGGCTGCAACCGACCACCCCGAGTGTGCGACGCACACCACGCCCTGCACTGGGCCGACGGCGGCGAGACCTCGGTGGCTAACTGCTGCCTCTTGTGCGAAATGCACCACCAACAGGTGCACCACCAAGGCTGGGACATCACCATCCACGGCGGACGCGTCGAATTCCGACCACCCGCCATCATCGACCCCGACCGCCGACCCCTGACCAACCCCCTGCGCCGCTGAGTCGCGCATCTGGAAGCAGGCGCCGACCGGGTCACCGTCCTGCGCGACGGCCGGGTGGTGCGCGCCGGCTGGGTGGTCACCAGCCCGCCGCGGCCTCCACCGGCATGATGAACTGGAAGTTGCCCTCACCCACAGACCTGGCCAGGGTGCGAACCACTCGATTCGGGTTGTCGTAGGGGCCGCAGATGTAGAAGGGGACGCCGTGGCGTCCGAACGTGATCGCGCTGGTCTCCTGCCATGGCCCGAGGTGCCCCGCAGCCAGCTCGAAGTCGGGTGCGGGTTCGAAGCCGAGCTGGCGGGCGTAGTCGACTGCGCCGTACACCAGGTGGCGGACCAGCTCCAGCGGCACTGCCAGTGGCGCTGCCACCTCATTGAACGGGGTGAAGAAGCGGCGCCGGAAGGCAGGCAGGTCCCGCTCGTTCATGATCTGTGGTCCCAGCGCGTTCTTCACGCCAAGGCAGTACACGTCGACGAGGTAACCGCAGACGGTCACTCGCTGCGGCCGATGCCGTCGGGCCACGACGACGCAGGCGACCCCTTCAGGACCTCGATCGGGGGTAGCGACGTCGGACCAGTCGTCGTCCCTGCCGATCGTGAGGGCCGTGCTCCAGCCTGAGCTGACCCAGCAGCCAACTACCGCCGGCTGTGCCTCGGCTGCCGCGTCTTGCTGGGCGATGGTTCGCACCAGTGGGGCAACGATGGCCGGACGTACGCCTAGTGCCCGGGCGATCTGCTTGGGAGATCGCCCCGCCGCGCGCAGTTCCCGCACCCGGCCGCGTAGCTCATCATCGAGCATCATGTCAGCTGTCACACTCAAGGCCTATCAGAACCGGCCGGGCCGCCGGGCGCGACACGCAGGTGGGCAAGCATGGGCGGCGTGGCGCGGTGTCACGCCGGTATGAGGCTCCGATGTGGGACCGATGTGGGACTAAACTGGTTCCATGGCTGAGCTCCACGTGCGCAACTTGCCTCCCGAAGTTCACCTGTGGCTGCGGCAGCGCGCGGCAGCACAGGGACGGTCGATGTCCGCTGAAGCTGTCGCCATTCTGCGCGCTGCGCTGCAAGGCGCGCAGTCCGGAACCGGACGCAGTCAGGCGGTCGACCGGCTGCGAGCAATCCGGCGACGGACCCATCTCGGTGCGGAGGATCCTCCCGCTGAGGAGCTGGTTCGTGCGGACCGGGAGAGATCCGGGTGAGCCGGTCGCTGGTCGTTGACGCCTCGGTAGCGTTGAAGTGGGTGGTGACCGAACCCGGCAGCGAGGAAGCTGCCTCGTTGCTCGACGAGTTGGCCGTCGGCTCAGTTGCACTGTTGGCACCGGAGCACCTCGTCGGGGAGGTGGCCAACGGGCTGCGAAAGAGAGTCGCTCAGCACGTCCTGACCGTGGAGGACGCTTGCCAGGCACTCGATGCGATCTCGCACCTCGAGCTGACCTTCGTCGGTGGTCCAGGGCGGTGGTTTCGATGCCTCCCGGCGGCCCTTGACTGGGGGATCACGGCCTACGACGCGCTATACGTGCTGCTGGCCAGGGACTTCGACGCCGAACTCGTGACCGCCGACGAGCGACTCCATACCGCAGCGACGGGGATATCCATCCGCCTGCTCGGTCGCTGAGCAACGAGACGCTCGACCCTCCGTCGGCGCACTACTGCAGCGGTGATCCAACTCGGTGTGCGACCTGGCAAGGGTTCACAGCCGGCCAGCGAAGGCATGACCTATCCCGAGCCGGCAAGAGTCACAGCTCGAAGAGGGGGGCGGTGTGGCGGGCCAGGTCGCAGCGGTTGGGATAGGTGTGCCGGAAAATCACCCGCGCGCCCTGGTAGTCGCCGGAGGCGATTGCGGTCACCGGGTCGTAGATAACCGGGCATAGCGTGCCGGGTTGTCTGGGGATCTTGGTGAAGTCGCCGCCAGCCTCGCCAAGCACCCGGCAGGCGGACTCGGAATGCGGATGGGTCCCGCTGGGTGGGTCGCAACGTAGCGTGACGAACCGATCGATATCACGGCCCTGCACACCGAGGACGAGAAAGGTTTCTTGCGCTGCGGTGGCCGTGGTTGCGGTGGCGGCAGGTGCGCCCATCATCGCCGCGGCGATCAGCCCGGCCCACACGGACAACATCGTCTTGATCCGCGGTCGCATACTTCACGGTCGCACATCCAGCGCCGCCCGGCGACCACGAATTTCGCCCACGATGCGGCTTGAGGTGTGCCGATTTGCGAGTCAGCTCTCGATGATGTGGCAGAACACGGCATCGGTCGCAGCGGTAGCTGATATTGCGCGGGCACGCCGGGCCAGGCGTTCGAGATCGTCGCGCGTCGCGGTCAGCGCCGCGATGCGTTCCGCCAGATCAGCAGCATGTCGCTCGATGAGTTGCCGCACATGAGCAGTGCCTCGCCGCGATCCCGAAACGCCAGCACCTCGCGGATCTCCCCCAAGGTCAAGCCCACCGACTGTGCGGCACGCACAAACCTCAGCCGGGGTGCCGCATCGTCGCTGTAGTCCCGGTACCCCGAGGGAGCTCGCGGCGGAGCATGCAGGACGCCGATGTCTTCGTAGTAGCGGATCGTCTTGGTTGACACGCCGGTCTGGGCTGCCAGCTGGCCAATCCTCACCTGGTCATGGTAGCGGCTTGACATTCCAGCCTACTGGAATCTTTATGGTGGCTCGTGGAGGTGCTCAAGATGACAAAACGCCAGGTAGAAGTGTTCACCGCAGGTTGCCCGATCTGCGAGCCAACCGTCCAGCTCGTTCAGAAGCTGGCCTGTCCCGACTGCGAGGTCACTGTGCATGACCTCCGTGACCAGGGTGCTGATAGAGCCCGTCAGTACGGAATCACGACCATTCCCGCGATCGTGGTGAATGGTCGTCTTGCTGCCTGCTGTAACAGAAGCGGTCCCGACCCAGAGCAGTTACGCGCCGCTGGGATTGGCCAGTCGCTGAGCAGCTGATTCACCTAACTTTCCGAGCGACGAGCAGTGCTCTCGGCATCAGCACCTACATCAGTACATACAGTACATGCACATCATCGGCTCTTTCGTTCCCCGAGAGCGCGGTGCAGGATCATCGATTCATGGTCTGATGCGAACTGAGCGAAATGCAGCAGGACGCCGTCGGAATCTCCGGTGGACGCGAGCACCTCGCGCAGCACCCCTGCGGCGGTCTCCTCCCGCGTCTGCGCCGGCCGGTACTGGTAGATGCGTCCGGAACGCTCGAGCTGCGCCCACCCTGCGGTGCAAAATTGTCCAGCACCGTCATCACGGGTGTGTAGGAGAGCGTGCGTGATTGGTGGGCCGCTGCAGCCGACTTGCGCGGTCGAGCCCGCGACACCCGCTGCTGGGTCGGGACCTGCCACCGCGCCAGCTCCCGACCCAACCCTCCTCCCTGGAAAGCCAGCACGTAGCTACCGATCATCGCAGTCGAGAAGAGTACGAACCAGCGGTTCCCCAGTATTGAGTGCCACTGCGCTAGGTACCAGCCGCCGGTCACCTCCGCGATGATCGATCGACTGGCCCACGCCGGGCTGGTGTGCCGCACACCGGACCCGCGGACCGTCGACGGTCCAGCTGACCCTCACCACCGCTGCCCAACCAATAGTCGGCGACACCGACCCAGACACCGCCCGACGCCTACCGGCCATGCTCACCGGCATAAGCGCGCAGACCCGCCATCACTTGATCGACGTACTCATCGACACCGTACGGCGGTCCGCCAAGTACTGTAGCCCGGGACATCGTCACTGATCTTCACCGACTACCCTTGCACCATCCACACTCCGAATCCGTTGGAGGATTGATGAATTCGTCGTCCCGGACACCTTCCGGCGCTGAGCGTGCGGCTGCCGCCGCAGCCGAGTCCGCGGCCGCCTATCAGAAGTACGTGGCTTCGCCTGCCGCGGCAAGTGTTAAGGACAAGGTGCACGACGCCAAGGAAACCGTGCAAGTCAAGGCGGAAGAGGTCAAGCAGCAGGCGAAAGCCAAGGCCGACGAGGTCAAGCAGCAGGCACAAGCCAAGACCGACGAGGTCAAGCAGCAGGCCCAGAGCCTGATTCACCAGGCAGCGGGGAAACTTCCCCCGCCAGTGGCCGCACGCATCGAACCGCTGATGACCACGGCGAAGCAACGGCCACTGCCTACTGCGGCGGTCGCGGTGGGGATGTTTTTGGTGCTGCGACGCCTGCTCCGCAGAAGCAGATGAGTATTGAGCAGTAACGCTGGACCACCCGATCGACCGAAAGGTGTCCGCACGCGGCCATCTCGCACACTCGATGAGGCCCGGGGCTTCGCCATTGACCCGGGCGCGGGTCCGGCATCTGCGGGACAAGCGCTCGCATGAGCGCAGTCTCCGCTATGTGCGGTGCAGCTTTTCGCCGGCCAGAAGTTCCGCGATCTGGCCGGCTTCCAGCAGCGGGTTGCTGCTTGGTGCACCCACGTCGCTGGCATGCGTATCCACGGCACCATCTGCTACCGGCCACGGGAAGTCCTCGACGCCGAGAAACGACCTGTGTTGTTGCCAGCGCCGTCAGGCCCGTTCGTGCTGAGCCACCCCGGGTGGTCCGGGCCGCCGGCCGCTTCGCCGCGACAACGCCGAGTTGATCGTCCGCAGGCCGTCATGAAACCATCGCCCACACCACCACAGTCCCAGCGGCACCGAAGCGGATCGAGGTCTCCGGCGAGCTGAAGACCTTGCTGGCTAATGCGCTGGTCACGCCGCCATCCGCGGCAAATATTCCGCGTACGCCGTGCACCGCATCGGTCTGCCGATCATCGACGACCTGCCTGCACCCGCTCGGATGCCACCGAGACCAGTGACTTCTACGAACTGATCGTGGAACGCACCGGCAGGCGTCCACGATCATCACCTCTAACCGGGAGCCACCAGATGGATTCGATCATGCCCACTGTCCGCCCACCCAGAGTTCGAGACGTCCGTTGACCAATGGCGCATGGGGCGGGTCCCTAGAACTTCGACACTTGAGCAGAGTTTTGGGGACGTCTACCGTGGTGGTTGCCCGCTCCAACTTTGCAGACAGTGGGTCTGACCAGTCACTTTGGGGTGGCACGGCCGGTCGCTTCGGTGATCGGACTTCGGCGCAGCGGGTGGTGGCGGTGCGCCGATCATGACCGCGGGTCCCTGCGCGAGCTTGCCCAAGATCGAGTCAGGCAGCGAGCGCCGGCCTGGCGGCCGTCCATGATCGTTGTTTCGGAAGAATTACCCGCGCTGGTCGCGGTGTCGAGTTCCGACCACCCGCGATCATCGACCCGGACCGCCGGCCCCTGACCAATCCCCTGCGCCGCTGAGCCGCCTCGGGCTGACCAACACCACCCAGCGCCAGCCATGTGCGCCCGGCCCCATAGCCTGCCGCGGTGCCGAACCGTATTACCACCGACACCGGTTGTCACCGGATGGGGTGGACGATTGCGGCGTTGGCGCTGCTCACCGGCGTGCTGGGGATCCTCGCGGTGCTCGCTCCCGTCATCGCCGACGATCCGGTGGTGAGCTGGCCCCGCACCGGGCAGCAGCCCACCTCGACCGTACTTCCGTTGTCCCCGTACCGACCGCTGCAGCTCACCGCTACCGTCCCGTGCGCGGCGCTGCAGACGTTGAACGCTCGCCCAGGTGGCGGCGAGGCACTGCGCACGCTGCCCGCCGACGTGGGCACCGCTCCGGGCGAGGGCCTGGTGGTGGCCGCATCCCAGGGCATCGTGACAGTGACCGCGTCCGGTGCGGAGCTCACCCGCGAGGCACTGCCGGCCGGGAACTGCTCCTACCGGGTCCTCGCCGATGCCGGTGGGATCGGGGTGGCACGTGACGGCGCTGACATCGGCACCCGGGCAGACCTGCTGGCTCCTCAGGTCGCTGAGCTGCAGACCGACGCGGTAGAGCACACGAGTGGGCTGTCGGTGACGCTGCACACCGACGCGCGGTACCAGTCGAGTCCCACATTGCTCAAGACAGCGTTGTTGGTTGCGCATGGTCTCGCGCTCGCCGTGCTGCTCGTGCTGGCCTGGCGGTGGTGGCGGGGCGAGGGGCCCGGCCTGGTCCGCCCGCGCCCTTCGTGGGCCGATGCGGTCGTGGTCGGGATTTCGCTGATCTGGGTCGTGCTGGCCCCGGTCAACATCGACGACTCGTGGTACCTGCTGATGGCCCGCAACGCGATGGAATCGGGCTATATCGGCAACGTCATCTACCAGTTCAACGTCACCGAGAACCCGTTCTCCGCCAGCCAGTACGCACTGCAGGCTTGGGGCGCCCTCGGAGGCAATTGGAGCCTGGCCTGGATGCGGCTGCTGCCGCTGGGCTACGGCCTGGTCAGCTATGCGCTGCTGCGGATCCTGGTCGCGACAGTGCTGGACCGGGCGGCGCGGCGACCGCTGGTGCCGTGGGCGGTGGCGGCCGCGCACCTGCTCTGGTGGTTGCCCTACGGGATCACGCTGCGGCCCGAACCGCTGATCGTGCTGGGCACGTCGCTGGTGCTGGTATTGGCGGAGTTGGCCCGCCGGCGCCGCTCGATCGGGGTGCTCGCGGCAGCCACCGCTGTCGCCGCGGTCACCGTCACGGCCTCCCCCACCGGCCTGGTCGCGGTCGCTCCGCTGGTGTTGTGCCTGCCGTGGTTGTGGCAGTGGTGGCGAGCTTCGAACCTGGCCGGCCGGGTAGCAACGGTGCTGCTGGCCGGGGCGGCCGCCTCGATTGTGGTTCCGATCGGATTCTCCGACGCCACCCTCGGCGACGTGCTGGAATCCATCGCCGTGCACCGCTGGTACTACCGCCAGAACGCCTGGTACGACGAGTACCTGCACTACGCGAACCTGCTCGTACCCGACGAGCGGGGTGCCTGGGGCAAGCGGCTGCCAGTGTTGCTCACCCTGGCTGTGCTGCTGGCCGTCGCCATCCGAACCGGGGCCATCGGGGCCGGGCGGCGCAGTGACACCGGAAATCGCAGTAG
>JBOHGX010000039.1:0-24501 GCA_050700255.1 Pseudonocardiaceae bacterium
GCCCAGGTGCAACGCGGCACCGCCCATCAGCTGCACGTCGAAGTGCCGCTGCCCCAGCGTGCGCTTGGCGGCCTCGCGGACCACCGCGAACGTCTCGGGCAACAGCTCGTCCAACGACTCGCCCTGATCGTGGCGACGACGGAAGTCGTCGGTACTAGCTCGCAGTTGGACGTCGGGCAGGCCGGCGACGTCGCCCTCCAGGCCGTTGATGTGGTCGGAGATGGCGCGCAACCGGCGCACCGTCTTGTGCTCGCCGGCGCGGAGAAGTCGGGACAGGACCACCGTGGAAGACCTCACTCGTATCGGGACACTGCTCGGCAGGCGGGCTGCTGGTGGAGTGCTGCATGGCAGCGTGCACCGCCGGTCTGCGCGCCATCGTATGCCCTGCACCAGTGGTGCCGTCATCAGCGCAGGTCAGCTGCGCGCACACAACGCATGATCGCCGTCTGTGTGACGTGAGCAACACCTGAGGTGGTCGCCCGCACACAGACGGCGATCATGACTTACGGGAAAGGCGTCAGACGAGCTGGATCACGCCGTAGTGGAAACCCCGCCGGCGGTACACCACGCTGGGCAGGCCGGAGTCGGCGTCGGAGAACAGGTAGAAGTCGTGGCCCACGAGCTCCATCTCGTAGAGCGCCTGATCGACGGTGATGGGTTCGGCGGAGTGCTTCTTGCGCCGCACGATGCGACCCAGTCCGTCCGCATCCGGGGAATGCCACCGCTGGGTGGGCAGCTCGTACTCGAGTTCGTGGTCGGGTGAGTCCAGCACCGCCGTCCGGTGGTGCTGACCATTGGTTTGCGCGGTGTGCGCCCCAGTCTCAATAGTTCCCGTCTCAATGGTTCCAGTCTCGATGGTTCCAGTCTCGATATCTGCGTCGATATCGGGGGCCAGGACGGCCGCCAGCGGCGCAGTGGCCTCGGCGACGGAGGTGGGCTGACGACGTCCATGGTGGACCTTGCGGCGATCAGCAACCCGACGGAGCCGGTTCGCCAGCTTGCTTGTGGCCGCGTCCAAGGCGGCGTAGAAGTCGGGACCAGACGCTTCAGCGCGGACTACCTGCCCGCGGCATTGACCGGTGATCTCCACTCGCTGGCAGCTCTTGGCCTGCCGAGGATTGCGTTCGTGAAACAGCTCGACGTCATAACGGATGGCCTTGTGGTCATAACGTTCGACGCGGGCGAGTTTCTCGGCGACGTGCACCCGATAATGATCGGGCACCTCCACGTTACGGCCCTTCACGACAATGTTCACGCGTGCGACCTCCTCGCGTTGTCCAGCAGGACTTCGGCGACGCCGGGGCACAGCGGCTCGAACGGCAGGGGGGGCCGTCCGCGTGATCACTAGGCCGCCGGCGCCAAAATCATGGCTGTCTCGCCTCCTTCCGAATCAGCAGTGTCAGTGCTGATGCGCCGAACCGTAGTCCGCCGGAGGTCCCGTCGCCAGGGCCTGACGTGTCGTTCCGGATCCTCAACACTGTGAGTGGCGTTCAGGGCCTCCAGATACGACGGCCGGTGACAGCCGGCTGCGGCGAGCACCACGATCGCGGGCGTGTAGACACCCGCCCGGAGCAACGCCGCGACGCACGCCGCCACGGTTGCGCCGGTGGTCACCACGTCGTCGACAAGCACGACGGGCATCCCGGCGGGTGGCATCCCGGTCCGCCGCAGCAGCACCCGCCCGGCCAGGTTGGCTTGCCGAGCCACGGCAGGTAGACCGACGGAGTCGCGTACCCCGGCCGCCATCCGCAACGCTGGAGCGACCGCGGCCGCCATCCCTGCGTTAGCCAGCGCAGCAGCCGCTTGCTGCGCCAGCAGCGTCACGTGCTGCCCGCCGCGGGCAGCCGCGGCCGATCGGCGGGACGGCACCGGCACCAGGCATACGCCGCCGGATTCGGGTCCGGTTCCGGTGCCGGTTACGGGGGCCAGCTGTAACAGCGCGGCGGCGAGCGCGCCACCCAGCGGACCCCCGAGATCGCGGCGACCGTGCTCCTTGTAGGCGAGCAGTGCGGTCCGTAGCCGGCCGCGGTAGGCGCCCAGTGCATAGACCGGTGGATGGGGCGGGCACCCTGGAGCGGCCGAGCAGCAGGGCGGATGTACCTGTACCGGACAGCCCAGCAGCACCGCGCAGTCGGGGCACCAGGACGCGCCCGGGGCCCCGCAGCCGGCGCATTCGACGGGCAACAGGAGATCCAGCAGCGCGTGCGTCCATCCAGCCACCCCACCAGCATGGACCCTGGCGGAGCCCACCACCGGCTGACGACTCCGCCAGCGGCCCGGCTGTACCCAACGGACCGGCTATCCCCACTCTCAGCGGCCGGACTTGCGCCAGCCGGTCAGCCAGGGTAAAGGGGTACCGCGCCGGGTCCAATCCCGCCGAGCAGCGGTTCCCACACCTCTTGAGTATCCGAATACGCCCACAGCCCGGTGGCGTCGGCCACCACGATCTCACGACCAGGCGCGGCGGCGATGTCGGTCAGCGGACCGGTCAGGTTGGTACTGGACACCTGCCGGCGGGTCAACCCGTCCACGGACACCGAGGACACCTGGGGGGACGTCCCGGCCGAGGCCACCACCAGCAGCTCTGGACGTGCCCAGTCCACGCCCGCGGTGGGCGGCAGGTTGCCCTCCCGCAACACCTGCGGATGGCGCAAACTCACCACGCCGGACTCGGTCACCACGGCGGCCACCACGAGACGCCCGCCGACCACTGCGGCCACCCGCACACCGTCCTGGGACAGCTGCAGTTCGGAGATGGGGCCCAGCCGGGCCAGTTCAGTAGCGTTGACCTGGTAGCTCGACGAGGGACCGGTCTCCAAGACCACCACCCCCGCCACCGTGCGGCCGTTGATCACAGTCCACACCTCGGCACCCGAGGGCCGCCAGGTGGGCCGGGTCATCGACACCGCGTCCAGCGCCGCGGCACCCAGCTCCCCGTCGACCGGGCCCGCGCGTAGCTGCGGGCTGCCGTCCGGGCCGGCGACGACCACCGCCAGCTGCTCTCCACCGGGGCTCGAGCGGGCCGCGCTGAGCACGGTCAACTGGCCGTCGCCAGCAGGCCCCGGCACCGGAGCACCATCCAGCCCGAGCAGCCGACCGCCGACGACCACCTGCCCGGGCACGTCGGGCCGCGGGCCGCCCGCCGAGGTATAGGAGGCGACGTCGGCGGTGCTCCACTCGACCTTGTCGGGCACCAGCGGTTCGCCATCGGCGAGTAGCCGTAGCGGGGCCGGTAGCAAGCCGTCCAGCGTGCTGACGACCTGCGCCGCGGCCAGCCGGCGATCCGGCTCGGCCAGCGCGGCGAGACCTGTCAAGTTGATCATCGCCCGTCCGGAGCCGCTGACCAGCACGTTGGATCTGGGCCGGGTTCCTTCCGGCAACGCCGACCTGACGGCTCCGGCCAGCCGCTGGGACGGCCCGGCCAGCAGCAGGTCCAATACCCGCCCCGGCAGCGTGGACGCCGGCTGCGCGGGTACCCAGCGCAGGTCGGGTACCAGCTTGCCGCGGCTCGGGTCGACGAAATAGACCCGAACCTGGCGATAGTTGCGCTGGAAAGCGGTGGCCTCCACCACCACCCCAGGTGGTGGGTTGGTGATCCGCCACTCGCCTTGCTCGGAGACCACGTCGAGCGAGACGGCGAACAGCCCCGCTTCCGGCGTGAAGCTGCCGTCCGCGGCGAGCACGCCCAGCCGCGGGCCCCCGATCCGGATGCGGCGGACACCGGCTTCCGGACCCGCCTGCGGCGTGGCGCCAGGAGCGTCCTCGATCACGGTCAGGCCGGCGCGGTCGTCCCAACTCGTCGCCGCTTCCCGGGACAGGAAGGCACGCGCGGCGGCATGCCCGTTCGCCGGGCTACCGGTGGCCTCGATGAAATCTCGCACCAGCCGGAAGGGATCCACGCCCCTTTCCGGTCCGGCCAGGGGGGCCGCTGCCGAGCCCACCGGCATCGAGCGCACCACTTGCATGTCGGAGGTGCCCGGGACAGCGGCGCAGCCCACCGAGGCGAACACGGCGGCGAACACGGCCGCGAGGACGGCGGCGCGCCGTAACTTCACTGGCATCACCGGGTACCGGGTCCGGTCGACACTGCGGAGTCTGTCACTGGGAGGCCGCTGGGGACGTTTCTGGGTCCCAGCGGTAGCGGGCTGCCGTTGAGCTCGGTGCCCCGGTTGCGGGGCAAGGTGAGCCGGAAGGCGCTGCCCCGCCCGGGTTCACCCCAGGCCTGCAACCAGCCCCCGTGCAGCCGAGCATCCTCCAGGCTGATCGACAGTCCCAGACCGGTACCCCCGGTGCGCCGGTCACGCGAGGGGTCACCGCGCCAGAACCTGGTGAAAACCAGCTCGTGCTGGTCTGGGTGCAGCCCGACGCCGTGGTCGCGCACCAGCACGGCGACCGCGTCGGAGTCGGCGGCGACCGCCACCTCGACCGGGTGTCCCTCCCCGTGGTCCAGCGCGTTGGTGAGCAGGTTGCGCACGATCCGCTCCACCCGGCGCGGATCGATCTCGGCGAGCACCTCCGTGACCGGCAGCTCCAGTTCCAGCGGGGTGCCGGCCTGGTCTGCAACCGCGCGCACCGCGTCCACCGCATTCTCCACGGTGGCACGCACGTCGAGCGTCTCGCTGTGCAGCTCGGCGACCCCGGCGTCCAGCCGGGAGATCTCCAGCAGGTCGCCGAGCAGCGCCTCGAATCGATCCAGCTCATTGACCAGCAACTCGGTGGACCGATGCAGCACCGGGTGCAGCATGTCCCGCGCGTCATACAGCACATCGGCTGCCATCCGCACAGTGGTCAGCGGGGTGCGCAGCTCGTGGGAGACGTCGGAGGTGAAACCGCGCTGCAACTCACCGAACTCCTCGAGCTGGCGAATCTGCCGCTGGATGCTCGCGGCCATCTCGTTGAACGAGGTGCCCAGCCGGGCCATGTCGTCGCTTCCGACCACCGCAATGCGCTCGGAGAGGTAGCCATCGGCGAAGCGTTCGGCCACTTCAGCAGCCTGCCGGACCGGGATGACCACCTGGTGGGTCACCAGGCTGGCAATTCCGGCAATGAGCCCCAGTAGTACCAAGCCGCCGACCACCAGAGTGGACTGCACCAGGTGCAGCGTGCGCTGCTCGGCGGTGAGCGGGAACAGCAGGTAGAGCTGCATGGTGCGGCCCGCACTGGCGACCGGCATGCCGACGGCCAACATGGTCACCGCGGTCGAATCCCGTTGCACCGTAGTGATCTTGTGGGCGAGCACGCCGCGCTCTACGGCGGACTGCAGCACCGCAGGGATGTCGTCCAGTGGGCCGATCTTCTGCCCAGTACCGGCCACTCCCGATGGGCCACCACCGTCCACCAACACCGGCTCGTAGGCTCCGGCGCTGACCGCCGCGGGGCGCTCACCGGTGGGGTCGGAGTGAGTCAGCCGATCGACAGCCGTGGTGAGCCTGCTGGTCAGCGAGGTTGACGTGGGATCGACCGCGCTGAGCTCGGACTCCAACACGACCCTGCTGTTCTCGGCTTGGAGCAGCGCGGCCTGTGTCTTGTTCTCGATCAACCGCTGGGCGATCTGGGCTTGCAGCACCATGCCCAGCACCAGCACCACGGTGGAAGACAGCGCCACGGTGCTGCCCACTACCCGGATCTGCAGCGAGCGGCGCCACATCGTGCCTGCCCCCGTCGACAGCTCATGGGTCTGACCGGCGGCCCGGCGCAGGAGATCGGTGACCCGGACCGCCAGCGACATCAGCGCGCGGGCATCGGAGCAACAGGGATCCGAGCAGCGGGGGGGCTCACGCCGTACCGGCCTTGTATCCCACGCCGCGTACGGTGAGCACCACCTCCGGATGCTCGGGATCCCACTCGATCTTGGAGCGAAGACGCTGGACGTGCACATTGACCAGCCGGGTGTCCGCGGCGTGCCGGTAACCCCAGACCTGCTCGAGCAACACCTCGCGGGTGAACACCTGACGGGGTTTGCGAGCTAGGGCCACCAGCAGGTCGAACTCCAGCGGAGTCAGTGAGATCGGTGTCCCGTTGCGGCTGACCTGGTGACCGGGCACGTCGATGGCCAGGTCGCCGATGGTGAGCTGCTCGGCGGGATCTCCCTCGGTGCGGCGCAACCGGGTCCGCAGCCTGGCCACCAGCTCCTTGGGCTTGAACGGCTTGACCACGTAGTCGTCCGCGCCGGATTCCAGGCCCAGCACCACGTCGACGGTGTCGGTCTTGGCGGTGAGCATCACGATCGGAACACCGGACTCGGCGCGGATCGCCTTGCACACATCGATGCCGTTCATACCCGGCAACATGAGATCCAGCAGCACCAGGTCCGGCTTCAGCTCACGCAGCGCAGGCAAAGCCTTGGTACCTTCAGCGACCACTGCGGGATCGAAGCCCTCCCCGCGCAGCACGATGGTCAACATCTCGGCTAACGCGGGGTCATCGTCAACCACGAGCACACGAGCCCTCATGGGGACCATGGTGGCACTGCTCTGGGCGCTTCCCACAGGCGGGCGGCCACGTCGATCGGGTTCAGCCCGCTTCCACCGGTTCCGGCACTACCGTCTATCACCCACCACGGGGCCAGCCAGCCGCTGTCAGCGAGCCCGTCATAGACGGCGGCGCACCGAGCTTGCAGTCCGGTGTCGGCCTCGTAACGATCCTTCGCTCGCGCGCTGTCGGCCGCGGCCCGCCGGTCCGCGCGGGCCGCGGCGACGGTCACCGGCACCCGCAGCAGGAGCTGGATATCGGGCACCGGGACACCGAAGCGGTCCACCTCCAGCGCGCGGACCCACTCGACGAACGGGCCGTCGGCGTCCTCGTTCAACCTCGCCGCGTTATACGCCGCATTGGACGCCACGTAGCGATCCAGCAGTACCACGTCATAGCGAGACCGCAGCTCGCACAGCTCGGCAGCGGCGTCTCGACGGTCCAGGGCGAACAGCACAGCCATGGCGTGGACCGAGTCGGGCAGGTCGCCTAGCCGACCGTAGAGCGCGTCGCGGACCAGGTCGGCGTGCACGTCGATGCCGTAGCGGGGAAATTGCATCTGGGCGACCTTCGCGCCCCGCGCGGTCAGTGCGCTGACCAGCCCGTCGGCGAGGGTGCGCTTGCCAGCCCCGTCCAGCCCCTCGATCACCACCAGCCGACCCACCGTGCACACGCTATCCCCGGCGTGTCCGGCTCCAGTGCCCGCTGTGTCCGGTCGCCATGTGCGCGATGATCGCCACCAGGACTCGTGCGGCGAGCATGACGGCTTCCACCTCGTCGGCGCAGGGCCGCTCGCTTTCGGTCCCGCCCGGCTTCGCACTGGTCACGGCAGCCATTCTGAACGAAAGGTTGCGTCTCTACAAACGTTGCAGAGGAACTTCGCCTCTGAGCGAAAGCTCACGGTCGAGCACCTGCGGTACGGCTACCGTCCCGTACTGGTCGGCTGGTGCGCCGCTCACGCAGCCGGCGGACGGCAGCGAGGACCTCGGGTATGACCAGCACCGCCACCAACACCGACAGTGCCGCGGAGGTAAGGCAGAAGGTGCAGAAGTCCCCGACGAGCAGCGCTTGGGCGCCGATCAGGCCCAACGCGGCCAGCCCGAGACCAGCGGCAACCAACCCGGCCGCGAGCACCACCCACGGCCGGTCCCGCCAGCGCCGCCGCCCGCCGAGCTGGAACTGTCTGGAAGCGGCGTTGCCGACCCGGACCGGCCGGGAGCCGGCATAGCCGGGCAGCCAGTCGAGCTCGTACTCGGCGAGCCGTCGCTCGCCCTCCACCCCGTACATCAGCTGCATCTGTTCCGGGCGCCCGGCCAACGCGCGCAGCAGCCACTCCCGCCAGGCCACCGCCTCTGCCTCATAGCCGGCGTCGATAGGCGCGGCGACGATGCCACCGCTGGGCCCGTAGGACATCGCCTTGAGCGTGATCAGGGAACGGACCACAGCGTCGCGATACTGTCCGTCATATCGACAGGTGGAGGCCCAGTCGCGCCACCACGCTTCGGTGGCGTGGATCCCCTTGCCGACGTCGACGTGCTCGGGTGGCTGGGCCCGCGGCGTGGACCAGGTCAGCCGGAAGTCCACGTGCTCGCCGGCGTCGAGGAAGAACTCCGCGGCCACGTCGCCGTCCTCGCGATGGTGCTCGACTTCGGAGTCCAGGGTGAGGGTGTCCGGCCGGCGAACGCCGAGGTACGCCGCCCTACCTCACGAAACCACGGCACGACGTGGCCGTACTCCAATCGCAGCACCAGTTCACTGCGCACCCGGACTCGCCCGGACAGGCCCTGCACCCGGCGGAACACGTCCGGACGGACGCCCCGCACGGGCATGCAGTCGATCACCCGCACTGCGCCTTCGGCGGTGGTGAAGTCGGTCTCCAGGACGAGGGTGTCGTCGCGGTAGCGGCGTCCGGTGGCACGGTGCCCGCCGGCCGGCGCAAGCAGTCACCTACCATGGTCGCGCTCCCCGAGCAGTGCACAGAAGCAGGCCCCGGAGTCGAACCGGGGCAGGCACAGCCAGTCGATCGAGCCGTCGTAGCCGACCAGGGCCGCGGTGTGCGTGTCGCCGATCAGGCCGTAGTCCTCCAGATGCAGTGGCATCGCGGACTCCTTCGTCTCAGTCCTTGGTGCCCGCCCGGGCGGCCAGCAGGCCGAGCAGGGCCGCGGCACCGGCACCTACCACGCCGAGCAGCCCGTGGTGCTGAGAAGCCCACAGCTGGTAGCTGCGGGAGGTGGACCTGGCGTCGAAGATGCCGTGGGTGTCGAAGTCACGCCCCTGCGGGCCGTCGGCGGGTTCCCACAGGTTTTCCGGCTGCTCCGGGTCGCGGGGCTGGTCGGTCTGCTGGGACTGGTAGCCAATCCGGGCCAGGTAGCGGTCCAGGATTCCGGGGACGAACGTGTTGGCGATCAAAGTGCTCATTGTGGAGCCGCCGACCCAGTACTCGCGGCGCCTTGGGTGATCCGCCGCGTAGAGCACGGCCTTGGCGGCCACCTCGGGTTGGTAGATCGGCGGGACAGGTTGGGCGTGATGGGGTAGCCGGGACAGCACCCAGGAGAACTGCGGGGTGTTCACCGCAGGCATCTGCACCATCGTCACGTGCACGTTGCTCTTGTCGTGCAGCAGCTCACAGCGCAGCGAGTCGTGGAAGCCCTGGATCGCGTGCTTGGCTCCGCAGTAGGCCGACTGCAGCGGGATGCCGCGGTAGGCCAGGGTGGACCCGACCTGCACGATCGTGCCTCGGTCGCGCGGCAGCATCCGGTCCAGCGCGACGCGGGTGGCATAGACGTAGCCGAGATAGGACACCTCGGTGACCCGCTTGTACTCCTGCGGCTTGATCTGCGTGAACGGCGCGAACACTGAGGTGAAGGCCACGTTGACCCACACGTCGATCGGTCCCAGCTCCTGCTCCGCCCGGTCGGCGGCTCGCTCGATCTGCTCGTAGTCGGCGGTGTCGACGGGGATCGGCAGCGCTGTCCCGCCCGCGGCCTCGACCTCCTTGGCCGCGCCCTGCAGGCCCAACTCACCGCGAGCCAGCAACGCCACCTTGGCACCGCGGGCACCGAAAGCCTGCGCACTCGCCCGGCCGATGCCGCCGCTGGCACCGGTCACCACCACCACCTTGGGCTTGCTACTGGTCATCGGTGACTCCACCTTTCTGTGAGGAGATGTCTGGCGGTCGCTACCGCGTAGATGCCCGCCCCCCGTGGTGTCCGCCGACCACCTCGACGATCGTGGCCGGTTGCCGGCCGATGTGAATGCTGTCCTGCAGTCCGGACGGCGGCGTCACGGTGGTGTTCCTGCTCGCGGTGGTCACCGCCTGCTCCCGCGCTCCAGCCGGGCGAGCACCACCCGCCGGGTCGCCTCATCCCCGGTGTCCACGGCGTCCAGCACGTCAAGAGCGGGGTAGCCACCGATCATCTGCGGCGTGCTGCCACGCCCGCTCCGAGTGTCACCCAGCCCCTTACCGTAGTCGAAGAAATCACGATCACCGCGTGGAAGGCTGGCGTCAGCCCTCCGCGGGCAGTTCGACCCCAGTGAAGGTCACAGTGGCACCTTCAGCCAGCGGTACGGGCTGATCAGCCTCACCATGGCGGAAGAACTGGGGCGGCTCGAGCGTGGCTCGCAGCGTATAGGTGCCCGGCTGGGGGACCCGGAAATTGTTGGCGTAGTGAAAGAACGTGCTGTAGTAGAAGTTCAGCTGCTGGGCGTCGACCACCGCACCGGAGGCGTCGACCACCTCCAGGCGGATCGGGACGTCAGGTATTACCCGCCCGGTTGCGGCTTCGATCGGGAGTACTTCGATGTGGTGTGTCTCGCCGGGCGCGGGCTGCCGGTAGGTATGCCGCCCATCCCGCAGCACGTGCCACGGCTCGGCGGCCTCGACGATGTATCCAACCCGCCACGGCCCGACTGTTTGCTCGCCGCCGGCCTCGCGGATCTCCTTCTCCATAGTGGAGTGTTGCTCGGCGACACCGGCGGGGACCGCCTGAGTCTTCTCACCTGCAGCCGGGGCCGAATCGCCCTGTCCCGAGCACGCCGTAACAGCCAGCGCCAGCGGAAGGGCCAGTACTAAGGACTGCAAAGCTCGACGCATCGGGGCTCCATTAATTCGATCCATTCGCTATTCAGAAGCTAGGCTTGCCTAACAGATCGGTCAATACTTGGAGCAGTGCAGCCTCACTTCTGCCTGCAGCGCCGAGTACGTGGACACGCCCAGCACGACACACCGTGCACGCGCGCCTGACACACCGTGCACGCGCGCCGGACACGCCGGAGGGAGGGTCAGGGGCGCATCCGGGCAACCAGCCCGGTGTCGTACCGCCCAGAGACGAACTCGGGGTGCTCCAGCAGCTCGGCGTGGAAGGGCAAGTTGCACTTCGGCCCGGCCACGGTGAACCCGGCCACCGCCGCCCGGGCCCGTTGCAGCGCCTGGTCGCGGTCGCGACCGTGCACCACCAGCTTGGCCAGCAAGGAGTCATACAGCGGCGTCACCGTGGTGCCCTTCGCATAGCCGGCGTCCACCCGCACCCCGTCCCCGGTGGGCTCCAGCCACTCGGTGACCGCCCCGGGTCCGGGCAGAAACCGCTGAGGATCCTCAGCGTTGATCCGCAGTTCGATGACATGTCCATTGGGAACAGGAGTGTCGACGTCAAATCCGGGTTCGGCGCCCTCGGCGATGCACAGCTGAGCTGCTACCAGATCCACGCCATAACGTAACTCGGTGACGGGATGCTCCACCTGCAGCCGGGTGTTCATCTCCAGGAAGAAGAACTCGCCGGTTTCCACATCGAGCAGGAACTCCACCGTTCCCGCATTCCGGTAATCCACACTGGACGCAGCCAGCACCGCGGCGTGCTCCATCCGGCGGCGCAAATCCGGCTCGACGGCGGGTGACGGGCTCTCTTCGGCAACCTTCTGGTGTCGCCGCTGCACCGAGCAGTCGCGCTCCCCCAGCGCCAGCACCCGGCCGTCGGCCAACCCGAGAACCTGCACCTCGACATGGCGGACCCGCGGGAAGTACCGCTCGACGAACAGCCGCGGGTCACCGAAGAGCCGTTGCGCGAATGCACTGACCCTGGCGTGCTCGGCGCACAGCATGTCGGCGTCAGCCGCCACCGCCATGCCCATCCCGCCTCCCCCGGCGGCGGCCTTGAGCATCACCGGGAAACCCACCCGCTGCGCCTGTGCCACCGCGGCGTCCTGCTGGGCTACCACACCATCCGAACCGGCGGCCACCGGTACTCCGGCGGCCGCCACGGTGTCGCGCGCGGTCACCTTGTCACCCATCGCGGAGATCGCCTCAGCGCTGGGGCCGACCCACGCCAGACCCGCATCACCTACCGCCCGGGCGAACCCGGCATCCTCGGACAGAAACCCGTAGCCGGGATGCACCGCGACTACGCGGGTCCTGCGGGCGGCGTCGAGCAGCTGGTGGGCGTCCCGGTAAGCCTGCGCCGGTGGCCCACTCAGCTCGATCGCGTCGTCGGCCTCGGTGACGAACGGCAGCTCTGCATCCACCGCGGAGTGCACCGCGACGGTGCGTATCCCGAGCGTCCGAGCGGTGCGGATCACCCGCCGCGCGATCTCACCCCGGTTAGCCACCAATACCGACTCAAACACCCAGCTGTTCCTCCTGCCGGAGCCGCGACTTGCGGGCCCCGTAGCTGAAGTAGACGACCAGACCGATGGCCAGCCACACCAGGAACCGGATCCAGGTGCCCACGGACAGGTTCAGCATCAGCCACAGGCACGACAGGATCGCCAATAGCGGCACCAGCGGCACCAGCGGGGTCCGGAACCCGCGGGGCAGATCCGGCCGGGTTCGGCGGAGCACCAGCACGCCCGCGGAGACCAGCACAAAGGCGAACAGGGCACCGATGTTGACCATCTCCTCGAGGCGGATGATCGGAAACAGCGCCGCGACGAGGCCGACGACCGCACCGACTCCGACGGTGGCCCGCACTGGGGTGCCACGTGAACCTGTCCGGGCCAGTGCCCGGGGGAACAGGCCGTCCCGGGACATCGCGAACAGCACCCTAATCTGGCCCAGCATGAGAATCATCGCCACTGTCGTGAGCCCGGCCAGCGCGCCGACCGCGATGATCCCGGCGATCCAGGGCAGCCCGACGTTGGCGAAGGCGGTCGCCAGGGTCGCCGTGTCCCCGTCCGGGGAGGTGGTCAACGCGGTGTAGGGCTGCATGCCCGTGATGACCAGGGCGACCGCCACGTAGAGCACCGTGACAATAGCCAGCGACCCGATAATGGCCCGTGGCATGTCGCGCTGCGGATTGCGAGCTTCCTCGGCGGTGGTGGCCACGATGTCGAAACCGATGAAGGCGAAGAACACCACCGAGGCTGCCGCCAGCAGCCCGAAGATCCCGTACGTGCTGCCCTCCGCGCCGGACAGCAGCGAGAGCAGCGATTGCTCTGTCCCACCGCTACTCCCACCGGGTCTGGCCGGCGGTATGTAGGGGGTGTAGTTGCTCAGCTGGATGAAGCCGATCCCGACGACGATCACCAGCAACACTACGGCGATCTTGATAGCAGTGATCACCTGACTGACCCGGGAGGAGAGCTTGATCCCCAGGGCAAGGACCACGGTGAGGATGCCGACGATCAGCAGGGCGGCCCAATCGACGGCAATGCCCGAGATGTTCACGGTGGTGGGGATCGCACCACCGGCGGCGTCATCCAGGTACGCAGACCAGGACTTGGCCAGCACCGCGCCGCCCACGCTGAGCTCCAGCACGAGATCCCAGCCGATTATCCAGGCGATGAGCTCGCCAAAAGTGGCGTAGGAGTAGGTATAGGCGCTGCCGGCGACCGGGACGGTGGAGGCGAGCTCGGCATAGCACAGCACAGCGAACCCGCAGGCGATCGCGGCCAGGACAAAGGACAGCGACACCGCCGGACCCGCGGTGTCCCCCGCCTGTTGGGCCGCGAGCACAAAGGTCCCGGCGCCGACGAGGACTGCGATGCCGAACACCGTCAGGTCCAGCGCACCGAGGTTGCGGCGCAGCCTGGTTCCCAGCTCGTCGGTGTCCGCGATGGATTGCTCGATCGACTTGGTCCGCCACAGCCCACTGGTCGCCATGGCTATCGTCTCCTGTCTCGGTCGCGTTGTTCCCCGGTCATCATCTGCTGGCCACTGGGGTGCGATCCAGATCTGGTTCCAGGTAGATGACTCGAGCGGCGGGCACCGCGCTGCGAACCCGCGCCTCAGCCTCGTTGATGATCTGGGCGACCTCAGCGGTGGACATCGCGGCCGGCACCGAGATCTTGGCTGCGATCAGCAGCTCGTCCGGACCGAGGTACTGGGTCTTGATGTGGATCACCCGATCAACTCCGCCGCCCACCATGGCGGTATGGATGCGGTCCAGCTCGTCGGGTCCGGAACCCTCTCCGATCAGCAGGCTCTTGGTCTCGATGATGAGGATGATCGCGATGACCCCCAGCAGAACACCGATGCACATCGTGCCGATCGCATCCCAGACCGGGTCACCGGTCAGCGTCGACAGCCCGACCCCGCCCAGCGCGAGGATCAGCCCGAACAACGCTCCGGCATCCTCCAAGAGCACGACGGGCAGCTCTGGGGTTTTGGCCTGCCGGATGAACTGCCACCAGGTGCCGTTGCCCTTGAGCGGCCGGGATTCCCTGATCGCGGTGCGGAAGCTCAAGGTCTCCAGCATGATCGCCACCACCAGGATCACGACCGCGACCAGCGGGGAGGTCAGCGGCTCGTGGCTCTCCAGCTTGTGGAAGCCCTCGTAGAGCGCGAACACCGACCCGAGGCTGAACAGCAGCAGCGCCACGACGAAGGAGTAGAAGTAGCGGTCGCGGCCGTAGCCGAACGGGTGCGCCTGGGTGGCCTCCCGCCGGGCGCGCTTCTGCCCCAGCAACAGCAACCCCGGGTTGGAGGTGTCGGCCACCGAGTGCACCGCCTCGGCGAGCATCGACGACGAGCCGGTGATCCCGTATCCGATGAACTTCGCCACCGCGATACCGGCGTTGGCCAGCAACGCCGCGACGATCGCCTTGGTCCCACCACCCGCTGACACCTCGGCGCCTCCTCGCGCTGCCCGTCACTCGTACCGGTGAGCCTACAAGTCACCGACGTGTCCTACTGGCATGTACGCACGCCGCCATTCGGAGCCGAATGGCGATGTGAGCAGCTTCCCGATCGCCATTCGGAGCCAGATGATGGTGGCGTGGGTGCAGCTGGGGATCAGGCCGTGAGTCCGGGCTGTGCGCGGAACAGCTGCACCGGCCCGATATCCGGGCACACCTCAACCGCCGGGTCCGCGGCGGCCAGCCATACCGCCCCTCCGCGGCGCACCGTGACGCTGCTGCCGTCGCGGGCGCGCAACTCTGCCGACCCGTGGGTGCACAGCAAGATCTGCGACCAAGGGCTCCACAGCCATACCGGGGTTGTGTCGCCGTCCGGCCACTCCAGCCGGGTCAGCCGGAACTCCTCGGCCGGGGTCCGGTATGCGGTCTCGTGCGGCCCAACCGGTGTACCGGGCTGCACCGGTAGCTCGCCGTGGGCGAAGTCCAGCACCCGCAACAGCTCGGGGACGTCTATGTGCTTGGCGGTCAAACCACCGCGCAGCACATTGTCCGAATTCGTGCTGATCTCCACCGCGGTGCCCCGCAGGTAGGTGTGCAGCTTGCCAGCCGGTAGGTACATCGCTTCGCCCGGCGCCAGCACGACGTGGTTGAGCAGCAAGGCCGCGAGTACCCCGACGTCGTCTGGATGCTCCTCGGTCAGCTCCAGAATCACCCGGCACTCGCTGCGGAAATCGCTGCCGTGAGAGCGCGGAAAGGCGCCGCAAACCCCGTCGCGGCGCAGCAGCGTGACGCAGGCATCCACGATTCGGGGCAGTAGTTCTTTCGCTGCGGGCTGGGGCATCGTGATCCAGGTGGTGAACAGGGCGCGCAGCCCATCGGCATTGGGCTCGGCCTCGAGCATCACGCGGTAGGGCGCGAGCAAAGGCGTGTCGAGCTCAGCGAGCAATTCGACGGTACGCAGCGGCTCCCGGAAACCCGCGAGCGCGTAAAAGTCGGTCAGCGCGCAGATCAGCTCGGGTTTGTGGTGGGGGTCGGAGTAGTTGCGTTCCGAGGCGTCCCGGGCGATTCCCCGGGCCTCCTCGCGGACGAATCCCTCAGCAGCCTGCTCCGCGGACGGGTGGGCCTGCAAGCTCAGTGGTTCATCGGCGGCGAGCACCTTGAGCAGAAACGGCAACCGGCTGCCCCAGCGGCGCGCGCAGTGCGGCCCGAGGTGGTGATCTGGGTTGGTATGCAGAGCCTCCAACAGGGAGGTCTGCGCGCCGTCTGCGTGCAGCAGCACCGACGGACCCGCCGGATGCGCACCGAGCCACAGTTCCGCCTGCGGATGCGGGGCGGGCACCGGGCCGCCGAGCAGCTCCGCGATCGCAGTCCGGGAACCCCAGGAGTACGGCCGAACCACGTTGCGCAACAGCTCCACAGACCCTCCTTCGCCGCTCGCTCATCCGACGGCAGGGCCGGCCCGGCCGGGCCCGGTCAGCATGCCCCGTCCCAGCCCGAGATACAGCGCGGCGAAGTCGAACCGTAGGGCCAGCACCGCAGCTGCGCACGCAGCGGCACCGGGTTCGCCCTGGCGCACCATGAGCTCCTCATCAGCGGTCACCACATCGGCGCGGGGCAACGCATCCAAGGCGGCGAGCCGTTCGGGCTCGGCGCGGGAATCGGGAAGCGCACCGAGCAACACCGGCCGGACCGCCGGCATGCCACTGCGCTGGGTTTGGTCAGAGGGCTCGTCGGAGAATGGATCGTGAAACACGTCGGCCTCTCCGCCGGCGCGGGCCGCCTCCTGGCGCAGCGCCGGTAGCGCTGCCGCCTCATGGAAGCCGGCTGCGTGCGCCACCACCCCCGCGTGCGCGGCAAGCGCTCCTGCGCTATGTCCGGCGACCGCGGTGGCCACCGGATCGGTGCCCCACAGCAACGGGATTCGCTCGCTCAACCGCAGCGCCAGCGACTTGGCCGGGTTGACGAACGATTCGTGCGCGATGTGATCGCGCTCGGCCTCGCGATCCAGCTCACCGGCCAGCCCCTCGGGATCTATCGCCAGCAACCCCAGAGTGTCCAGCAACAACAATCCGGCAGTGAGCGTGCGCGGCAGCGCCAACCCCGGCGGTACCTCGATCCGCGGGATCAACAGCACCGATCGACCTGCGGCCGCTGCCGCCACCGGACCGTCGGCTGGCGCGGTCAGCACTATCTGAGCGCCCCGGCGGACCGCGCGGTCGATGCCCTCCGCGAGCTCAGGGTCGCCCGGATCGGTGGTGTTCGCCAACACGATATCCAGCGCACCGACCCACATCGGCACCGACCGCGTCGTCACCAGCGGTACCGGGCAGGACGGTCCGAGCAGCGCGAGCAGTAGCGGTGCGGCGGCCGGTGCCGCGCCCGCCCGGGTCAGCAGCACCAGTGCTCGCGGACGTTCCCCGGCCAGCCGCCGAAGACCTGCCTCTGCTGCGGCCGATGCCGTGGAGCGCACCTGGGCGCCTGCGGTGGCCGCGGCACGCAGTAGCCCACCGGTATCAGTGGCTTCCAGACGCCCGGGGTCATCGAGCAGGTCGTCGTCAAATACCCCTTCGAGTTGCATCACCCGCACCCAAGCCCGCTGCCACCGCCGTCCCGGGCACCGGCAGCCGGTCCAGTACCGGGCAGTGCCTCATCAAGCAGCAGCACCGGGATGCCGTCGGTCACCGGAAAGCTGCGCCCGCACGCGGTGCAGGTGAGCGCATCCGCCTCGGGGTCAGCGATGGTGCCACTGCGCAGCTCGGCATGTTCGGGGCACGGGCAGGCCAGAATCTCCATCAGCTGAGGATCCACATCCACGGCCATCGTCCTCCTCCTTACCGGGCGGGTTGGTCGCTCTTGAAGGTCACCTCACTGCCCGGGTGGTAGTCCTTGAAGAGCTACCAACCTGGCGTACCAGTGCGAGCACCTCGTCACGGAGCGCTTCCACCGCTGCCGTGTCGCGGGCCTCGACGTTGAGGCGCAGCAGCGGCTCGGTGTTCGATGGGCGCAGGTTGAACCACGCACCGTCAGGCAATCGCACCGTCAGGCCGTCGAGCTCATCGAGCTCGACGCCGTCGCGCCGAGCGAACCACTCCCGCACGGCCGCCATCGTGCCCTGCTGATCATCGACCGTGGAGTTGATCTCACCGGATGCGGCGTAGCGGCTGAACTCGGCCATCAGCGCCGAGAGCGGGCCCGGCTGATGGCCCAGTGCCGCCAGCACGTGCAGCGCCGCAAGCATCCCCGAATCGGCCCGCCAGAAGCCCCGGAAGTAGTAGTGCGCGGAATGCTCGCCGCCGAAGATGGCCCCTGTCTCGGCCATCTTCTGCTTGATGAACGAGTGACCGACCCGGGTGCGTACCGGGCGCCCGCCGTGCTCGGCGACGATCTCCGGCACAGCCTGCGAAGTGATCAGGTTGTAGATCACCGTAGCGTCCGGCTCGGTGGCCAGCTCCCGGGTCGCGACCAGCGCGGTGATGGCGCTGGGGCTCACCGGCTCACCGAGCTCGTCGATCACGAAACAACGGTCGGCATCGCCATCGAAGGCCACACCCAGATCGGCACCGTGCTCGCGGACCGCGGTCTGTAGGTCCACCAGATTCGCCGGATCCAGCGGGTTGGCCTCGTGGTTGGGGAAGCTGCCGTCCAGTTCGAAGTACAACGGGATGATGTGCAGCGGCAGTCCCTGCACCACCGCGGGCACGGTGTGCCCCCCCATCCCGTTACCGGCATCCACGACGACTCGTAGCGGCCGGATCCCGGACAGGTCCACCAGCGAGCGCAGGTACTCCGCGTATTCACTGAGCATCTCCCGCTCCGTGACACGACCGCCGCCGGGCCCTGATTCGATCCCGCGCTCGACCGCAACCCGGATCTCATCCAGCCCGCTGTCCTGGCCAACCGGCGCAGCACCGACCCGGCAGAGTTTGATGCCGTTATAGCGGGCCGGGTTGTGGCTTGCGGTGAACATCGCGCCCGGCAAGTCCAGCCGCCCGGAGGCGAAGTAGAGCATGTCGGTGCTGGCCAGTCCAACTGAGACGACGTCGAGACCGCGGCTGGTCACTCCCTCGGCGAACGCTCCCGCCAGTCCGGGCGAGGACTGCCGCATGTCATACCCGACGACCACCGCATGCGAGCCCTCGGGATCACCCACGAGCTCGGCGAACGCGGCTCCGATATCGCGTACCACCGCAGCGTCCAGCTGCTCACCTACGACACCCCGGATGTCGTAGGCCTTCACTATCGCGGACAGGTCAGGCACTGCGCTCCCTCATCAGGTCCGGCTTCGTGGACCCTGCGTCGAGTCCAGCGGATGGCGCCACCGAGCCTATCTGCGCGGCGATCCCTCCCACCGGGACGCTGGAGAACGGGGACGGGCTCAGCTGTCGGCTGGGTCCGGTAGGACCCTCAGGTGACCCCGGCGACCGCTTCCACTCGCTGGACCGGCGAGAACAGGATCCATCGGACGGTCTACCCGGCCGGCCTCCCGTACCGCCTCGGCCAGAGCGGTCAAGTCGTCCACCGACGGCTCCAACTCGGCGAACTGACCGTCATGCCGCACGACATCCCAGCCTCGTGGAGCGGTCAGGCGCAGCGCATGCCGCTCACACAGATCGTAGGAATGCGGCTCGCTGCAGGTGGCCAGCGGGCCCACCACAGCAGTGGAATCTGAATACACAAAGGTAAGCGTGGCGACCGCCGGGTATGTGCACCCGGTCTTCGAGCACCGCCGCACGCTGCGCACGGTGCCGACCATAGCGCGCAGGTCCGGCTGGTTGCGCAAGGCGCGCTGTAATGTCTCGGGACCATCCCGGCCGGTGCTGCGGCGTAGGCTCAACGGATGACTGTGACCCGGTCAGCCCGCTCGGCCCTGCGCAAGCGCCGGGACCGGCGCGGTCGCGGGGTGCGGGGGCTGCTGTTTCCTGCCACACTGCCCGCGGCCCGCAGCCGCTCGGAGCGGTTCGACGCGATCGTGCTGGATGCCCTGGAACCGATCGACCAGCGCTGGCACACCGAGCTGGAAAGGCTCGACGTCGCGGTCGACGAGGTGCCAGAGATCACTGACTGCGATCCGGCCACGGTGACCTGGGGCAGCGATGTGGTGGAGGACGGCAAGGTTCCGCTGGCCCGCCTGATCCCCGCCGGCGTAGACCGCGCCGGCTTGCCCACTCGAGCCAGAATCGTGCTCTACCGGCGGCCGCTGGAGACGCGCGCGCAAGGCGGCGGCGACCTGTCCGACCTCGTACACGAGGTGCTGGTCGAGCAGGTCGCAAGCTACTTGGGGGTCGATCCGGACCTCATCGACGGCCCCACCCACGGGGACTGACCCAGTGACGATCAACCCCAGTGACGATCAACCCCAGTGACGATCAACTCAGTGGTGGCGTGCTAGCGGTCCGAACGGCGCCGGGAGGGCACCGCGGTGCCCGCAACCAGCAAGAGCACCGCGCCCTCGGCGAGCAATAGCGAATTACGGGTGACATCCGAACGATCCACCCGCACCTCTGCCGCGTTGCCCTGTACCGGGACCGCAACCTGATGGCCCCAACCACGCACCACAGGCACTCCACGGCCATTCACACTGGCCCGCCAGCCTGGCTCATCGTTGACCGCGATCACGAGCAACCTGCCCTCTGCGCCAGGCGCAACCCGTACTGCCACCCGGGGGGGCGCAGCAGGTGCCAGGACCCCGCTGACGCCAGGATCGGTGGGCGGCGAAGCGCCGGTACGCGCCTGCGCGGCCAGCGCGGGTCCCAGCAGCTCGGCTCCTGGAACCGGCCGGGTCACCCGCAGCACCGGCCTGCCGTCCGCAGTCGGAGGAGCAGGCTTGGCCAGTGAGCCAGCTGCCGCAAGGGCTCGAGCACCCTGGGCTGGGGTGGGTAGGACCACGAATTGCACCCCGGTGGCGGCCACATTGGCGATCGCAGCGGACGTCTCACCCGGTTTGCCGGCCCGCAGCGCAGCGGCGACCCGCTCAAGGCGGGCCCCGGTAGCGCGCAGCGGGGCGATGTCGTCGTCCCCGAAGCGGGCTGTGTGCGACCTGGTCAGCCGCACCGGTTCACCCGGGGCGCCGACGACCAGGACCGAGGTGCCGGACCGGGCCAGCTCAGCGGCCAACGACGGGGCCAACACCGGCAGGCCGGCCGGTGGGCCGGCGATGAGGGGACCGCTGGCGCCCACCGCCACCGCGGCGGTCGACAGCGCGGCCACCCCGACCCACGGTGTCACAGACAGCGCCCTATTCCACTGATCCCCGACCAAGCGGCCCCACTGATCATTGACCCACCATCGGGCCCGTTGCCCACGGCGACCGGCGAGCAACACGATCCACAACAAGCCGCATCCGATCAATAACAGTGCACCCGCGGTTGAGCCCGGCCGGGGATTACCGCCGACCAGTGGCCGCATCGGCGACTGGATCAGCACCACTACCGCGGCGGCGCCCAGCAGGACCAAGCCCAGCCCCGGCAGCATCGCCCGGGACGGCCGGGCCACCAGCGCGATCACCGCAGCGATCAGCACTACCGCACCCACCCACGGTGCGGCGCCGGGGCCACCGGGGTCCAGAGCGAGCAGCTGCAGCCAGCCGGGCACCTGCTCGGGCACGACTGCGCCCACCCCGTGCAGCAGCACCGCGGGGCGCTGGACCACCACCGCCGGCCACGGCACCAGCAGACCCAATGGCAGCAGCACTACCGCAAACAGTCCGACCGCGCGACGCAACGTCGACACCTGGGGCGCAGGGACCACGACGAAACCGACGACCACCACCACCAGCACCAGCAGGTGGATCAGGGGAGCGAATGCACCGACGACGGCAAGTCCGAGCGCGGTGCCGGCCGCGGTGGACAGCCAACCGCCCGATCGCCCGACAGTTCCTCCGCGCAGGACGGCGACGGAGCCGGCCAGCACCAGGGGCAGCAGCAGGTGTACCAGCACGACGTCCAACCGGCCCTGCGCCAGACCAGCCACGGCCGGTGGCAGCAACGCGTACCCGGCGGCGACCAGTGCGCGCCGATTTCGGCTGACCGGCAGCGCGCACGTGGCTCGGTAGGCGGACAGAGCGGCCAGCGGCAGCTGGGCCAGCAGCAGCAGCGACACAGCCACGGCAGGTGATCCCACCGGCAGGCCTAATACACCGATCACCGCCAGTGCAGCCGGCGGAGGAGCCGCGCTGCCGCCACCGACCGGATGCCAGGAGGCCAGGTACAACGACCAGGTCTCGATCAGGCCCTCGATGGGCAGCAGCCGACCCCCGGCCAAGTCCAGGCCGAGCCGATGGCGGTTCACCAGCACGGCGAGCACTGTCATCACAACAGTGAGCAGCGTGGGAGGGGCGAGCAGAAACTGCCGGATACGGGTGCCGATCCCGACGTCCACCAATGTCAGCACGTCTGAGTCGCTGCTGTCGGCAGCGCTGCCCGCAGCATCGGGGTCGGAGGCCCTGGGCAGCGGGGAGGGCCGGGTGCGGGTGCGGGTGGTGGTGGTGGTGGTGGCGCCAGAGCCGCTGTCTGAGTCGCTGTCTGAGCCGTTGTCTGAGTCGCTGCTGATTACCGGTGCGACCACGGTGTTGGACCTGCGCCCGCCGTCCAAAGGCAACCCCGAACGCCCCTCGTCATTCCCAGGAGGTTCCCCAGCAGTGCCCGACACACCGACCCCTCCTGTCCGTACCCCGTTGGTGGGGGCACACCGTACGTGTCCGGCTCACCATCGCGGACGCCGGGAGGTGTCCCCGCTCATACCGCCCGGCGTTTAAGCCTGCGGCGCTCCCGCTCCGACAGCCCGCCCCAGATGCCGAACCGCTCGTCGAACGCCAGCGCGTACTCCAAGCACTCAGCCCGGACCTCGCAACCTGAGCAGATCCGCTTCGCTTCCCTGGTTGAGCCGCCCTTTTCGGGAAAGAACGCTTCGGGATCGGTCTGAGCGCACAGCGCCCGCTCCTGCCACTCCTGTTGGTCAGGCTCGTCGAACAGGCCAGCCACCAACGGGACATGAGGGACCGGCGCCCACCGGTCCTGATGCAGGTCCCTGTTCTCTGGAGAGCTGCTGCCGTCCATCTCGTCCATGGCGGTCCGCCTCCTCGCCATAGAGTTCCTCCCCAGTCCGCGCCCCGGGCTGTCGCGAACAATAACAAGCCTGTGATTACACCCGTGTCATCGGGGTTGCAACTACCGTGAGGCAGCACGAGCGCATCCCCCGGCGTGTCGCGATTGACACGCGCAGCAGCCTTGGCAGCAGCCTTGGCAAACCAATGCGCATTGCCCCGGTGGATTGACCGGAGGCCCCATGAGTAGCCCTGTGTCAACCCTGGGGTCATTCCCCCGTCCGGGAGTGTGCGCCATCGCTTGTCGGTGTCAACGTCGTTCGTCCTCGCTGCGCTGCGGGCGCTCCACGTTGACGCCTCTGGCGCTCAGGCGTAGGTCGGCTGGGACGGAGGAATGGCCGACGTGGTCAGGCTGCTGTTGGCTGCTGCTGGGCGAGCAGGGTTTGCAGGGCCTTGTGTTTGGCGGGGTCGTAGGCCACACCGTCTTGCCAGCAGCGCCAGATGATGTAGAGCCAGGAGCGGGCGAGGATGCGCACCGCGTGGGGATGGTCATGGCCGCGGGCTATGGCGTCGTTGTAGAGCTTGGCGGCCCAGGGGCTGGCTCGTCTGCTGTCGCCGGCGAAGTCGCAGACGGCGTCGCGGAGCTGTTTGTCCGCGGCCCAGCGGAAGCTGACGATCTTCACTTTGCCGGACTGGCGGGTCGAGGGTGCGGCGCCGGCCAGGCAGAACAGGGCTTCGGGGGTGGGGAACCGGGCTCGGCAGTCGCCGATCTCGGTGAGCAGTCGGGCGGCGCGCACCCGCCCGGCGCGGGGCAGGCTGGTGAAGATGTGCGCGTCGGTGTGCGCCTCGAGCTGCTCGGTGACCTGTTCGGACAGGGCCTTGATCTGCTCGACCAGGGTCGCGAGCGCGGTCAGCAACGCGCGGGTGACGTGCGCGGTGGCCCCACCATGCTCGCCGGTAGCGCCGCGAGGAGCGGCGGTCAGCCGGGCGTGCAGCACCTCGGGATCGATACGGCCGCAGTAGCCCACGCTGCGCAACCAGGCGCCCAGCCGTTTCGCGGACAGCCAGTCGGCGCGGTCTTGGCAGTCGAAGCGGCCCAGGAAACGCAGACTGATCGGGCTGTCCAGCTCGGCGAACAGACCCACCGCGCCGGGGAACACCCGCTGCAGGTGCGCGCGCAGCTGGTTGGCCAGCGCGACGCGGTGCTCGACCAGATCCTTGCGGGCGCGACACACCGCGCGCAACGCAATCGTCGCAGGGCTGTCCGGGGTCAACGGCCGCAGCCGCGCTCGATCGGTGCGCAGCGCGTCAGCCAGCACGTAGGCGTCGAACCTGTCGTCTTTGTTCCCGGCCGAGCCGTAGCGGCCACGCAGGTTGCGCAGCTGGTTGGGGCTGATCACCACCACGGTCACCCCGGCGGCGAGCAGGCTGTCCACCACCGGGCCGTCGGGACGCTCGATAGCGACTTCCTCGACTCCCGCGCAAGCCAACCCGACGATGAGCTCGCGCAGCCCGGCGCCGCTATGCGCAACGGTGAACCGCCGCACCTGCCGACCCGCGGTGTCCACCACCGCCACCGCGTGATCGTCTCGGGCCCAGTCGATACCACCGGTTACCCCGTTCGCGGGTGCATCCGGCAGGGTCGTTGGGGCATGCTGCATCACAGCCTCCTCGCTGCTAGCCCAGTGGGGAGGCACCCCTATCGGTGCCAGATCGCGGCTGCCGGTTCGCTCACTGATCGGCGCTCGACGGCGCTCAGCCCTGTCGACGGTCCGCGCGACCCGGGTCACCACCGGGCCTCGCAGAACTCATGCTGGACGTCGAAGCGTCAAGCGAGCAGGGCGATGACCCGGCGGCACCTGGGGTGCATCGGCGGCTGCCAACCGACAACCACCGACCAAACAAGGGTGCACCAGTGAGCG
>JBOHGX010000040.1:0-8219 GCA_050700255.1 Pseudonocardiaceae bacterium
CGAGATCAAACAGTCCCAGCGTGCCGGCGTATTCGAACAGCACCGCCAGCGTGTAGCGGCCTTCGAGGATCTCCCACGCGTGGAAGCCGTCGTAGCCCAAACTGCCGTAGCGGGCATCGACAAGGTAGAGCTTCCACAGCGCCATCGCGCTGCGGGCGATGGTGGGGCTCATGTTGCCTCGTCGCATGGTCGTGAACAGCGCATCCACGCTGATCCACTCATCGAGTGGGCAACTGACCAACGCCTGAGCGACCGTCTGGCGGCGAGTCTTGGCCGAGGTGAGGACATTGCGGGCGCGCTGGCCCTTGATCTCCTCGATTCGGCCGAACTCGTCGATCACCGCGTGGGTCAGCCAGCGCTGCCACACCTGACGGATGCCTTCAGCTGGCGGCTTGCGCAGTGCGGTGCGGCCCTTTGCGGTCAGCTGGAGCCGCCCGCGGTCGAGCGTGGCGAGGCCACCAGCCTGGATCAGCAGCGGCCACGCGAACGACGCGATGGCGTCGGAGACGTAGAAGTCACCGTGGGCGAGATGGGAGACCAGAGTACGGATGGTCGCCGCGGTGGGGCGCCGGGTCTTGTCGCTGCACCGCAGGCTGCCCGCCGCACACAGCTGCAGCACCGTGTGCAGGTTGAGCTGAGCTTCCTGCTCGGTCAGTCGTATCCGGTGGATCGGGATACGCTGCCGCCACTGGCCACGGGTGCAGATCGCCACGACCTGTTCATCATCGGACAGATCGATGCCAGTCACGGTGACATCGGTCACTAACACACGTGTCTGGAATGGCACTTCGAGATGCTCGTCGATCATGGTGTGGAAACCCGTGACGCACTCGCTGTCGTTGTAGCAGTCGACGGTGGCCTCCGTGATCATGGCATCAAAGCGCCTCACGATTCGGTGATCTCACCGCGCGGATCGTAGCGGGACGCCAACCAGACGCCGCGAGCGGTGAACACAGCTTCCAGCCACCGGATCAGCGCCCCGTCCCAGCCCGACCATTCTTCCGCGAAAGTCTCGATCTGAGTGAGCACGAGCTGTGCCTGCCTAGGGGCTCAGGTCCGGTAGGTGGTCGTGTTTGGTGAGCAAGCGCTTGGTGGTGCTGCGCAACTTCGCGCACGCGTCGTTAGGGGAAACCCGGTCCGTGGTCGGGCCCACCGCAATGACTTCACGAAATCAGGGAGATATCAGGCAGCACGCCAACACCGTCTCTTCCCTGCTGCAGTGCCGCAGCAAGCTGAGCCCTGGATTGCTTCCGAAGCTCGGTTGCACCTCACCGACGACACAGCCGTCACCGCTTGCCGACCATTAAGGACTCGCGCTGGCGACGCCGCCGTGACAGCGCGTCTGCGGGATTTACCCTGCCCAGAGCACGTCCAGCAGGTCCACGCGCCGGAGGTCCTCCAGGATCAGTTAAGTGATCATCCCAGCTGAACCGAAGGCCAGGGCCCGCACCGGTCCCTCGGGGTTGTTGCGGTGGATGGGGTCGCCGCTCCACGGATGGGCCTCCAACAGGGTTCGCGCCTCGGCGAAGGCGGCCAGGGCGGCGGCAGGCAGCGCGGCGATCTGCTGGTCGGTCAGTTCGTCGGTTTCGACGGTGTACACCGTGTCGGTCAGTAGCCGAGCCGGGCCTTGGTGATGGGCAGCGCCTCCTCGGGAGGGATCTCCTCGCGGGTGTACAGCTCCGCCGCGCGCCGCCACATCCGCCGGTAGCGATCGGGGTCGGTGCACATCCACGCGATGCGCCGACAGGACGCCAGCGTCTTGTCCAGTTCATCAAGGCTGAAGGTTTCCGCCGCCACTTCCAGGGCCTGGCGGTACTCGCGATCGAACCGGGGCCGTTCCTCGGGGATGAGCGCCGCGCGGATCTCGGCCGGCGAGGCGTCGGCGAACGGCGGCCGGGTAACTGCGGCGGTCACGCCCACCACGATAGCTGCCAGGTCCGACGGTTCGATGGCCGCGCGCCGACCTAGGCGCCTCGGTGGGCGCACGGCAGGGTCGGATCAGCCGGCGGCGTGGGCCCAGTTGATCAGGGCGGTATGGCGCATCGCAGATCGCATGAACCGGCCCCGCAACAGCTTCCCGTCCAGGACGATGCCCCGATCCCAGTCCCGACGGTCAAGATCACCACGTGGGGTTCGCCCCGACCCGCACCGAACCGGACCTCCGCCCAGGCCGCGGCGTTGGCGTCGTTCTCGATCACCACCGGCAGCCTGAGATGTTGCTCCAGCGACGTGCGGAGCTGCTCGTCGCGCCAGGCAAGGTTCGGCGCAAACATCACCGTTGATCGCTGCTCGTCGACGAAGCCAGCCGCGCCGACGCCGATCCCCTCAGCCGTGTACTCGCTCGTCAGCTCCCGGACGGCATCGGCGATCAGCTCCCGAATTCGCGACGGGTCGTCGGCCGGTGTGTTCCGATGTGTCCTGGCGACGATCGTCCCCCCGGTGATCGACGACTCCGGCGGCGATCTTTGTGCCGCCGATATCGACGCCGATCGTCAACGTGCCGTCTGCTCCCTCGGCGACGCGCTGACGAGTCGTGCTCCCGGGACTTTGCTGGACCGAGCTGGTCACGACGTCCACCGCCGCAGCTGGTGCTCGCGCAGGCCCGCAACGTCGACCTCATCCAGCGACGTAACAACAAGATCGGCGTTTGCGGCCGCCAGGAGCGCCTCGTCGCTGGCTCGTGCCACACCCAACGCGGCCATGCCACCGGCCTTGGCCGCCTGCACGCCGCTGGTTGCGTCCTCGACGACGAAGCAGTGCTCCGGGGTGACGCCAAGCTCGGCGGCTCCGGTAAGGAAGATCGCCGGATGCGGCTTGCCCTGGGGAAAGTCGCGGCCAGAGATGTCGGCATCGAAGAACTCCAGCAGACTCAGGCCGGGGCGCAGGAAGTTGTAGTGCAGGCCCTGCTCCGCGGCGAAGGTGTCGAGCCGAATCTGGCGGAGAAACAGTCCAGCGTTCTTGGACGATGACGCCGCAGCCACCGAGATCCCTGCGTCGCGCACGGCCAGCACGAAACGCAACGCGTCGGGGCAGGCCTCGAACTCGCCGGCCTCGATGAGCTTGACGACCATGGTCTGCTTGTTCGCGGCGTAGGCCTCCACCCGCTCAGCGGCGTCAGGAACCTCGAAGTACTCCAGGGCCCCTAGCGCTCCGCTCATTCGAGGCTTGCCCGACATCACCTGCTGGTAGACCTGAGGCGTGAAGCGCGCATCGGACCACGAGGTTTGGTCGGCGATGTCAGCCCAGTCGTTTTCCATCAGCTCACGCAGCGAGTCCTTCCACGCCCGTTCGTGCGGGGAGTCGACCAGCACGCCATCCACGTCGAAGATCGCTCCCTCAAAGCCTCGCGGCGGCATGATCGCTTCCTTTCCCGGTGTGCTACGAGTCCTGTGGAAGATCGAGCTGCCGGCGTAGCGGCGCTGCCCACTTCTCACCGGCGGCCAACTCTCGGACCTCATCGCCGATGCCGATCCGGACGGGTCGACTGAAGCCCTCGGCGAGAGTCTGCACGGTCAGCTCATCGCCGGAGAGGCAGACCCTGATTGACGTACCGCGGAACTGCATCGCAAACGTGAGTCCATCGAGCCGATTGGTGAGCGTGGGATCGAAGTGCAGGACCCCATCGCGCACGCTGGCGCCCACGTAGCCGCGCTGCACGAGGTCCAGAGTCCCGGACATGACACCCATGTGGATGCCCTCTTTCGTAGTGCCGCCCTGCACGTCGCCCATATCACTCTCAAGCGCCACGAGGAAGCGCTTCCATGAGCTCTCCGGGTCCAGGCCACCGAGCACGGCGGCATGCGTGACCACGCTCAGGGTCGAACCATGGGAGGTGCGCTGGTCGTAGTAGTCGATGGTTCTCCGCGCGAGGTCGGGGTCGTAGTCGTACCCAAGCCTTTCGAGCAGCTCGCGAAGTTCGTCGTCGGAGAACAGGAAGAACAGCATCACCGCGTCCGCCTGTTTGGCCAGCTGGTAGCGGTTAGGGTCGTCGCCCTCGGCTTTGAGGATGCGGTCCAGGCGCTGGGTATTGGGATGCTCGGCGCGGTAGCGTTCCCAGTCCAGCTCCTCAAGATCGGCGTAGCCCTCGAACTGGCTGATGATGCCGTCCGCGTGGAATGGGACGAACATTTTGCGGCTCATCTCATCCCAGGTACGCAGCTCATCATCGGTTAGCCCGAGGTGGACTCGCAGTGCGGCGCGACGGCTTGTCGGCAGCAGGTCGAGGACCCGCGGGGCGGTGTCGGCGACCCAGGCCACCATCACGTTGGTGTAGGCGTTGTTGCGCAGCCCCCCTTCTTCGGCACGTGCGTAGCGCTCGTGGAACTCGTCGGGCCCCATCACCCCATGGATCTCGAAGCGGTCACGCTCAGGGTTGTAGTGCGCGATCGAAGCCCAGAAACGTGCGATCTCAAGCATCAGCTCGGCACCGTAGTCGCGGAGAAACGCCAGGTCATCGGTGGCCTGATAGTACTGCCAGACATTGTAGAAGATCGCCGCGTTGACGTGGCGCTGGTGATGACTGTGGTCGGGATCCCACTGCCCGGACAGCGGGTTGAGGTGGACCACCTGGGTCTCCTCGGAACCGTCACTGCCACCCTGCCACGGAAACATCGCGCCCCGGTAACCGGCCGCCCGCGCCGCGGCCCGCGCCTCGGCCAGGCGGCGGTAGCGGTACATCAACAGCCCTCTGGTGATCTCGGGCAGCCGGAAGTTAAGGTAGGGGTAGACATAAAGCTCGTCCCAGAAGACGTGCCCGCGGTAGGCCTCGCCGTTGAGCCCTCGAGCCGGAACGCCCGCGTCGTGCCGGGCAGTGTGTCGCGAGCACACCTGCAGCACATGACAGACGTGGAACCGCAGCAGAAACTGCACGCGGGGCTGCGCAGGCAGCCGGATATCACCGACGTCCCACAGCTCGGTCCACGCCGACTCATGCTCGGTCAGCGCCGCGGCGAAGTTTGGGTACCGCGCGACGTGCTTTCCGGCGGCGGCCAAGGTTTCGGTGATCGCGTTATCGTGAGAGGTGAACAGCGAGATCATCTTTTCCACGCGCACCGCGCTTGCCTGCTCGACGTCGAAGGCGATGACCTGCTGGATGTAGTCCTCCATCTGGTAGAGGCTGCGGTCGACATCCCATGAGTCGTCGACCTCACCGCCGCGGAAGACGCGAGTGCGCGCGGCTTCGGCGATGTAAATGTTCGACTGCCGGGTCTGCACCTTCAGCGCGATGATCTCCGGGCCGAACGTGCGCGGAGAGACCGGGTTGAGGTGCCGCCCCTCGAGCTCGCGGTAGCGGGCAACCATGTGGTTCGTTACGCGACCATCGAGACCGGAGATCACTTCTACGCGGCCTGACCAGTTGTCCGGGGTGACCGTCCACTCGATACCGGCCAAGTGGCTGTTGGCCATGCTCACGAATCGGCGGCTGCGCAGGGTCGTCTCACGGCCAGCACGGTCGCGGAACTGGATCTCACGCTGCACCACGGCGTTGCGGATATCGTAGGAGTGGCAATAGGAGAGCAGCTCGACGTTGGCGAGCCGGATCGCCTCCTCATCCTCGATTCTCAGCTTCAGCAGCAACCAATTGGGGAGATTCACCAAGTCTTCGTTGAGGACCGGGCGACCGCCGAGGATGGTCGTCTCACGGTTGAAGCAGCCGTGGGCGTATGTGCCCGGGTAATGGACTGCGTCGGCGTCCTCCCACTCGGCGGCTCCACGGGTAGCGAAGTAGCCGTTGCCGGTTGAGGTGAGGGCCTCACGCAAACCTTCCTGCGTGGGCTCGAAACCGTCGTAGGCGAGTGTGAAGTCGGGCACGGACACCTTCCCGAAAGGTTGCACGCGTCAGCGGGCCAGCGTGTTGAGGAATTGCTCAACCTCAACGGTGGACTGCAGGACGAAGTCGGCGGCGGTGGGCCGCTCCGCCACCTCCGGATCGTCCGGGTGACCGACAATGATGCCGACGCCCCGTCCGGCCAGCGCCCGGAAGGCGTCCTCGTCGGTGATGTCGTCCCCGAGGTACAGCGGCACGACATCGTCGGTGTCGAGATCCAGGGTCAGCAGGAGGTGCAGGACTGCCTTGCCCTTGTGCCAGTCGATCTTCGGCTGGAGCTCGTACACCATTTTCCCGGGGGTGACCTTCAGCCGCCCGGGGTACTGGTCCAGCAGCTCGTCCACCGCCGCGGTGACCTTGGTGCGGTGTTCCGGATCAGCGAGCCGGTAATGGACCGCGACCGAGGCCCGCTTCGGCTCGACCACCACACCCGGAATCGATTCGACCTCGGTGCGGAGCCGGTCCCTGACCTCGAAGATCAGGTCTTCGAAGCCAGTCGCGGCATCGTGCACAATGTTGCCCTCCTGCGGGCTCCAGATGTCGAAGCCGTGGCTGCCCGCCACCAGCAGGGTGTCGATGCCCATTAGCTGCTGCACGACGGGTCGGTCGCGACCGCTGACCACGCACACCGAGCAGCGCTGCGCCAGCGCCCGCACCACCTCCCGCATGCTGTCGGACATGACTGCGTCCTCGGGCCGCTCGACGATCGGGGTCAGCACCCCGTCGTAGTCGAGAAACACGGCCGGCCGGCGACCGACCAGCCTCGCGGCGAACTGCTCGCCATCGCGCAGCGCATCCGGCAGCTCGCGAACGGTGGACGCCTGCGTGGTCACGGTCGTCGGCGTGCAGGCGTCGGTGCAATCCCGGCTGGCATCCCGCACCGACCTACCTTGCGTAGAGGGTTACCTACCTCGCGTAGCGGGAGTCCACTGTGAGGCAGGTCACGACGCTAACACGTGCTTGGGTCCGGGTCTTCCCCAAGTTTTCTGAACCTTGTCGCCAACGTCTTGGTCTGGGCCGCCTGCCCGCGTGGGATGCCGCGCACCACGAGATCCGCGGCCACATCGCTCTGGCCTCGGGAGATGTCACCGAGAGTCGTGCCCTGTTCGCAACGGCGGCCGATGGCTACACCGCCGCCGGCCAGCCGCTCGACCAACGCCGATGCGCCGAACTGGCAAAGGCGCGGTCAAAGATCACCGGCCACTAGTCGGAACGTGGGTCGCGGTGAGGCCGAACTGTGTCGTTGCGGTACGCGCCAGGCGCCCGTCCGTAGTGACCAGCGGGCATCGCAGGCTTCCAGCGAGGGCGGCGTAGAGCGCGTCGTAGCCGGACATCGCAGTGACGAACCGGCGGGCCGTGGGCAGCAGCTCCCGGCAGGGAACCCGTTCGATCGGAGCGTCGTAGAGCAGCGCCAAGCGCTCGTCAAGCTGTGTCGGCTGAAGTGCTCCGCCTTGTTCGGCGCGGACTAGTCGATGGAACACCTCGGCATCCAGCAGGTCGGGGGCCATCGTGTCGTCGAGCAGCGCCTCCACGGCCAACCCGGACGTCGAGCGCATGAGCACCTCGAGAAACGCGCTCGCGTCGATCACGATCACGGTTGGCGCTGTTCCGGCAACGGCTCGAGGTCGCGCGTGGCACGATCGGCCTGGACGAGGTCGGCGGCGGGTGCGCCGAGATCGAGCGGCTCGAGCCGACGAAGGCGTGCCAGCCACTCGGTCGCGGGCGGGCGTTGCTGGTCGTTTCGGATCAGGCGCAGCAGGTAATCCCGGATGCTCAGCCCGTCCAGATCGGCACGACGCCGCAGCTCGCGGTGCAGGTCGTCGGGAACGTCCTTCACCTGTAAGGTTGCCATAGGCATGACGCTAGCATGCTTTTTGCACCCACCCCAGCCGGCTCGTTGACGCGCCACATCGCGGAGTCTGACGGTGAGCCGTAGGCGGCAGCGTGCTGCGGACGCTGTCCTTCAGCTCGGCTGGCTGGACGGTCGAGATGGACGGCCTGCTCGACCGGGCCGAGCGCGGCGTTCCTCGCGGGTGACGGGACGCTGGCCTGGAGCGCCTACCGGGTGCTGCTGGAGGCCCTTGGCTACGACGATGCCGACAGCGGCTTTCCTGGCGCGGGCACTCCCGAGGAGCTGATCCGCAGCGACATCGGCGAGGCCAAGGCCGTTACTTGCGCTCGGTCTGGGACAGTGAACCGCTGGCCGCCCGCGCGACGGCGATGGTCGAGGCCGCCGACCCGACGTTGCGATCGCCGCGACGAGGTGCTCACCCTGGAGGCGGGGCGGGCCATGGAAGGCCGAGATCGAGGAGTTCGGCACTGGGCAGTTCGATGCCGAGCTTCGCGCACTGGTCCACCACCTGTACTGCGCGCTCGGCGGCGTAGTCCGGGG
>JBOHGX010000041.1:0-5700 GCA_050700255.1 Pseudonocardiaceae bacterium
CTTGATGCCACGGACCAGCAAGCCCACGTTGTCACCGGCCTGACCCTGATCAAGCAACTTACGGAACATCTCGACACCGGTGACGGTGGTCGTCATCGCCTTGTCCTTGATGCCGATGATCTCCACCGCCTCGTTGACATTGACGATGCCACGCTCGATGCGGCCGGTGACCACGGTGCCGCGGCCGGTGATCGTGAAGACATCCTCGATGGGCATCAGGAACGGCTTTTCGGTCTCACGCACCGGCTCGGGGATGTTCTCGTCCACCGCGTCCAGCAGCTCCAAGACCTTCGCACCCCACTCGGCGTCGCCCTCGAGCGCCTTGAGCGCCGACACACGGATGATCGGCAAGTCGTCACCGGGATAATCCTGGTTGGACAGCAGCTCGCGGACCTCGAGCTCGACGAGCTCCATGATCTCCTCGTCGTCGACCATGTCGGCCTTGTTCAGCGCGACGACGATGTAGGGCACGCCGACCTGGCGGGCCAGCAGCACATGCTCGCGGGTCTGCGGCATCGGGCCGTCAGTGGCGGCCACCACCAGAATGGCACCGTCCATCTGCGCCGCACCGGTGATCATGTTCTTGATATAGTCGGCATGCCCGGGACAGTCGACGTGAGCATAGTGCCGTTTCTCGGTCTGGTACTCGACGTGCGCGATCGAGATCGTGATGCCCCGCTGCTTCTCCTCGGGGGCCTTGTCGATCATGTCGAACGCCGATGCCTCGTTCACGTCCGGGTACTTGTCGTGCAGGACCTTGGTGATCGCCGCGGTCAGCGTGGTCTTGCCGTGGTCGATGTGACCGATAGTCCCGATGTTGACGTGCGGCTTGGTCCGCTGGAACTTCGCCTTCGCCACTGGTCTCGTCCTCCTGCACTCGTTCTCTTGATCCGCCGTATCAGCCGGACCGGTCGCCGGTCCTGTGTGGCGGCATGCTGTCAGGGTGGTCTCGGCGGACCTCCAGAGGGGGGCCTCGGTGCCCGCTGCTGCGGCTAGCCGCAGCCGAAGAGGATCACTTCATCACTCACCCGTCGCCTTCGCGACGATCTCCTTGGACACGTTGGCCGGGACCTCGGCATAGGAGTCGAACTGCATCGTGTACTGCGCCCGGCCCTGGGTCCGCGACCGCAGGTCGCCGACGTATCCGAACATCTCCGACAGCGGCACCAAGGCCTTGATGACGCGGGAACCGCTACGCTGGTCCATCTGCTGGATGTGACCCCGCCGGGAGTTGAGGTCACCGATGACGTCACCCATGTAGTCACCGGGCGTGGTCACTTCGACCGACATCATCGGCTCCAGGATCACCGGGCCCGCCTTGCGCGCAGCATCCTTGAGCGCCATCGATCCGGCGATCTTGAAGGCCATCTCGGAGGAGTCCACCTCGTGGTAAGCACCGTCGAGCAAGGTGACCTTCACGCCGACCAGCGGGTAGCCCGCGAGCACGCCGTACTGCATGGCGTCCTGCGCCCCGGCATCCACCGACGGGATGTACTCCTTGGGGATCCGCCCACCGGTGACCTTGTTGTCGAACTCGTAGAGCGCGCCATCGGTAGTCCGCAGCGGCTCCAACTTGATGATCACGCGGGCGAACTGACCTGAGCCACCTGTCTGCTTGCGGTGGGTGTACTCCAGCTTGTCCACCGTCTTGCGGATCGTCTCCCGGTAGGCCACCTGCGGCTTACCGATGTTCGCCTCGACCTTGAAGTCACTACGCATCCGGTTCACCAGCACCTCAAGGTGCAGCTCACCCATGCCGGAGATGATCGTCTGACCGGTCTCGTCATCGAGCTTCACCTGGAAGGTGGGGTCCTCCTCGGCCAGCTTCTGAATCGCCGTGCCCAGCTTCTCCTGATCGCTCTTGGTCTTGGGCTCGATGGCGACCTGGATGACCGGTTCCGGGAAAGTCATCGACTCCAGGATGATCGGCGCCTGCGGGTCGCACAGCGTGTCACCGGTGGTCGTCTCCTTCAGGCCGATCATCGCGTAGATGTGACCGGCCCGCGCCTCATCGACCGGGTTCTCCTTGTTGGAGTGCATCTGGAAGAGCTTGCCGATGCGCTCCTTGCGCTCCTTGGTGGAGTTGATCACCTGCGAGCCCGCGGCGACCCGGCCGGAGTAGACCCGGACGTAGGTCAGCTTCCCGAAGAACGGATGGGCGGCGATCTTGAACGCCAGTGCGGAGAATGGTTCCTCGGTCGTGGGCTTGCGGATAGCGGGTGTCCCGTCGGGCAGCATCCCTTCCATCGGCGGGACGTCCAGCGGCGAGGGCAGATAGTCGATCACCCCGTCCAGCATCGGCTGCACGCCCTTGTTCTTGAACGCCGAGCCGCACAGCACCGGATAGGCCTGGCTGTGCACGGTGAGCTTCCGGATGCCCGCCTTGATCTGCTCGGTGGTGAGCTCCTGGCCGCCGAGGTAGAGCTCCATCAGCTCGTCGTCGGTCTCGGCGACAGCCTCGAGAAGCTTCTCCCGGTACTCGTTCGCGGCCTCGACCAGGTTCGCCGGGATCTGCTCGACGGTGTAGTCCTCGCCCTTCTGAACCTCTCCGCGCCAGGTCAGTGCCCGCATTGCGACCAGATCGACGACACCCTGGAAGTCGGACTCGGAGCCGATCGGGAGCTGAATGACCAGTGGATTGGCGCCGAGACGCTCGCGGATGGTGCGCACAGTGAAGTAGAAGTCCGCGCCCAGCTTGTCCATCTTGTTGACGAAGCAGATGCGGGGGACGTCGTACTTGTCGGCTTGCCGCCACACCGTCTCGGACTGGGGCTCGACACCCTCCTTGCCGTCGAAGACCGCAACGGCGCCGTCGAGCACCCGAAGCGACCGCTCCACCTCGACGGTGAAGTCGACATGGCCCGGGGTGTCGAGGATGTTGATCTGGTGGTCGTTCCAGAACGTGGTGGTCGCAGCAGAGGTGATCGTGATGCCACGCTTCTGCTCCTCCTCCATCCAGTCCATCGTGGCGGCGCCGTCGTGCACCTCACCGATCTTGTAGTTGATCCCGGTGTAGAACAGGACCCGCTCGGTGGTGGTGGTCTTGCCCGCGTCGATGTGCGCCATGATCCCGATGTTGCGGACCCTGGCGAGATCAGTCAGCACCTCACGTGCCACGAGTGTTCATCCCTAGCTGTCTCGAAAGTAGTTCGTCACCAGCGGTAGTGCGCGAAGGCCTTGTTCGACTCGGCCATCTTGTGGGTGTCCTCGCGGCGCTTCACGCTCGCCCCGAGGCCGTTGCTGGCGTCTAGCAGCTCGTTCATCAGGCGTTCGATCATGGTCTTCTCCCGCCGCTGCCGGGAAAACGTGATCAGCCAGCGAAGTGCGAGGGTGGTGGAGCGCACCGCACGCACCTCGACCGGAACCTGGTAAGTGGCGCCGCCGACGCGGCGACTCTTCACCTCGATGGCCGGCTTGACGTTGTCCAGGGCGCGCTTGAGAGTGACCACCGGGTCGGTGCCGGTCTTGTCCCGGCAGCCCTCCAACGCTTGGTACACGATCTTCTCGGCCACCGAGCGTTTGCCCTCCACGAGGACCTTGTTGACCAGCTGGGTGACCAGCGGCGAGCCGTAGACCGGGTCGGAGATGAGCGGTCGCTTGGGGGGCGGGCCTTTGCGAGGCATCAGCTCTTCTCCTTCTTCGCACCGTAGCGACTGCGGGCCTGCTTACGGCCCTTGACGCCCTGAGTGTCCAGCGATCCGCGGATGATCTTGTACCGCACGCCGGGAAGATCCTTCACTCGGCCGCCGCGCACCAAGACGATGGAGTGCTCCTGGAGGTTGTGACCCTCACCTGGTATGTAAGCCGTCACCTCGACCTGGCTGGTGAGCCGGACACGGGCGACCTTGCGCAGCGCCGAATTCGGCTTCTTCGGCGTCGTGGTGTAGACGCGGGTACACACCCCGCGTCGCTGCGGGCTGCCCTTCAGTGCCGCAGTCTTGGTCTTTGCGACCTTGTCCTCGCGGCCCTTGCGGACCAGCTGCTGGATGGTAGGCATGAACCAGCTTTCTTCTGTCTTCTGGCGGTGGTGCTCTGTCATCTACTGCTCGTCTGGCTACTACTCGTCTGGTCGCTGTCGTGCTATCCGGTTGGGCGTTGGGCGGCCGGTCACTCCGTACCCCGAGGTCGGGCGTGTCGCCGTTGGGCCCAGCCGATTGCCAGAATCGGTCCCGACTGGAGCTCGGCGGCACCCTCGCCAGGCCGGAGATGGAGGATCCTGAGTATCTGGACCCGCACCGCCGGTGGTGCACCGCCAACAGGCACGCGGAGCTGCCCGACCGGAGTCGGGCACCGTGACTAGGATACCGGGGACATTCGTTGAGGGTCAAAACGGCCCCCTTCCTGCGTGCTGCGAATCGGGCCGTCGTGACCGAACTCGACGCAGCGCCCAGCGTTATCTACTCTCCAGTAACTATGGATCTCGCAGGCAGCAAGGTGCTCATCACCGGTGACCGGCGATGAGCACCTTGCTAAACATCACAACGCCTGCTGTGGGCGTTGCATTCCACGATGTCGGCGACAGCCCGCACGGCGGGATGAGGAGGAGTGCGATGCCGGGACCGCTGGCTGGGCTGCGAGTGATCGAGCTGGCTGGGATCGGCCCCGGCCCTCATGCGGCGATGCTGTTGGCCGATCTGGGGGCTGACGTCGTTCGAGTGGAACGCCCGCCAGGTGGCCTGCAGCTCGCCCCGCGCGAAAGTGACCAGATGCTGCGCGGCCGCCGCTCGGTGGCGCTCGACCTCAAGGACCCCGCCGACCGGGAAACCGTACTGCGCCTGGTGGAACGGGCCGACGTGCTGATCGAGGGCCTGCGCGCCGGCGTCACTGAGCGGTTGGGCGTCGGTCCGGCCGACTGCCTGTCCCGCAACCCGCGCCTGGTCTATGCGCGGATGACGGGATGGGGCCAGCACGGCCCGCTGGCCCACCGCGCCGGGCACGACATCAACTACCTCGCGCTGACCGGTGTGCTGCACGCCATCGGCCACGCCGAAGACCGGCCGGTGCCGCCGCTGAACCTCGTCGGCGACTTCGGCGGTGGCTCGATGTTCTTGGCAGTGGGAGTGTTGGCCGCGCTGTGGGAGCGGGAACGCTCCGGTACCGGTCAGGTCGTCGACGCCGCCATGCTGGACGGGGTCAGCGTGCTCGCCCAAATGTTCTGGTCACTGCGGGCGTGCGGGTTGTGGAGCGACGAGCGGGGCCGCAATCTACTCGACTCCGGGGCACCGTTCTATGACACCTACGCCTGCGCCGACGGTCGCTACGTCGCCGTCGGTGCGTTGGAACCGCAGTTCTACGCGGCTCTGCTGGAGGGGCTGGGGTTGGCCGGGCCCGCGCTGCCGGCACAACTCGATCAGTCTCGCTGGTCAGAGTTGCGCGAGCGATTCACCGAAGGCTTCGCCAGTCGTAGCCGCGACGAGTGGGTGGCCGTGTTCGAGGGAACCGACGCCTGCGTGACACCGGTGCTGTCGTTCGCCGAGGTGGCCACGCATCCGCATTCCGCAGCTCGCGGCACCGTCATCGAGCTCGACGGGGTGCCACAGGCGGCTCCCGCACCGCGGTTCTCGCGCACCGCCCCGGATCGGCCAACACCGCCGCCGCAACCCGGCGCCGACACCGCCGCAGTACTCGCCGACTGGGAGGTCGCACCTGACGTTGGCGGCTCTTCAAGGACCACCAACCCCCCTGATTGCTGCACATAAC
>JBOHGX010000042.1:0-21774 GCA_050700255.1 Pseudonocardiaceae bacterium
GGCCTGCGGGACGCCGGTGATCGGCGCCGACTCCGGCGGCCCGCGCGACTTCGTGACCCCCAAGGTCGGGATGCTGGTACCGGAGACCGACGATCGCGCGGCGCTCGCCCAGTCACTCGCCGCCGCCATCGACCGGGGTCTGGACGAGGGCTGGAAACGGACCAAGGGCGCCACCGCCGAGGCCTATGCCAGGGAGAACTTCAGCGTGGTCAGCCAGGTCTCCAAGCTGCTCGCCGAGGTAGACCGGCTGACCACCACCTGAGGATCACACACCGACCGGGTGTCTTGATCCATCATTACTTCGACATCGATCTCGACGTGCTGTGGCAGACCCTGGCCGTCGATCTTCTCCAACTTCTGGCAGCGCTAGATTCTGCCGAAAGCCAGAGCTGACATCCCCTCCGGCTCCTCGGCGCGACTTCTCGCTGGTGGTTGCCGATTGTTCTCCGTTCAATGCCTCCCCTCGCGACAACAACGAGCCGGACCGTCAGGTTCCGCGTTGGGCGATCATGAGGCAGTAACCGTCCGGGTCGTCCACCCGCATCTCCTCGCGCGGTCCGGGTGACCCGTCGGCGATCTCACTCGGCTCGACGCCGTTGGCGCGCAGGTGTTCCCGTAAGCCTGCCAGGTCGTTGCTGTAGAGGTAGAACACCACACCCTGCTGGGTCGCGTCGACCGGCTCGTCGCGCTCAGCGAGCATCAGTTCGGCCTCCCCGCCGCGCAACGCGGCCCACACCAGACGGCCGCGTGGGCGATATTCGTCGGTGACGGCGAAGCCCAGCAGCCCGTAGAAGGCAATGGAGGCCGCAACATCACGGACACGCACGAACGGCACGAGATCACTAACGGGACCCGCAGCCCGGTCCGGAGCCGGCGCGGTTAGGTCGCGCTCGGCCACCGCGCGGTCGCCGTAGTCGAGCATTCGTACGATCCGGCCGGCACCGTCCAACGTCAACATCTGATGGACCTCCTGGCCGCCAGGCTCGACAGCGACATGCAGCAGCACACGACAGCCCGACCGTCGCAACTCGACAAGTCGGAACCGGGCACCCTCGGCCGTCCTGTCACCGACCCAGGCCAGCACCTCAGCTGCCGAGTGGCACCCGCCAGGACCGGCACCGTGCCACCGCACCTCCGGGTCCAACAGCGGCCGCAGTCCCGCGAGATCGCCCGAGTCAAAGGCAGTGCGCACCGCCTCCGCGGTCCGCTGCCAGATCAACTCATTCATGTACCTTCACTTTCCCGTCTTGAGCGAGCGCGTGGGCAGCGCAGCCCGGCGCGGGCCAGCGTGTCGGACAGCCGGCCGGTGAGCGCGTCCGGGCCGAAATGCTGCAATGCCAGCGTCCGGTTGCGGGCCAGCAGCGCGGGATCAGGATGGGCGAACCAGGCGGCTAGCGGTGCCGGGTCGTCGACCGGGAACCAGCTGAATCCCAGCCGCGCCACCTCACGCGCCACCGGGTAGTCGCTGACCGCCAGCGGTCGCTGCGCCAGCGCGGATTCGATCAGCGGTAGGCCGAAGCCCTCCCACGTCGAGGGCAGCACCACCGCATCCGCGGCGGCGTAGGCGTCGGCCATTCGCAGGCCGCGGGGAAGCCCTCGGCGCACCGGACAACCGGCTGTGGAGAGCAAGTCGGCGAGCTGTGGACCGTAACCCTCTTCCGCGGGCCCGGTCAGCCAGTAGACCGCGTCGACGGCCTTCGCCAGCGCGATTCCGGTGGCGATGTTCTTGCGCGGGATCGCCCGGGTGGGCTGCAGGAGTAGCCGCTGCTGTGCTGTCACCCCCAGCGCGGCTCGTGCTGCTTTCCGGTTACCGCGGCGGGGGGTGCGGGCGTAGCCGGGGTAGACCGCGGTCGCGTCGATGCCCCGCCGGCCCAGCTCTGCGGCGCTGTGCTTGCTGATGGCGACGTGCTGCCAGCCGGGGTCGTCTGGTGGCCAGCCGCGCAGGTGTGCATAGTGCTCCCGTTCCCAGGGCAGATCGTGGTGGCGTAGCACCGCCTTGCGCCCACGCACCGCCTGCGCAACCGCCTTGCTGACCTGCGGGTTCATCGGAAGCGAGCAGACGTTCTCCACCACGACAAGATCGACGCCGCGAAGCGCCACGTCGATGTCCCGGGTGCGAGCCGGACGGGCGGTGTCGAAAGCAAGCCCGGGTACCAGCCGATCCGCTGCACCGGCTCCCGCGACGGTGCGAACCTGGCACCCGAGCCGGCGCAGCGCCGTGACCCACTGCGCCGCGGCGACCGACACCCCGTCAGGCGCACCGAGCCGGTACGACAGGACGGCGATCGTGGACACTCGTGAGTGTTTATCAGTGCTATAACACTGTTTGCCACTCACGAGTGGCGCAGCAGCGCCACGACACCCTGGCCGCTGGCGGCGCAGATCGAGATCAGGCCGGTGGTGGAGCGCCCGGTGTCGAGCGCTTGCGCGTGCAGCAGCTTGGCGAGGGTGGCCACGATCCGGGCACCGGTTGCGGCGAAGGGATGACCGGCCGCCAGCGAAGAGCCGGTCACGTTGAGCTTGTCCCGGTGGACTGGGCCCAATGGGGCGTCGAGGCCCAGCTCGCGCTTGCAGTAGTCGGCGTCCTCCCAGGCCTTGAGGGTGGCCAGCACTTGAGAGGCGAATGCCTCGTGGATCTCGAACAGGTCCAGGTCGGCCAGGCCCAGCCCATGCCGGGCGAGCAGTCGCGGCACGGCGTGCACCGGCGCGGTGAGCAGACCCTCGGCCCCGTGCACGAAGTCGACGGCCGCAGTCTGCGCGTCGACCAGGTGCGCCAGCACCGGCAGCTCGTGTGCAGCGGCCCACTGTTCGCTGGCCAGCAGCACCGCCGATGCCCCGTCGGACAGTGGCGTGGAATTACCCGCGGTCATCGTGTCGGAGCCGAAGATCGTCTGAAGCGTCGCGAGCTTGTCGACCGAGGTGTCCGGGCGCAGGTTTTCGTCGCGGCGCAACCCGAGGTAGGGGGTGATCAGATCGTCGAAGAAACCGCGTTGGTAGGCAGCGGCGAGCCGGTGATGGCTGGCCACCGCCAACTGGTCTTGCGCCGCCCGGGAGATCTCCCACTGCTTGGCGGTCACGGCGGCGTGTTCGCCCATCGACAATCCTGTGCGCGGTTCACGGTTGCGCGGGGTTTCGGGGACGATCTGGCGCGGCCGCAGCCCGGTCAACGCGCGCAGCCGGGCGCCGGCCGATCGGGCCCGGTTCAGCGACAGCAGCACCCGACGCAGGTCGTCGTGTAAGGCGATCGGCGCGTCGCTGGTGGTGTCCACCCCGCCGGCGATCCCGACCTCAACCTGCCCGAGGGCGATCTTGTTGCCGACCAGGATCGCGGTTTCCAGTCCGGTGCCGCACGCCTGGGCCACGTCGTAGGCGGGGGTGCGCGGGTCCAGCGCGCTGCCAAGCACGGCCTCGCGGGTGAGGTTGAAGTCGCGGCTGTGTTTGAGCACCGCACCGGCCGCGACCTCCCCCAGGCACTGCCCCGCCAGACCGAACCGGGCGACCAGGCCGTCCAGGGTGGCAGTCAGCATGTCCTGATTGGACGCTTGCGCGTAGTGGCTGTTGGCCCGGGCAAAGGGAATGCGGTTACCCCCGAGGATCGCGACCGGTGCAACGGCGCGGGTCATGGCTGTCCCTCCTGCAGTGCGGGTAACCTACTTGCCAGTAATTCTACCGATGAGTAGGGACGTGATGGAGGATCGCTACCAGTCCTTCGCCCGATCCACGCTCGGGCGCACCCTGGTCCGGCGACTGGGTTTACCCGACCCGCCCCGGCTGCACCGACACACCCCCGGCCGACCGGTACTCAACGGTCCGGTGCTGCTCGGCGCCGCACCCGGTGGGCGGGCCGGCAAGCAGGTCGACGCGCTGCTCACCGAACTGGGCGCCCCGGGCCAGACTGGCGACCACGCCGCCCTGGTGTTCGACGCCACCGGGATCGCCGAGGTGGCACAGCTGCGGGCACTGTATGAGTTCTTGCATCCGGTGATCCGGTCGCTGCGCCCGTCCGGGCGGGTCATCGTGCTCGGCAGTGAGCCATCGGCTACCGATCCCGCGCAGGCCGCCGCGCAGCAGGCCTTGGAGGGCTTCGTCCGCTCAGTGGGCAAGGAGGCGCGTCACGGCAGCACCGCGCAACTCGTCCGGTTGGCGCCCGGTGCGGAGACCGCCATGGAGTCCACCCTGCGGTTCCTGCTGTCCGCGCGCTCGACGTACGTGTCCGGGCAGGTGATCAACATCGGTGCGGCGGCAGTGCCCGAGGTGCCCGACTGGGACCACCCGCTGCAGGGCCAGATCGCGCTGGTCACCGGGGCCGCCCGCGGGATCGGGGAGGCGATCGCGACTACGCTGGCCCGAGACGGAGCACAGGTCGTGTGCCTGGATATGCCCGCCGCCGGGGACGCCCTCGCGGCCGTCGCCAACCGGATCGGTGGTAGTGCACTGCAGTGCGACATCACCGCCGCGGGTTCACCGCAACGCATCGCCGCGGCCACTGCGCTGCGCCGCGGGGTGGGCGTGGTGGTGCACAACGCCGGTATCACCCGGGACCGCACGCTGGGCCGAATGAACGATGCGGAATGGGACGCGGTGCTTGGCGTCAACCTCGCCGCGCCGCAGCGGATCACTGCGGCGCTGGTGGAGGCAGGCAAGCTGAGATCCGGCGGGCGAGTGGTCGGGCTGGCCTCGATCGCGGGTATCGGGGGCAACGCCGGCCAGACCAACTACGCGGCCGCCAAAGCAGGGGTCATCGGGCTGACCCGCGCCCAGGCAGCGGTGTTGGGCGAACGCGGCATTACCGTCAACGCAGTCGCCCCGGGGTTCATCGAGACCGAGATGACCGCGCGGATGCCGCTGGTGCTCCGACAGGTAGGCCGGCGGCTGAACTCGCTGGCTCAGGGCGGGCTGCCGGTCGACGTCGCAGAGACGGTGGCCTGGTTGGCGGCACCTGCCTCGGCCGGAGTGACCGGGCAGGTCATCCGGGTATGCGGGCAGAGTCTGATGGGAGCCTGATGGAGGCGGCGACGGACACGATCGAGCTGGGAGCTCCGCCCCCGACGGTGCCGCTGTTCGCCAAGGCGGCGCTCCGGGCGTTGCCCGGCCCACGGCGACCCCGGCAACTACCGGATACCGCGCTGGTGCTGCCCGAGCCGGTCATCGACCGTCACCACCTGGCGGCCTACGCGCGGGTGTGCGGGTTCCCGCTGTCTGACCGGCTGCCGACCACCTACCCGCACGTGCTGGGCTTCGGGCTGGCGCTGCAGCTGATGACCGGCCGGGACTTCCCGTTCCCACTGCTGGGACTGGTGCACATTGGCAACAGGATCACCGTACGCCGCGTGATCCGCGCCGACGAGCGATTGACCTTGCAGGTACGCGCCATCGACCTGAGACCTCACCATCGAGGTAGCCAGTTCACCGTGATCACGCACGTCACCGCCGACGGTGCACCGGTGTGGTCAGAAAGGAGCACCTACCTGCACCGCAGCGGCGACCGGGACAAGCCCCCCAGCCCTGGCCACGCCGTGATCCAACCGCCGCCGGAGCCGACGGCCGTCTGGCAACTGGCCGGAGACGTCGGCCGCCGCTATGCAGCAGTGTCCGGGGACTACAACCCGATCCACCTGCACCGGCTGGCCGCCCGCGCATTCGGATTCCCGCAAGCGATCGCGCATGGCATGTACACCAAGGCTCGATGCCTCGCTGCGTTGGATGCCCGGCTGCCCGAGGCGTACACAGTGGACGTCCGGTTCGGCCGTCCGGTCCTGTTGCCGGCGACCGTGCACGTCAGCATTACCCAAACCAGCGGGGGATGGAACGCCGCGGTGCACAATCCCGACGGGCGCCCGCACCTCACCGGCACCATCAACCTTACTGATGAGTAGATAAGGGAGTAATCATGGCGGACGTCAACAACATCGACCCGCGGAACCTCTCCACGGCGGAATTCGCGCAGCTGCTCACGCCCGGCAGCGGCAACGGCAGCCGCACGATGGAGCCCCGGGCCTTCGCCCAGTTGATCAAATACGCCTCGGACGACCAGCTCGACGCGGTACTCAACGATTCGACGTTGCGCCGCGCCCTGCTGAATCGCATCTTCAGCCGGATGGCCGGTCAGTTCCGCCCAGAGAATGCGCCGGAGCGCGATTCCGCGATCCACTGGCGACTCACCGGCGGCGACGGTGACGACGAACTGTATGAGACCTGGATCACCGGAACCCACGGTTCCTCGACGCCGCAATGTGTGACTACCAGCGAGCCATCGCACGATCCACGCGTCACTTTCACCATGGCCGGCGAGCAGTTCCTCAAGCTGGTCTCCGGCAACAGCTCACCCACGATGATGTTCGTCACCGGGAAGGTGAAGCTCGCTGGCGACATCGCCTTCGCCGCCCAAGTGATCAAGCTTTTCGACATGCCCAAGGCATGAGCCCAACAGCTGGTCCGTCGGGTTAACGGCTGCGGTCCCGGGCTGGCGGCAATCTAATGTGGCCGGATGAGCAGAAGCAGGGATAACCAGATCACGGCTACCCACCAGGTGGCGATTGTAGTGCGTCAGGTCAGATACCCCCGAGATCGGGCCAGGGCCATGTCTCGGCAGCCTGGAGTCGGGACCGTTCCGGGCGGCCGACGAACGCGGTCACGCCTGTACCGGCGCGCGTTGATTGCTGTGAAAGGGACGTTGGTGGATATCAGCCAGACGTTCGCGCAGGCGGGCATGCCGCCATCTGCGAACAGAGACTAGCTTGTGACGCACGGTCCTCAACGCGGGCATCTGGGTCGCAAGGTGGAGTGGGTAGCGCCACAACGGTTGCTGCGGACGGTGGCGCTTCGACAGTGCGTAGGCGAACTGCACACTGTCCTGGTCGATGAAATCCGTCACGTTTTCGAGCCATTGCATGCTGCTCACCGCGTTGCGCTGTATGGGGGCCACTTCGGCGCGCCGCTGTTCGTCATAGGCCCTCAGCGCAGATTGGAGGTCATCGTGGGAGTCCAAGTTCGCGGCGAGCGCGATCGCATCTCCGATCGCCAGCTTGGTGCCGGAGCCTATCGAGAAGTGTGTGGTGTGCACGGCGTCGCCTATAAGTGCAACATTATCGCGGTACCAGGTTTTGTTTCTGATGATTCTGAAGTTGTGCCAGGGCAACTGTTGATCAACGCTGCGCAGCTGGTTTATCAATGAGTGCCCGCGCAGGTGACGCGCGAAAATCTGTTCCAACAACCTCATGCTCTGGTCCGCCCCGAGCTCTTGGAAGCCGAGTCCTTCCCAGGTCTCCGGCAAACACTCGACGATGCAGGTGCTCCGTTCGGCGTCGAGGTAGTAGGCGTGCAGCCATATCCAGCCGGAAGCTGTCTCCTCGAACGCGTATCTGAAGGCATCGAACACTCTGTACGTGCCAAGCCAGAGATACTTGTTCCGACCCACCAGAACATCCGTCCGATAGTGGTCCGCAAAGAGCTGGCGTTCCCGACTGTTGACACCATGGGACGCTACGATCAAATCGGCGTCCGTGAAATCGGACAGATCCTTTACCTCACGCTGGAACTGGATGTCGACACCGAGATCGGTGGCCCGTTCAGCGAGAATATCGAGCAAGCGCTTGCGGCCCATGCTCAACCCGTAACCGCCGAGGTAGGCCGTCTGCTTGCCTCCCACGTGCACTTCCACGCCGTCCCAGACTCCAGAGGCTCGTTGTATCTCCCTGGCGCTCACAGGGTCATTACGGTAGAGACTGTCGAGGACATCATCCCAGTACCCCACACCCCAGCCGTTCGTGACTCCAGCGGGATTGCGTTCGATAACGGTGATAGCATGGTTTCTATTGCGCAACTTTGCGGAGATGGCGAAGTACAGGCCTGCGGGTCCGCCGCCCACACACACAATGTTCATTTCTTTCTTCACTCGCCCTCCCCTCTTCCTATTTCTGAATCGATGTCGTCCGGCTGGGTGGCTGTAGCGCACGAAGGGTCAATCCTGGCGCATCTTCCCGAACCAACCCGTCCGAGAACTCGGTATTTCGATACTTCGGCATGTGGGCACGAGCCAGCTTGATCCGTCGACGGGCTCGAAGACCATTTCTCATTGCACTGGCAGCTCGCCGCAATCTGCGCAGCGGCGCAATCTGCGTGGCAAGGTGAAGCCGGTAACGCCACCGGGGATAATGACCGCGGCGCTTCCACAGCGAATAGGCGAACTGGATAACCGGCTGGTCGATGTGGCTTGAAACATTCTCGAACCACTCGGTGCTTCCCACCGCCGCGCTCTGCGCATCCGCTATCGCCGTCCGGCGCTTCTCCGCATAATCCTCGAGCGCCAATCTTAGATCATCGTGGGAGTGCAGACTGTCGGCCAGCCCGATCGCATCCTGCATCGCAAGCGTGGTGCCCGACCCGATTGAGAAGTGTGTGGTGTGCGCCGAGTCGCCCATGAGGACGATGTTGTCGTGATGCCATGTCGTATTGGTGATCCGCGTGAAGTTCAGCCACGGAGTCTTGCCGAGATCGCGCTGTGTGTTCACAAGCGGGGGTTTCATGAGCGAATGGCCGTCGAGGTGGTGTGCGAAAATCTCCTCCAACAACGTGATGCTCTCGTCGGTCCCGAGCACGTCGAAACCGAGCCCCTTCCAGGTCTCCGGCGAGCATTCGACGATGAAGGTGGTCGTGTCGGCGTTGAAAGGGTACGAGTAGAACCAGATCCAACCGGCGGCAGTCTCTTCGAATGCAAACATGAAGGAGTCGAAAAGCCGATGAGTGCCAAGCCACATATACTTGTTGCGGCCCACATCGGCACCGGTCTGGAAGTGCTCACCGTGCAGCTTGCGCACACGACTGTTCGCACCGTCGCAGGCGATGATCAAGTCCGCGTCAGCGAACTCGGACAGGTCCTTGGCCTCGCGCTGGAACTGGATATCGACGCCAAGGGCCAGCGCTCGCTTGACCAGGATGTCAAGGAGATGCTTGCGACCGATGGCGAAGCCGTACCCTCCGAGGTGCGCCCGCTGCGTGCCCCGGACGTGCACTTCCTGGTTTCCCCAGGACGCGGGACTGCCGAATATCTGTTGCGCGCTCTCCGGGTCGTTGCGGTAGAGACTGTCGAGTAGGGCGTTGGAAAATGTGACACCCCAGCCGTAGGTCACTCCGGCCGGGTTGCGTTCGATCACGGTGATATCGTGATCTGAGTTATGCATCTTGGCGGAAATAGCGAAATACAAACCCGCAGGCCCGCCGCCGACGCATACGATCTTCATACCTTCTTCGCCTCCCTGATTGACGGCGAACGACAGCCCCTATCGATCAAGCTGGTGCCTAGCGCGAGGAGATCCCGGTGCCCCGCATCCGGGCGCCACGGCGCAGCAGGCTTTGCACCTCGTTGAACAGCCGGCGCCCGGCAGCGGAACGCCACGCCAGATCGTAGGCGGTCCGCAGCGCCGCCGGTCTGATCATCTCGACCGCAGTGGGGTAGCGGAATGCCGTGCCCCCGAAAGTCACCTTGGGCTGGTCGGCAGCCGGCAACGTGTCAGTGCTGCGGTCGTGGTCGTCCAGTAGCGCGTCCAGGGTCTCCGGACGCAACCCACCGAAGTCGAACCAGCGGTATCCCTGCGCCTTGGCCCACTTGATCATCTCCCATCGGATGGCGGCCGGCACGGACAGCCGCATCGCCTCGCCGGAGCGATCGAACCCGGACAGCCGGCCGCGGACCATGTCCCCACATCCGGTCATCAGATCGGCAGCGACCGGCACTCCGTCCACCTCGCCGACGAACAGCACGGCGTGGCCGGTTGCGGCGAGCTCCCGGTACAGCGCCGTCATGTAGTCGAGTGGCAAGGGCGTGTAGCCCTGGTGCTGCGCCGACGTGGCCATCAGCTCGGCGAGCAGTGGAATGTCCCGCTGGTCCCCAGCCCGGACCGTGACCCCGCGCGACTCCCACCGGTTGGTCCACGACTTGAGCCGTTTACCGAACCTGCTCCGGATCTCAGCCAGGTCGGCCGTCAGGTCGATCCGGATCGAACCCCCGGGTGCGATACCAGCCGACGAGGACCGGAACCCGTGCTGCAGCAGCTCGCTACTGGTGTCGTGGTCACCTTCGGGCGGTTGGACGAACAAGATCTGCAACCGCCGCCGGCCCAGCACAGCCAGGGCGTCGACCAGTGCGCGACGGACGTCACCGGCAGCCACGACACCGGGTGCCGCGAGCGGGCCATAAGGGAGATAACCCAAGGAAAAAACAGCCCCCAGCACGGGCATTCGCCGGGTCAGGATCTGTGCGCCGCCGACAAGCTCGGCACCGCGGTAGGCCAGCAGGTACAGCGGGCTGAAGCCGACCCGGGCGCGCAAGCCCGCCCAGGTCGAGAGCTGGGTGACGTCCGTGCCAGGCGTCCGGTCCACCAGCAGGTCCCATGCCCGCAGTGCGCCGGGGCCAGGGTCCTCGCGCGCCGTGACCTCAACGTCCCCGCTGGGACCGACATCCAGTGCCGTCCACCTCCCGCATTGGCGCTGTAATACCACGGCTGTGCCCCCTCCCACCATGACGCTCAGCCCGAGCCACCATCCAAGGCCTCTCACGTGGCCACCCCCGAGCTCACTGGTGACGCGACATCGAGCGATCACTCTCAGTCGTCTTGTCGCCGATCTACGGCGATGTGTTACGGCGACCCCCGATCAGGTGGTCGTGCTTTTGCACATGCAGTGACAGAACTCCGACAGAAAGTAACTGATTTTGTCTGAGGGGGGAAGCCGCTGCAGGTCGGCACAGGCTGTGCCAACGTGGACATGTGGGGCACGACGGTCACGGGTGGGTGCACTGCCGCGACGGGCAGCATCGGTGGGGACTCTTCGGCGCTGCGGGGCTGTTGTTGTGGGCCCCTGACCCCGAGGGCAGGCCGCTGGTGCTGATACAGCACCGAGCCGCGTGGACACACTATGGGGATCTCTGGGGCATGCCGGGGGGAGCCCGGCACAGCGACGAGACGCCGGTTCAGACCGCACTGCGAGAAGCAACCGAGGAAGCCGCGGTGGACGCCGGCCGAGTACGAGTCCGCGGCGAGGTGGTGGAACACCCCGGCGGCGATACCTGGTCCTACACCACGGTGGTCGCCGACGCCACTGAGCCGCTGCCGGTGCAGCCCAACCACGAGAGCGCTGAGCTGGCCTGGGTCCCCAAGTCCGCGGTCACCGCGCTGGACCTGCATCCTGCCTTCGCTGCCAGCTGGCCCGCGCTGCAGGCGGCCACGCCCGGTCTGGTGGTGGACGCGGCCAACGTCGTGGGCTCCCGCCCCGATGGCTGGTGGCGCGACCGCGCCGGCGCCGCCGAGCGCCTGCTGCGGGACATCGCCGCAGCGGGACCGGGAGTCCTCGAGCTGCCGCAAGGCGGCTTCGGGTGGGTGTCGCGCCCGGTGGTAGTGCTGGAGGGGGCGGCTGCGCGGGCGCCCGACGTCGTCGGCATCGACGTGGTCCGAGCTCCGGGATCTGGCGACGACACCATCGTCGATGAGGCCCGCCGCGCAGGCCCCTGCGTAGTGGTCACCGCCGACCGCGCCTTGCGTGCCCGCCTCCCCCCTGCTGCCCGCCCCATCGGCCCGTCGGTGTTGCGCTCCTGGCTTTCTGCGCATTCAGCAGGCTCAGCGGGGTAAAAGGGTGCCGATAACCCCGCTGAGCCTGCTGAATGCGAGAACCGGGGGGAGGGATCAGTGGGACCGGTGGGCTTTGGTTAGGGCGGCTTGGATGGTGCGGACCACTTCGTCGGGGCGGCGGTAGAGGTCGTCGGCGGTCACGAACACGATTTCCCAGTCCAGCGCCTGCAAGCGGTTGATCATCCGTCGGTCCTTGCGCAGCTGCAGCCGCAACGCATGCCACTGACCGTCATAGGCAACACCAACGCGCCATTCGCGGAAGGCCAGATCGAGCCAGCACACCAGACCCGCAGCGTCCCAAACCGGCACCTGAGGCTCGGGCTGCAAATCGGCCTGGTGTAGCACCACCCTCAGCTCCGACTCCGGCCGCGACTGCGCCCGCGGATCCGCGAGATCGACGGCCTGCCGGGCCCGGACCACACCATGCTCGTGGCAGCGCAGCAACCGCTCGGTGAGCTCAGCACGATCGACCTGGCCGGCGCGCAGCGTCTCGTCCAGGTCGGCGACTGCTCCTCGCAGATCTGCTCGAGCAGCCAGATCCAGACCGAGCCGCCCCGGGCTGGCGACCCTGATCCCATCCCAGTCGTGCCAATCAGCGGTGGTCAGGGTGGTGCGTTTGACGGTGATGCCACGGATCGGACCGAACCGGTAACGCTCATCCACCACGAATTCCACCGGATCGGTCGATCGTGCGAGCTCCACTCCCAGCACGGTTGCTGCTGACCTGCCGGTGAGAACTGCCTCGGGCGGAGCGAGCAGCGCTGCCCCCTCACACCGCCGCTGGTGGGTGAAGCGCTCACCGGCGGGCAAGTACACATCCCGGAAGAGCCTGCGGACCCCAGGACCGCGCAACTGTTCCTTGGTCACAATGCCGGCTGCCAGTGCCTCGGTTCCGCGGAACACCCCTGCCAGGTCCACCAGCCGCATCCGTCGCCCCATGCCACCAGCATCGCCCCGGCACCGTCACGCATCACCCGATCGAGGGCACCACACCAGCAAGTCATCCACACCCGCCCCCACCATCCCCACCCCCCGGCTCCCCCACTTGACAGCCCGCCCCCGCATTCAGCGGGGTAAAGGGGTGCCCGATAACCCCGCTGAGCCGGCTGAATGCGGAAAGAAGGCGGTTCAGTAGGTGAGCGCGAGGGCGGGGTCGGCGAGGAGGGCGCCTACGTCAGCCAGGAACTGGGAGGCCTGTTGGCCGTCGACCACGCGGTGGTCGACGGACAGCGCGAGCTGGCAGACCTTGCGCGCCACCACGGCACCGTCGGCCACCCACGGCATGTCCCGGATAGCGCCCAGCGCCAGGATCGCCGACTCGCCGGGGTTGAGGATCGGGGTGCCGGTATCCACTCCGAAGATCCCGATGTTGGTGACGGTGATCGTCCCCTCGAGCATGTCGCCTGGTGGAGTACGTCCATCCCGCGCGCAGGTCGCAAGCTCGTCGAGCGCGACGGCGAGCTCGCGCAGCGACAACCGCTGCGCGTCGCGGATCTTGGGAACCACCAGCCCGCGCGGAGTGGCAGCGGCGATCCCGAGGTGGACGTACTGGAAGTAGACGATCTCGCCGGCTGCCTCATCCCAGCGGGCGTTGGCCTCTGGGGTCCGCCGCAGCGCCAGGCACATCGCCCGGGCGGCGAACGCCAGCGGGGTCAGCTTCACGTCCCGGAACTGGGATTGAGTCTTGAGCCGGGCCCGCAACTGCATCATCGGCGTGACGTCAACGGTGAGAAACACCGTGACGTGCGGGGCGGTGAACGCCGAGGACACCACCGCCGCCGCGGTGGCCTTGCGCACCCCGCGGACCGGCTCCCGGCGCTGCACCCCAGCGCCGGGTCCAGTGGCCACACCGTTGCCGGCAAGCGCCGCGGCGTGCTGCACGTCCTCCCGAGTGATCACCCCGCCGGTGCCGGAACCGGCCACCCCCTGCAGGTCGAGGCCGAGTTCCCGGGCCAGCTTGCGTACCGGCGGCTTGGCCAGCGGGACCGATTTCTGTGCGGCAGATGCGACAGATGCGGCGGCTGCGGCGGCTGCGGCGGCAGGCACAGGCACAGCCTCAGCTGCTCCAGTGTCCTTGCGCCGCCGCCGGGTCACAGCGCCCGTGCGCGGGCCGTAACCGACCAGCGTCGAGATCCGCCCGCCGGGCCCCTCCTCGCCGATCGCACCCGGATCTGCGGTCCCGCTGGGATCGACGTCGATCGCGATGAGTGGGCTGCCTACCTGCACGGTCGCCCCAGGCTCGGCGTACAGCTCGCTGACGACCCCGGCGTAGGGACAGGGCAGCTCGACGGCCGCCTTGGCGGTCTCGATCTCGACGATGATCTGATTGACGGCCACGGTGTCCCCGGGCGCGACATGCCAGGTGAGGATCTCCGCCTCGGTGAGCCCTTCCCCGGCGTCGGGCAACAGGAACTGTTCGATGCGCGCCATGATGTCGCCTACCTCACCACACCAGCACCCGATCGACGGCGTCGAGTACCCGGTCCAGGTCGGGCAAGTAGTCGTCTTCGCACTTCGCCGGCGGGTACGGGGTGTCGAACCCGGTCACTCGCAGCACCGGTGCCTCCAGCGAGTAGAAGCACTCCTCGGACACCCGGGCGGCCACTTCGGCAGTCACGGAGGCCTCGCTGGGCGCCTCGGACACGCAGATCAACCGTCCGGTGCGGCGTACCGAGTCGAACACCGGGACGAGGTCCAGCGGGGACAACGTGCGCAGGTCGATCACCTCGAGCTGGTGGCCGTCGTCGGCCTCGGCGACAGCCGCGGCGTCCAGCACGGTGCGCACCATCGGTCCGTAGGCCACCACCGTCGCCGTGGCGCCGGTGCGCAGCACTCGCGAGGTGAACAGCGGCGGCGGTGCCGTCGCAAGATCCAGTGATGCCTTCTCCCAGTACCGCCGTTTGGGCTCGAAGAAGATCACCGGGTCGTCGCAGGCGATCGCCTGCTGGATCATCCAGTAGGCGTCGACCGGGTTGGCGCACGCGACCACCTTGAGTCCCGGGGTATGGGCGAAGTAGGACTCCGGGGACTCCGAATGATGTTCCACGGCGCCGATACCGCCGCCGTGCGGGATGCGCACCACCACCGGCATCCGCAGCTTGCCCTGCGAGCGGTAGTGCAGTTTGGCGAGCTGGGAGACAATCTGATCGAAGGCGGGAAAGACGAACCCGTCGAACTGGATCTCGCAGACCGGACGGTAGCCCCGCAGGGCGAGCCCGACGGCGGTGCCGATGATCCCGGACTCGCCCAGTGGGGTGTCCAGTACCCGCCGCTCGCCGAAGTCCTTCTGCAGGCCGTCGGTAATCCGGAACACCCCGCCCAACTTGCCGACGTCCTCACCGATCACGATGACCTTGGGATCGGCCTCCATCGCCGCCCGCAGGCCCTGGTTGATCCCTTTGGCCAGGGTGATCGTCTGCGGCGCGCCGGTGGCTGCCATCAGTGGGTACCGCCAGGGGCGCGGCCGGCGTCGGCGAACGACGCCTGGTAGGCCAGGAACTCCTCGCGCTGGGCCTGCAGGTACGGCGGCGGTTCGACGTAGACCTTCGAGAAGATCCGCTCCGGGTCGGGGACGGGCATCGACGTGCAGTAGTCGCGCAGCCGGGCGGCCAGTTCGTCGGACTCCGCGGCCACGCCGTCGAAGAACTCCGGCTCCGCCAGCCCTTCCCGCACCAGGTGCACCCGCACCCGTTCGATGGGGTCCTTGAGCTTCCATTCCTCCAACTCAGTGGCGAGCCGGTAGCGGCTCGGGTCGTCGGACGTGGTGTGTGCGCCCATCCGGTAGGTGCATGCCTCGATCAGTACCGGACCGTTGCCGGTACGGCATTCCCGCAGCGCCCAGCGAGTGACGGCCAGCGTGGCCAGCACGTCGTTACCGTCCACCCGGATCCCGGGGAAACCGTAGCCCGCCGAACGGCGATACAGCGGCACCCGGGTCTGGCGATCCAGCCCTGAGGAGATCGCCCATTGGTTGTTCTGGCAGAAGAACACCACCGGTGCGTCGTAAACCGCGGCCCAGACGAAGCTTTCATGCACGTCGCCCTGAGAGGTGGCGCCGTCGCCGAAGAAGCAGATCGAGGCCTCACCGTGCTCGGCATCGCCGATCTTGCCGTCCAGCCGCTGGCCCATCGCGTAACCGGTGGCATGCAGGCATTGATTGGCGATCACGATGGTGTACAGCTGGAACCCGGTGCTGTTCGGATCCCAGGAGCCCTGGTCGATGCCGCGGAAAATGCCGAACACCTCGGTGGGGTCCACTCCGCGACACCAGGCGATGCCGTGCTCGCGGTAGGAGGGAAAGCCCATGTCTTGCGGGGCCATCGCGCGTCCGGCGCCGATCTGCGCGGCCTCCTGCCCCAGCAGCGGGGCCCAGAGACCAAGCTGACCCTGCCGCTGCAGGGCATTGGCTTCCCGATCCGCCCGGCGCACGAGCACCATGTCGCGATACAGCGACTGGATCTCCGCTGGGGAGATTTGGAGGTCGAACTGCGGGTGCGAGACTCTCTCGCCCTCGGGGGTGAGTAGCTGGACCAGGTCCGCGCCCGCGCTGGTGGCCCGTAGCCCCGCGATCACCTGCTGCGCGGTCTGTGGACCATCGACGTCCATCGTGGCATCTCCTTGCTGTTGCGCCTCACTCCACTCGGGTGAGGACACGCGGCGCCGCCGCCGCACAGCGCGGCTCCGGGATGTGGGCGGCTCCGGGATGTGGATCACCGCCAGGAGTCGACGCTAACAAATCACTCCATGCACAATCCTCGCACGGTAACCGCGGACGGAGCCGCTTCGTCACACCGTACGGGCCTGACGACGGTCCTGCGTATCTCCCCTGGGTCGCTTCGTCCCAGGAGGAGACGTCGCAACGGGAGAAGGCCCGGTACCCGTCCCCGTGGTGGCCCGAAGAGCGGGCCTGGTGCCACCGAACAGGCTGTCCAGCACCTCCTTCGCCCGGTAGAGATCGGCGTTGATCTCGTCGTGCAACCTGGACAGTTGATGCAGCTCATGCGCACTTGCTCGCTCCCGCTGCTGGGCCTGCTCGGTCGCTGTGGTGACCAGCCGGTTCGCCTCGGCTCGGGCTTGCGCCATGAGTTGGGCGGCCTCGACCCGGGCGGCCTTGCATACCTCGTCCGCCTCCTGCGTGGCTGCTTTGAACAGCTCGTCCGCCTCCTGCGCAACCGCCTTGCGCATCTGTTCGACCTCGGCCTGCGCCTGCGCCCGAACCCGCTCGGATTCGCGTTCCAACTCCTCACGAGCCCGGTCCAGCTCCTGGCGAGCCCTATCGAGCGCAGCGGAACGCCGCTGCGCAGCGCTGTCCTGCTCGGCAGCTCCCCGATTCATTTCAACTCGCCAGGCGGCGGCCTCCTGCTCGGCCCGCTGCCGCTGCACGGCAGCCTCGGCACGGGCTTGCTCGACCAGTGCCGCAGCCGCTGCGTCGGCCTGGCGGCGAACTTCCCGCGCCTCGTCCTGGGCCAGCATGAGAATCTTCTCGACCCGCGCGCCGAAATTCGAGTCCAGTTGCGAGTCGCTGCCCGACCGTGAGCGACTGACCCCTTCCAGCATCGCGGCTCGCTCCTGAGCCAGCCGTAGCGCGTTGCACGCGACGACCAGCTCGGCACCGAGAATGCGTAACCGCTCGTCCACCTGCCGCTTGTCGTAACCGCGCAGCACGACGTCGAATGCGGTGCCCTTCGCACTCTTGCGATCCGCGCGATCCACTGATGCCTCCCCGACGAAGCAGGTAGGCATTCTTACACCTGATCAGCTCAATGACGACCCACACCTGCCCCCGGCTCGCCGAATGGCCCGCCGACTCTGAGCCTGGCCCGGCTATCCTCGCCGCAGCACCCGCCAGGGGGACCGACCCGCAGGAGGCAACGGTGAGTTACCAGGGGCCGCCCCGGCGAGACCGTTCCGGGCGCCCACCGCCCCCCGGCTATTACCTGCCGCCGGGAGGAACACCTCCGAGAACAACACAGCCACAGCACATCCCGCACTCCCGGGCCGGTCCACCTCCGCCGACCCAAGTGATCAGGCCCAACCAGCGTTGGCCGGCCCAGCGCCATCCGGCGCCACCACCACCGACGCGGCCTCGCCGGCGTAGGCGTCCCGGTCGCAAGCTGGGCGTGATCCTGGGCCTCCTGCTGGTGGTGACCCTGGGTATCGCCGGGTACGTCGAGCAGTCGCTGCCGCGGGTTGACGCGCTGGCCGATTACCCGGGACGGCTTGCCGGCACCTCAGGCACCAACTGGCTGATCGTCGGATCGGACAGTCGGGCCGGCCTGAGCTCCGACCAAGCCGCCCGGTTGGCCACCGGCGACGAGGCGGCGGCCGGCGGCCAGCGCACCGACACCATCATGTTGTTGCATATCCCCGCGCTGCTCAGCGGCGGCCCCCCCACGCTGGTCAGCCTTCCCCGGGATTCCTCGGTTCCGGTCCCCGGCCAGGGTCGCCTCAAGCTCAACGCCGCCTTCGCACTCGGCGGACCCAGCCTGCTGGTGCAGACCGTGGAGACGGTCACCGGCTTGCATGTGGATCACTATGCCGAGATTGGGTTCGACGGCTTCGCCCGCCTCGTCGACGACGTCGGTGGCGTGCAGCTGTGCCCCGCCGAGTCGATCTCCGACCCGCTGGCCGGGCTGGACATCCCGGCCGGCTGCCAGACCCTCGACGGGCCGCAGGCGCTGGGCTACGTGCGAACCCGGCAATCACCACGTGCCGATCTGGACCGGGTGGTACGCCAGCGGGACTTCCTCGGCGCGTTGATGACCCAGGCGAGCAGCCCGGCCGTGCTGCTCAACCCGTTGCGGATCGGCCCGCTGGCAGCCAACGCCCCCGACATGGTCACCATCGACAACGGCGATCACGTGTGGAACCTGGCCAGGCTCGGTTGGGCGATGCGCTCGCTGTCCGGTGGCGACGCGGTGACCACTACGGTGCCGATCGCCGGCTTCGGCACGATGCGCGACGGCTCCTCCGGGGTGCTGTGGGACCGCGAGGCAGCCGGGCAGCTGTTTGCGGCACTGGCCGAGGATCGGGCAGTGCCGCGGTCGTGAGTGCGTAACAGTGTTACAGCACTGAATGCCACTCACGAGCGAGATCAACGGTGGTCGATGAAGTGTGAGTGCCCGGCTGGGCAGGTTCCTGAGTAGAAGTCGAAGCCCCAGTCGAAGGTGGCCTTCAGGTTCCCAGTGCTGGCCGCAGAACGAAAGGGCGCAGTGCTGGCAGTAGAACGGGACCCCGGTCCGATCGATGGTGTGCAGCGCGGCTGCGTCGATGACCCGTACCGCACCGGCGGTCGCGGCATGGTCGGTTTACCTGAGTGGAAAAACTCGTGTACGGCAGGAAACCGCTGACCCGCAACGTGCCCTGGGCGTCGGGGAAGATCCGATAGAGGATGTCCCGCTCCTCATCGACGTAAAGCTGCCCACGCTGGGTCACCTCGACGGTCGCCGCCGCCCGCCGGCAACCCTCGTGCTGGCACGGAAACGCGACCCGCAGCCGTGCTGGATCTTCCACTGAACCAGTGTCGCGAAAGCGTCGAACCAAACGGCCCGAAGTGGTCGCTCAACCGCTCGGGTGGGCTGCCGTCCACGCTCCAAGCGGGTCGTCGTCGTGAGCGACCAATTCGGCGGCCACCTCGATCGCTGCCTGCTCATCGACTGGTGCGGCAGCCACCGCACGTCACCAGCCGGTCAGGCCTCGACAGGGGAAACGGCGCTCACGCGGGGGCTCCGCAGGGCGATTCGACTCGCAGCAGCCCCGCTGAGGCCGCTGAATCGGCTCAGGCGGAGGCTTGTGGGGCGATGGCAAAGCGGTACTGATCCTCGTCGTCTTCCACGACACGCTCCACGTCGAGGACCTTGTCATCCAGCGCCTGCGCCGCGATGGGCTCCAGGAACACGCTCTCACCAGCTGTTTCGAGCACGGTGTCTTGCTCCGCCGGAGCCGGGGCGACCGAGAGTTCGAGCCCTTCGGACCCTTCCGGCTGCGCGATCCGCAGCCCAGCCCCGTCGGGCATCCGGCTGTCGGAGATCAGTGTGGTGATGGCCACTGCTGCTGTCTCGGTAATGGCTCACATGCCTCCCCACCGTAGCGACGTCCGAGCCGGCGCGCAGCGCGTCGCCGGCCATGCAGGGCCAGAATGGCAGGCATGGACATCGCGCTCGAACAGCTTGCCGCCGCGCATGGCGTCGCGACCTGGTACCGGGACGCCCAGCGCCGGCGGGTGGACGTCGACGCTGACGTGGTGCGTCGGGTGCTTGCGCTGCTGGGCGTCGGCGCTGACACTTCGGCGCAGGTCCGCGACTCGCTGGCGGCATCCCGGAAACCCGAGCTGCCGGGCACCGTGGTGCTGCGTCAGGGCCAGAGCCGGGAGATCGGCGATCCCGGCGTGCTCAGTGATGAGCACGGCACCGAAACAACGGTCACTGGGGCGCTGCCGGCCGATCTTTCGCCCGGTTGGTACTCGCTGACCAGAGGCGAGGCGCACACCACCGTGCTGGTGGCTCCGCCGACGCTGCCCGAGCCGCCGCGCACGTGGGGCTGGATGTTGCAGCTCTACGCCCTTCGCTCGGCACGATCGTGGGGCATCGGGGATCTCGGTGACTTGCGCGAGTTCATCGCCTGGACAGCGACCGCGCACGGCGCGGGCGCGGTGCTGGTCAATCCGCTGCACGCGGTAACTCCGACGCATCCGGTTCAGCCGTCGCCGTACAGCCCGTCCAGCCGCCGCTTCGTCAACCCGCTGTACCTGCGCATCGCCGACATCGAGGCTTACCGCCGCGCGGATCCGGCGTTGCGGGCCGAGGTGGATGCCCTGCAGAGCGGGTCAGGCAGCGACTCGGGGGACGCGCGGATCGACTACGACGCCGTCTGGCGGGCCAAGCGGGGCGCGTTGGAGCTGCTCTGGCGGGCCGAGGGAACCCCATGCCCGGTGATGCCGGATGGGCTGCGCGACTTCACCACCTTCTGCACACTCGCTGAGCGGCACGGCCCACGTTGGTCCCGATGGCCCAGCGAGTTGCGGCACCCGGCGACGGCGACCGCGGACCCGCAGCGGGTGGCGTTTCACGCTTGGGTGCAGCAGCAGTGCACCGAGCAACTGGCCGCCATCCGCGACACGGCGCGCGGGATGGCCATCGGGGTGGTGCACGACCTCGCCGTCGGGGTGGGCCCCGAGGGCGCCGACGCCTGGGCGCTGCAAGACGTGCTGGCCACCGGGGTGACCGTCGGCGCGCCGCCGGATCTCTTCAACCAGCAGGGACAGGACTGGGGTCTGCCGCCGTGGCGCCCGGACCGGCTGGCTGCCACCGGGTACAGCGCATACCGGGACATGTTGCGCGCCGTGCTCGCGCATGCCGATGGATTGCGCATCGACCACGTCGCAGGCCTGTGGCGGCTGTGGTGGGTGCCGCCGGGGGCGTCCCCGGCGCAGGGCACCTATGTGCGCTACGACGCCACGGCCATGCTCGCCGCGCTGGCGCTGGAGGCGCACCGGTCCGGGGCGGTGGTGGTGGGCGAGGACCTCGGCACGGTGGAGCCTGAGGTCACCGAGACGCTGGCGGCGCAGCGGATGTTGGGCTGCGCGGTGCTGTGGTTTGCTCGCGACGAGGAAGCCCCGGGCCAGCCGTTGCTTGCTCCGCAGCGCTGGCCGCAACGCGCTGCGGCCAGTATCTCCACCCACGACCTGCCCACCGCGGTCGGCTTTCTGCGCGGGGAGCATGTGCGGGCGCGCGCGGAGCTGGGACTGCTCAACGACGAAGCCGCGGAGTGGGCCCAGGCGCGAACCGAACGCGCGGAGCTCGTCGATCTCTTGCGTGACGAGGGCCTGCTCGGGGATGGCGAGACCGAAGACGACATTGTGGTGGCGATGCACGCATTGCTGGCCCGCACGCCGTGCCAGTTGCTGCTGGCCTCGGCCTACGACGTGGTGGGCGAGGTCCGCCAACCCAATCTGCCCGGCACCATCGACGAGTACCCGAACTGGCGGCTGCCGCTGTCGGTGACCTTGGAGCAGTTGCAGCGCGATCCACGGGTTCGGCGAGCGGCCGAAGTCTTGACCGCGGGGGTGGCGGGCGGCGATACGCCGCTACGGACCTGACCGCTCGACGCATTCAGCGGGCTCAACGGGGTAATTCGGCCGTCCGTAACCCCGCTG
>JBOHGX010000043.1:0-1545 GCA_050700255.1 Pseudonocardiaceae bacterium
GACATCGTGGCCGTTCTATTGGCGAAATGTCACATCGTGGCCAACAGGCCGACCTCGCGAGCAGCGTCACATCGCAGTCCGTGAGGCCCGGTGCAACCATGGGGTCATGGCTGCAAGCAGCACCGAAGAGGCGTCGGGCGCCGTCCGGATCCTGGTCGTCGGCGGGGGCTACGTCGGGATGTACACGGCGCTGCGGCTGCAGCGGAGACTGCGCAGCGGCGAGGCGTCGGTGACCGTCGTCGACCCCCAGTCGCACATGACGTACCTGCCGTTCCTGCCGGAGGCCGCGGCCGGTTCGATCGAGCCGCGGCACGTCGTGGTGCCGCTGCGGCGCGTACTCAAGCGCTGCCACGTGATCACTGGCCGGGTGACCCGCATCGAGCACGCCCGCCGGGCCGCGACCGTGGCAGGGCACACCGCCGAGCTCGGTTACGACGTGCTGGTGGTCGCCCCCGGCTCGGTGGCGCGCACCCTGCCGATCCCCGGGCTCGCCGAGCACGGGATCGCGTTCAAGACCATCGGCGAGGCGATCTACCTGCGCAACCACGTCATGACGAAGCTGGACGAGGCCGCCAGCACGCTCGATCCCGAGCAGCGCAAGCGCCTGCTGACGTTCACCGTCGTCGGCGGCGGGTTCGCCGGTATCGAGGCGCTCGCCGAACTCGAGGACATGACCCGCTTCGCGGTGGAGAACTACTACCCGAACCTCAAGGTCGAGGACATCCGCTGGGTGCTCGTCGAGGCGGCCGGGCGGATCCTCCCTGAGGTGCGCGAGACGCTCGGTGTGTACACCGTCGAGCAGCTCGAAAAGCGCGGCATCGAAGTCTATTTGTCGACAGCGGCGAAGTCGTTCGAGAACGGCCACGTCGTGCTCTCGGACGGCACCGAGTTCGACACCGACACGATCATCTGGACCGCCGGTGTGAAGGCGAACCCGGTGCTCGCCGACTCGGACCTGCCGCTCGACAAGCGCGGCCGCGTCGAAGCCACCGCCGCGATGCAGGTCGTCGGGCACCCCGACGTCTGGACCGCCGGCGACAACGCCGCCGTGCCGGACCTCTCGCGTACCGAGCAGGATCCGACCGCGACCTGCCCGCCGAACGCGCAGCACGCCGTCCGCCAGGCGCGCCTGCTGTCGAAGAACATCATCAAGGTGATCCGCGGCGGCAAGCCGAAGGACTACTACCACAAGAACCTGGGTGCGGTGGCCAGCCTCGGCCTGCACAAGGGTGTCGCGGAGCTGTTCGGTGTCAAGGTCAAGGGCTGGCCGGCCTGGTTCCTGCACCGCACGTACCACGTGTCCCGGGTGCCGACGTTCAACCGGAAGATGCGCGTGGTGCTGGACTGGACCCTGGCACTGTTCTTCCGCCGCGAGGTCACCTCGCTGGGCAGCCTGCAACACCCCAACGACGAGTTCCGCCGGGCGGCCGGCGGATGAGCCGGCTCGCGGTCACGGTGATCGGGCCGGACCGGCCGGGCATCATCGCCGACGTGACCGGCGCGCTCGCCGGGGTCGGGGTCAACCTCGAGGACTCGACGATGACC
>JBOHGX010000044.1:0-5585 GCA_050700255.1 Pseudonocardiaceae bacterium
TCGAAGACCTCGATCGGCTTCCGCCAGTTCAGAGTCTTGCGTGGTCTGCCATTCAGTTCTGCCGCTACTCTATCAAGTTCCTCCTGGGAGTGCAAGGACAGATCGGTGCCTTTCGGGAAGTACTGCCGGAGCAGCCCGTTGGTGTTCTCGTTGGTGCCGCGCTGCCACGGTGAGTGCGGGTCGCAGAAGTAGACGGGCAGACCGGTACGGACGGTGAAATCGACGTGGCGGACCATTTCCTTGCCCTGATCCCAGGTCAGACTGTTGCACAGGAACTCGGGGAGGTTCTCCATTTTTCGGGCCAAAAGCGCAGCGACGCGGTCGGCGCAGCGGTCGTAGGGAATCCTCACCAACATGGTGAACCGGCTGGTACGCTCGACCAGGGTGGCGATCTGCGACTTGCAGCCTTTTCCGATGATCAGATCACCTTCCCAAAAACCGGGCACCGCGCGATCGTCGGCTTCGGCGGGAAGCTCACTGATATTGACCATATTCGGGATCTTTCCCCTGCTCAGAGCCGCTCGGGACCGGGGCACCCGCCGCGCCCGACCCTGCCGCAACGCGAGCTTGAGCTCGGTGCGCAGCTCACCTTTCGCCTGCAGATACAGTGTTTGATAAATCGTCTCGTGCGACACTCTCATCTCCGGATCATCAGGGTACTCCTCATCCAGTCTCGCACTGATCTGCTCCGGAGACCCTTCTGTTCCAGACCTTCGTTCACCGCATCATGCAGCCGGGACGAGGCCACCAGCTTCCGCTCCTTCGGTCGCACCTTGCACAGGTCATAACGCTCTTGAGCAGCAACGGCACGATAGCCATCGGCACCGCCATTACGCTCGATCTCGCGTCCGATCGTGCTATGGTGCCGCCCGAGCAGCTTCCCGATGGCACGCGCCGAACTTTCCCGACCCAGTTCCCGGGAGATCATCTCTCGTTCCTGGATGCACAACGGCTCAGCCCCACTCATCAACAGTACCCCCAGTAGACCCCCGGAAAGGGGGTACCATAGCAGAGTCAAAATCTGCTAGGATAAAGGTCTGTCGCTACGACCGTTTGAGCCCAAGCAGTGTTTTCCCCTCACTGCAGGTGCCCTAGGGCTAGGTTTCTACACACTGTTTGCCACGTTGTCCTTTCACGTCATGCAACTCGCGTTCATTATTCCACTAGGAACTATTTCCTTAGCCTTATGGATAACATGCGTAATACTACATTTATACATGATAGATGAATCACGTCGTGAGTTTCTCTCAGGGTAAGTATTCGGTGATCCCGTGGGAGGGCATGCCAGGGACCCGACCGGAGCTGGTCGGGTGTTGTGATCGGTTTATGGTCGGTTTCGGGTCGCGGTTATGGTGAGGACCCGGTTGGTGTCTTGAGGCCGGGCTGGGTGTTGTGGTGGGGGCTGTCGGTGGTGTTGGTGGTGTTGGTGGTGTCGGGGATCCAGGGCAGGAACTGGTCCAGCGCCCGGCCTTGGGGGGTCTTGCCTGGTGCCGTCGCGCAGGCGTTGAGGTATGCGGTGAGGTATTCCAGGGGTTCGCGGTGGTTGCGTTCGGCGGTGGCGGTGATGGTCCAGACCCGGGCGGCGAGGTGGGCGGCCCACTGGGCGTGGCTGCCGTAGTAGTTCTTCCGACCGACCACCGGGGTTCGCAGGGCCCGCTCGGCGGGGTTGTTGTCCAGGGCGATATCGGGGAAGTCACGGTGGCGGACCAGTCCGTCCCATTCCCGGTCGAGGGTGGCCAGGACCTTTTTGGCCGCCGGATGCAGGCTGTAGATGGCGGCCTGGTCACGGCGGACGGTGTCCATCGTGGTCAGGGCCTGGTCGAAGGCCTGGCGTGCCTGGGTGTGTTCGGCGCTGCCGGCCTCGGTCGCCGCGATGGCTCGGTGGGCCACGTACAGGTCCGCGATCCGCGTCACCCACTGATCCCGCCAGATCCGCAACTGCACGTGCGCGTCGCCTGCCCGGATGAAGTACCGGCGGATGTGCGCCCAGCACCACAGGGGATCGACTCCCTGGACCCTGGCCAGGGACTGATAGGCGGTGTAGAAGTCCGTCGAGAGCACCAGCCGCCGACCCTGCCCCAGCGCCGCCTCGGCACGGTCGATCCCGAAGTGCCGGTCCAAGACAGCGGCCGAGCGGGTCGGGTCCATCGTGAACACCACCGTGTCCTGGGTCAAAAACACCCACAGCCACCAGCGGTGGCCTTGTTTGCCCTCGGTCTGCTCGAACACCCGCCAACCGGTCTCGTCGGCGTGGACGTGCACCGCCCGGGCATTGCGCCCCACGATCGCCTGCTCCAGCGGTAGCAGCAGATCGGCGACCGCCTTCAGGGCCCCACACAGGGTGCCCTCGGACACCCGCAGGCCCTCAGCGGCCAACGACCGCACGATCCGATGCACCGGCAGGCCCAGCACGTATTTCTCATACAGCAGCCTGGCCAAAAACTCCGACGTCAACCGGCCCTTGGGGATCGGATTCGCCGCCGGCGGCGCGGTCACCGTCCGGGCCCCGGGACAGTCACACCGACGCCGGTACCGCAACCGCCGGTGCACGACCCGGGTGACCCTCACCCGCCAGTCGACCTGCTCACTGCTCTGCGCACCCAGCGGCTCGAACGCGACCCCGCAGCACCCGCACACCCGCTGACCGGCGGGCACATCATGGATCTCCTCCCGGGTCTCAAGGTGCGAGTAGTCCCGGCGACCATGCCCCGGACCACCTCGCCGCTGCCCCCGCCCTCGTGACGACCGACCGGGATCACCAAGCTCCCCCGCGCTATCACCATCAGGCCCCTGGCCGTCATCCTCACCATCACAGGCAGGGCGAGTTTTCTCCGACGAACGACCGAACAGCATCCGACTCAACACCGCAACCTGTTCCGACAACTCCGAGACCCGGGCATTCAGCTCCGCAAGCTGGCCTTCGGCACGCTCGAACGCTCACGCCAGAAGGCCACCACATCGGTAGCATCATCAACCACACGCGCAGGGCCCATGTCACCCAGGACACCACAGCGGCCTCACTGATCCCACGCGTTACACCCCACGACGGCGTGTCGCAGACGATCAAGAAAGCCCGATACCGCCCCGCCGGCATCACACACCCGCCGGACAGATCCCAACGACCCACGGGATCACCGAATACTTACCTCTCAGGAGGTCAAGATCCACGGTCAACACTCGTAATGACTGTTGACCAATTACTGATGCGGGCACGCTCAAGTGCTACAAAGCTCGGTGTGTACATCAGAAGGTCGAGACGACGGTAACGGACCGAGTGTTACCCCTACGACTCGCACTGGCGGCACCACCGTCGCTCCCACCTGTACAGCGCCTCGACTCCGGACCCGGTGTAGCGCCTTTTGGTAGGCCAAATACTCTTCACGGCCGTTCCAGATAGCGGCACGACCTACTTCTCCACCTTCGCAGACTAAGAGATCACCCGCACGGACGCGGAATCGTTCGCGTTCGTTGTCTGCGAGCTCCATGGTATAGAGATCGCTGGTGTCGATGCGACCCCACTGAACATTCACGTTGCGCAAGTACGGGACTTGGATCAGCTCTCTGCTCTTTCCGCGATCAAGCATCTTGCCAAGAGCGGTTTCTGTCAGTTGATGCAGTGACTTGACAGTCCAACCTCGGGGCACGCTCACGCCGTAAGCTCCTGATTGAGCTGATCCAGGTAGACGGCTGCCTGGTCTCCGAGGTCGCGGAGGGCCCCGTCGATGCCGCCGTGCTCGGTGAAGGGTGCGTTGTCGAGGTCGTCGGCGGTGATGCCGGCGGACGACGCGATGACGTCGGCGATGCGGTCCAGCCACCAGCGCTGCCGTTCGGTGAACACTGCGCCGGCCTGGTGCTGCTGGGCCAGCCATGCTGTGTAGCGTCCCTGGACCTTGGCGGCGTAGGGCACCAGTTGGTCGTCCTCGCCGAGGGTGAAGCGGATGAGGGAGACGAGATCGGTGACTGTGTGCCGGTTGGCGTGCGTGACACGATCGACTTCAATCACCTCGTATGCCTTCCAGATCAGATCCATGGTCCAGTTGCGAGGCGGGCGCTTGATCCGCTCAGCCAGCTCGCGCAACTCGGCGAACGAGATCCGGGCAGTCCCGGGCTGGGAGTAAAGCACCTGCAGCGCGGTGATCTCATCGCGGTGCTCCTCCAGGTACTCCCGCCACGACTCCACCACCGATCGGGCCCGGTCGGTGTCCACCACTCCGCGGGCGTCGAGGAGCTGGTCGACGCTGACCTCGTCGATCACCTGGTCGTGTTTGGCTCGTAGCTCCAGAATCCGGTTGCGCAGCTCAGGGTTGCCGGCAATCGGCTCCACCGCGCCGTCCAGCAAGGCTTGTACAGCTCCCGCGGTGTCGGGCGCTCCGTCGATCAGGGGCGCGGTGGCCATGGCCTTGGCCTGCTCGTCGGGGTCGACCGCGGCGACCAGGGCCTGGACGATGTCACGGACCGGCTGGCCTGCCACACCGTCCAGCTCGGCCCGCTCTGCCGGAGTCAGGTCGAGTTCGAGCTTGGCCAGCCGGGAGGCCAGCGTCGCCGTCTCGTTTTCGGTGAGAGTGAGCACAGCGGCCTTGTCGAGCAGCTTCTTCAGCGAGACGGACCGGACGCGTTCCAGTGGCGCGGCGTCGACGAAGGTGTGCTCGGTGACGCCCACCGCGTCGACGATGACGAACCGGTTCTTGGTGCTGGCGTCTGGGGTGATGGCCTGGAAGTCGGTATCGGACAGGGTGCGGGCGCCGCGGCCCTTCATCTGCTCGAAGTACGACCCGGACCGGACGTCGCGCAGGAAGAACACGCACTCCAGTGGCTTGACGTCGGTGCCGGTGGCGATCATGTCGACGGTCACGGCGATCCGCAGGCTTGGCGAGGTGCGGAACGCTTGAAGCAGTCCCTTCGGATCACGGACACTGTAGGTGATCTTGGCGGCGAAGTCGTTGCCCTTACCGAACACCTCGCGGACGGTGGTGACGATCTCTTCTGCGTGGTTGTCGTCCTTGGCGAAGATCAGCGTCTTCGGCACGGTCGAGCGGCCAGGGAAGATCTCGGTGAACAACCGGTCCCGGAAGGTCTCCAGCACCAGCCGGATCTGGGAGCGTGCCGTGACGGCCCGGTCGAGCTGGCTGGTGGTGTAGGTCAGGTCGTCTTCCAGTGTCTCGTAGCGCTGGACACGGGTGCGGCGGTCCACTGTGGGCACCACGATCCCGGCCTCGATCATCGAGCCGTGCGCGGTGATCTGCGTGCTGATCCGGTACACGTCGAAGTCGACGTTGACGTTGTCGGCGACGGACTGGGGATAGGTGTACTCCGAGACCAGGTTCTGCTGGAAGAACGCGAACGTCTGCTTCACCGGCGTCGCGGTGAGCCCGATGATGTGCGCGTCAAAGTACTCCAGCACACCACGCCAGACACCGTAAATGGAGCGGTGTGCCTCGTCGACGATGATGAGGTCAAACGCTTCCGGCGGCAGCTCTGGGCGGTATCTCACCTCGACTGGGGCATCGGGAATGAACCCGTCCAGGCCGGGGTCATCCACATCGGCAACCTGCTCTCCGCGCAGCGCGGCATACACACGCTGGATC
>JBOHGX010000045.1:0-1788 GCA_050700255.1 Pseudonocardiaceae bacterium
TGGCAGAAATCCGCTCAGGGCGGTCCCATGATCGTGGCGGGCGACACCGCTCATCCCGCGACCCGAAATACTCCATATCCGCAACAGCATCCCCAGCCCGCATCACCGCCCGCTCCGCCGCCGCCACGAACGATCGTCCCACCGGAAACCGCCGCAACTCCGACGTATGACTCACAAACACCCGCCGTGGCCCGCAACACGACATCCAGCATGCCAGTACCTCTCGCGAAACACGAGCAACACCGGTCAACACCGCCAGCCAGAACTTCGCCCTTCGCTGCCATCACCGGTCCGCAGCCGAGATGTCGCGCTCGCGGGGCAATGTGCAGCAGGCGTTTGACACTCGTGAGACTCGAGCCCTGGAAGGCGGCGGTGGCTCAGTCGCGGTAGATGGTGATCAGCTCGGCGATCTCGCGCTCATCGAAGCCGGTCGCGCAGGCTTCACGGACGCTTCGCCTCGGTCTCTGGGCACACAGGGCTGGTGAGCGCCACGGTGTGGCAAAGCCGCAGGTCAGCGGCTGGGACAGTGTGCGAGTAAGCGGTAAGTAGCTCCACTGATACGCCGAGACCACTAGCCGACAGGCTATGGGATAGGCGCTCGGGTGTGCCGATGCCAGGTGCCGGGTCGCGGGCGGCTTTGATCATGCGGTTGATCCGCTTGAGGATCGTCCGTTCGTTGCTCCAGATGATGTAGTCCTCCCAGCCGGTGACGCTGATCTTCACGTGACGTCGTGCTGGGGGTCGATCAGTTGCTGGACTCTGGTGCAGCCGACTTCGGTGTGGCGATGCTGCGCTGCACGCGCTCGGCGTTGGCCAGGGGACCGCGGGAGATGGGCTGTCTCCAGGGAACGCCACTCGTCGGCGGAGACGAGGTAGCGGTGTCGGCCTTCGAGACGGTCTCCACGGGTTCCTGAGGGTCGTTGACCTGCTCGATCAGCGGGAACAGCCGCTTGCAGGCTTCGCTCGCTGACATCGCCATCGAACCAAATGATGCACCGGTGGGGCGCTGTGCGGGGTGCCCGTCTTCGGTGTGAAGCGCTGAATGCTTTCGCTGGCCAGCGCCGTGCGTGGGTGCGCACCGGGCTGACCCGTCCTCTGTCCGAGATTGCGGGTGTCAAGCTGATCCTGCCCGGATGTGGGTGCCCTCACGTGGGTAGCTCTGCGGCGGTTCCTGCCGGAGTCGACCCTGACAACATGCAACCGATCGGTTGTATGTTTGTGAGGTGGCCGAGGAGAACGAGGACCGGGCGGACGCCCTATTCCACGCGCTCGCCGACCGGACCCGGCGCGACATCATGCGCCGCGTGCTGGCCGGGGAGCACTCGGTCTCCGTGCTCGCGGCGAAGTACGACATGAGCTTCGCCGCGGTGCAAAAGCACGTCGCCGTGCTGGAGAAGGCCGGTCTGCTCACCAAGCGACGAAGCGGTCGCGAGCAGCTGGCCAGCGGCGACGTGGAGGCGGTGCGGTCGGTGGCATCGATGCTCACCGAGCTGGAGCAGGTCTGGCGTGGCCGCATCGCGCGCATCGACGAACTCATCGCATCCGGAGGACTGAACCATGCCCGTGACTGACGTCCAGCAGGACCTCGACAACCTGACCCTCACCATCACTGCCGACTTCGCCGCGCCGGTGGAGCGGATCTGGCAGGTCTACGCCGACCCGCGCCAGCTGGAGAAGGTGTGGGGGCCGCCGACCTACCCGGCGACCGTGGTTGACCACGACCTCACGCCCGGCGGCCGCATGACCTACTTCATGACCGGCCCGGAAGGCGACAAGCATGCCGGATAC
>JBOHGX010000046.1:0-7307 GCA_050700255.1 Pseudonocardiaceae bacterium
GCGTAGGAAGCAGCCGCGGCGGTCGCCCGTTAACCGGGACAAACACCTGCGCACCGGTGTTCAGACCGGTGGGCCGAGCGGAGCTGCGACGAGGCAACCGCAGGACGTCGATGAGTACGGACAGCAACGCAGACGCGGCCGAGGTGCGCCTCTTCGGCTGCGCCCGAGCGGCACGATTCCGCGCTACGAACGCTCTCGGGAGGGGCTTCGCTCGCGCCTCACCTGAGACAGCTGTGCCGCGCCGGTGAATATGACCATGCCGAGATGGTTCCTATCTCGAAGCGTGGTGTACTTACTCTTCGTACGCAGGACGCTACCCTGCGTACTGGCTGGATGGATGTCCGCTGGAGCGTCAGCACGATGAACTTACGGAAGATGGAGGGCAAGTCGATGCGTATCCTCAATCGCGTGATCGCCGCGGGTGCACTGGTCGTGCCGATCGGGCTGGGTGTCTCGGGCGTCGCCGTGGCCGATGTTGCGGCGGACAGCTCGGCGCTGCCGACCCAGATCGGAGTATCCGAAGATGATGGCTCGGGCGACTGTGATGACTGTGGCGACGGCTCGGACCACTGTGACGACGGCGACGGCGACGGCGGGCTTCTCGGGCTCGGGATCTTTGAGAGTGAAGATCCCACGGACAATGGCCAATGCGAGGAAGACGACGACGACGGCAACCCCGTGTTGGGCTGATCACTTCTGCTGACAGGTCTCGGATCCCGCACTGGGATCCGAGACCGTAACGTGCAATCCGGACGAATGGGTCGCCGGGTTCGAACCCACGGCCTCTTTGACCGAACGCGCGTAGGGCGATTGATAACCAGCGCCAACGGCTGTCGTGGCGTGCTCGTGAGTCGCCGTTGCTGCAGGCGCGTCTTCGGTGTCGCCGATTTTCCACCACCTGACTCGGGCTCAGCGGGACGAGACTTGTCACGGACGCTGAAGTTGGCCGCTGCGGCGCTCGGCGACGGCGGCGAGGAATTTCGGCGATCACATGAGGACTTTTCGTTCCCGGTTCGCCGAGCCTGGGCCGAACACCTGCTCAGGTTGACGAAGAATCATGCGATATTGTGCGATCGGCAGACGTTGCGGAACCGTTCCTGGAAGCGGAGGGCGCAAATCGCACTACAGCTCGGACAGCCTGCTTGGCTGCGTCGTAACACTTCGCTTCGGCGGCCGCCGTAGGAAGTCTCTCGAAGTAGTAGACGTGCACTGGAACTTCACGCGCTCCAAAAGTACTCTTAAATCTCTTCAGCTCCTCAGTTTGGTATAGACCGAAGTCGTAGCTCTGCCGTTCATCGGCGCATGCGGCCTCGATCGCGCAACGATGGAGGAGTTCGTTCGCGCCGGTGCCACGCGCTCGTTCCTTATCCATTGCCCCCCGCCAGTAGGTAGCCCGTGGGCCTCTCGTGAGGACGAAAATACCAGCGAGTGGTTCACCTCCTCGCCATGCTATCCACACGGTGCAACGGTCGCCCATCCTCCGTGCCACTGTCGCCAACTTGCTCTGCGGCTCGATGCGCTGGGCACGCCAGCGCATCAAGGATAACGGATGACCCCGCTCCTGAGCCCATCTGTCGACGGAGCTGCGATACAGCACGTCGAATACAGGAACGAGCCGTCCAGTATTGTCCGACTCCACAACAACGCCCCGGCGTTCTGCTTTCCGGGCATTAGATCGTACTTTACTCGTGAACCGTTCGGACCACACCGTGGAAAAACCACCGCGGAGATCGAGCACCTGCGCAGTCCGGGAGGTGGAATATATCGTGCTCGGAGCCACTGATGACCATACCGCGGCGTCGTCGTCACCCACCATGATGCGGGTGCGCAGACCGGGATGGCGTTGGATCTCCTGGATCAGTGCTCGGGTCTGGCTGGGCGACGCTGGACCTCCTTCGCTGAGTAGACCACTCGCATCAGCACCAAGACCCCATCCGTGCGGTGGTGATTCGAACAGTCCCAGGACGGAAGGGACTCCGGTTTTCCGCAGGCGAGGCAGGATCAGTTGCCGTCCATCTTCTCCCCGGAACAGCAAAGTTGCGTCTGAGAATCGGCTGGAACTGCATATGCAGTCAATCCACTCGGGTGTCTTCGAGAGCGCAATGCTCTCGTCATGGGCGACTAGGTCTTCCCAAGCGGGACGGGCATCCACACCTTCCGCTTCAATGGACATGCGATAAGCGTGAGAAAGCGCCATCTGGCCGACCTCTCTTGACTCAAATCTAGAACCTAGAAGGTTTAGTCCCTCTGAACAGGTATATTGTGTCAGGCCCCAGGAAAGCTCGGCCCAGCAGGCCACCGACCGTTCGGCGCTCGGGCCCTTGTCAACACGGAAGGTCGAGTCATGACGCCTCACTGGTCCGTCGCGCCATGGTGGCCCGTAGCACTAGCGCATAGACTCCGAGCGCTACGAGCCCGCCGAGGGTGAGAATTGCGAGATTGCTGAGCTGGTCGTCGCTGTGGACATGCTGGATCCACCACACCGCGGCAGTCACCGGCACCATCGCGACGGTGGCCACGAGCGCGCTGGCAACGGCCCGGAGTTCGATGAACCGCTCGGGCCGGATCACCTGGCGCAGCCGAGTCAGCACCATCCCGGCGGCGGCGAGCTCACCGGCCAGGATGGCCACCACCAGCCAGACAAGGCGCGACCCATCGGCTGGCACGAGCAGGGTGGTGGCGGCGGCGACCACCGTCACGCCGAAGGCCACCTCGCTGGCCCGCCGCGGAATGCGGTCGTCCAGACGCGCGTACAGCGCCTGGGAACCGAGGTCGGACAACCCGCCGACCAGCTGGGCTACCGCCACCACCGCCAGGCAGATGGCGAGTGGACCGATCAGGGCCGCATGGCGCAACTCACCGTTGGCGAGAAGGTTCGCGGTGGGTCCGGAGAGCACCGCGAGCAGCACCAGCAGCGGCAGGCTGGCGATCACGGCGTAGGACAACCCCTGGCGCCATGCCGAGCCGAACGTGACTGGGTCGTGGCGATGGGCGGCGTGCGCCAGCCCGGGCAGCGCGGCCATCGATACGGCACGGGCACTGAGATAGGACAGTGAGAACAGCACGGCGTAGGACAGCTGCACGACGAACACGCCACCGGGTACCGCGCTGGCCAGGGCGAGCAGCACGTACATCGCCGCGGCCGGGCAGGCCGCCACACCGACCGAGCGCGCCAACCTGCGGGTCACCGCGACCGCCTCGTGGTCCTGGCGCCAGCGCATCGACGGTCGAGTCAACATGCCTACCCTCGCCGCACCGAACAGCTGCAATGCTGCGTGCAGCGCGACAGCCGACGTACTGCCCACCCCGAGGACGATCACCAGGTCGAGGGGCACCTGATCGATGTCTAGGCCCGTCCCGTAATACCAGCCGGCCAGCACCACCGTCAGGACCAGGACGATGTTCTCCACGGCCGGTGCGGCCGACGCGAGCGCGAAGCGCCCACGTGCCCGTTGGGCGGCCATGCCGAGATGAGCCAGGCAGTTCAGCAGGACCTGCGGTGCGACGAGCAGGATCAGCAGCGTGGTCAGCCACAGGCCCCGAGTCCGTTGCGCAGGATCGGGGATCCCGACGCTCAGCGTCCATCCCACCACCGGAGCGGCGATCATCAGCAAGGCGACGACCGCGGACGAGACCGCGAGTAGCCAGCCGGCCACCCGGCCGAGCACCTCCCGGGCTCTGGGTAGACCCCCGTCACCGATGGCGCGGACCACGCCGGGCACCAGCACCATCGCCAGTACCGGCCCGGCGATCAGCGTGAACACGATGCTCGGTACGACGTAGCCGGCCTGGAAGCAGTTGGCGAAATAGGTCGGTCCCAGCACCGCGCCGATCACGACCACCCGGAGCAACCCGGTGGCCCTGCTGACCAGCGTCCACCCGGCAACGGTGGCCGAGTTCCGCGCCGTGCTGGTGGGTGTTTCACCCTCAAGCGCTGTCACCAAACCCACCAATCCGAAACGGTGGACCGGATGTGCGCCATGCATACGCACGGTAGCGGTCGCGGTGGACGTATCCAAGATGATGCAGATCCACCACGCTACCGACTGTGCCGCTTCGAGCACCCGGCGCTCGGGTAGGGGCGCCCGGGAGGCAGGGGTTTGCCCGAGTGGCACGCCGGCAGCAGTGCACCTCGCTGAGATCAGCGTGAGGTGTTGCCGGACTCCTGAAACCCAGGCTCGGAGTTGACTGAGACGGTGTTGTGCTCGAAGACGATCGCGATCTGTCCCGCCGGCGCGCCATCGCCACGGCGCTCGTCGGTAATGGCGATCAGGGCCTGGACGTCGACGTTGGTGCAGACGTTGTTGGCGATGACGTCGTAGGTGGGCGGGGCATCACGAGTGTCATAGGTCTGGAAACAGTCGGTGTGCGGACCTCCGCGGGGGTAGCCAGACGCCTTGATATCCTTGATCGTGTTCCCGGTCAACCGGTGACCATTGCCGAAGAACCGGATGCCGTCGGCGTCGCCCTGAGTGCGCAGCACCGAGTCGCTCACCGTGTTGTTTTGGGACGGTGATCCGCTCCCCCGCGATCCAGATACCGGTCCCATCGGCACGCTGAACGGTGTTCGACTCGTCTCGCAGCGTCAGGCCCTGGATGACGACGTAATCGGCGTTGACGTTCAGGCTGCGCATCGTCGCGCCGTCGGCGACGATCGTGATCGGCTGCTGAGGGAGGTTGTCCCCTCCAGCTCGGCGCCGGCCAGACCGTCGCCACTCAAGCACACGATGCTGCCCGGTCGCGCCCGCTGCAGGGCCGCGCTGGCCTGATCGGGTTCGGTGACCCCGTTGGCGCACTCCGCCGGGAGCGGCCCGACCTGATTGGAGGGGGGCGGACCGCCGGGTAGTGAGGGACCGGGGGCAGCCGTGCAACTGCTGGTCAGCAGCGCCAACCCGATCATCACGGCGCACAGCCAGCGGACCCTGACACCGATCACTTGCTTATGCACGAGCGGCTGACCACGGATATCGGGTCATGCTGGCGCGTCGGCGCACCTCGCGACTGTAGCCCACCGGGCGCCCCCTGATATGCGTGCAGTGAGTGGCTGCCGAGCAGACGGTGACGCAGCCGAGCCAACTTACCGACCCGGGCGCGCAAGCCGCATTACAGTTCGGACAGCCCGCTTGGTCGCGTCGTAACACTTGGCTTCGGCAGCTGCCGTGGGAAGTCTCTCGAAGTAGTAGATGTGGACGGGGACTTCGCCTGCCCCGAAAGTACCCTTGAATCTCCTTAGATCGGCAGTTTGGGATAGACCGAAATCGTAGCTCTGCTGTTCACCGGCACATGCGGCTTCGATCGCGCAAACGATGGAGAAGTTCGTTCGCGCCAGTGCCACGCGAACGTTCTTTGTCCATCGCGCCCCGCCAGTAGGTGACTCGCGGACCCCTCGTCAAATTGATTATGCCAGAGATAGGCTCGTCCTGCCGCCACGCTATCCATACCGTGCAACGCTCACCCAGGGTGCGTGCTACTGTTGCAAACTTGTTCTGCGGGTGCTGGCGGGGTGCTGGCGCTGCGCAAGCCAGCGCATCAACGTTAATGGATAACCCCTCTCCCCTTAGCCCATCTGTCGACGGAGCTCCGGTACAGTACGTCGAAGACGGGAATCAGCCGTCCAGTGCTGTCCGACTCCACAACAACGCCCCGTCGCTCTGCTTTCCGGGAATTGGATCGCACTTTGCTCGTGAACCGTTTCGACCAGATTGTGGAAAAGTCGCCGCGTAGATCGAGTACTTGCGCGGTCCGGGTGATGGAGTAGGTCGTGCTCGGAGCCGCTGATGCCAGGCCAGGCCAGGGCAGGGCATCGTCCTTACCCACTACGCTGCGGGTGCGCAGACCGGGATGACGCCGGATCTCCTGTATCAGCGCACGGGTCTCTGTGGGCGACGCCGGCCCACACTGAGGAAACCGCTCGCATCAGCGCCCAGATTCCAATGGCGCGGAGGTGATGCGAATAGTCCTGGCAAGGAAGGATTCCGCAGACGGGGCAAGATCAGTCGACGTCCATCTTCTCCTCGAAACAGCAACGTCGCGTCTGAGAAATGATCGGCGCTGCATACGCAGTCGGCCCATTGTGGTGTTTTCGAGAGCGCGATGCTCTGGTCTTGGTTGACCAGGTCTTCCCAGGCCGGCCGGGCATCTAAACCTTCTGCTTCGATAGAAACGCGATATGCTTGAATGATCACGACGTGGCCAGTCTCTGTCGATGCATCGATCTAGAGGATCCAGTCCTCCGGAAATGGCAGGATTCCTCACAGAGCTGCCAGGACAAAGCCTGGCATCGCCTAGACGCCACGCTCGGCCGGCAGTTCCGCAGATCCCATAGTAGAGCGGAACACCGGTCGCCGACAGGCTTGCTGGTGGTTCCCCCGCTACTCGCTGTACGGTTACCGAGCATGCTCTGTGATCGTCGAGGTTGCCGTTAACGTTACCAAACGCGGTCTTAACGCCCAGCGCGTCTTCCTCAAGCTGGCTGGTCACTGCGACGCAAGACCGAGGGGTTTGTGGCGTGGTTCACTCCAATGGTGATCGATGCGCGTGGCCGTGTCGGCCGCCCGGGGATCGGTGGTTCGTGGAGGAGACCCCTCAAGGTCGCCGGAGCAGGAGCCCGACGGCATAGGCTCCTGCGTAGGCCGTGATGACCAGTATCAACGGGTGCTGTGGCGTGCTCCAGCTCAACCTGCACACGGTGTTGCAGCTGTGTGCGGCGGGCAGCCTGCGGTGCAGCGACAAGACCCGGCGCCCCACCGCGGCGACCATCCGTGCCCTGGTCTCCCAGCTCGCCCACGGCGACTTCTATCTCCTCGACCCGATCGCGTCGTTCGCGTGGCCGCTGCTGATTCAGGCTGGTGGCGTTGCCACGCTGGAGGGCGGGCGGCTCCAGCTGACCGCGAAGGGCCGCGTCGCACTGCGCAAGCCACCGGCTGAGGTCATCCGTCAGCTGTGGCAGCGCTGGCTGACCCACGGGTTGATCGATGAGTTCAGCCGGATTGAGGAGGTCAAGGGCCAGCGTGCCCGCAATGTCCTCAGCTCGGTCAAGACCCGCCGCCAGATGGTCGCCACTGCGCTGGCCGGCTGCCCGCCCGACGAGTGGGTCAGCGTGGATGCCCTGTTCACGACCATGCGACGAGGCGGCATGAGCCCCACCATCGCCCGCAGCGCGATGGCGCTGTGGAAACTTTACCTTGTCGATGCCCGCTACGGCAGTTTGGGCTACGACGGCTTCCACGCGTGGGAGATCCTCGAAGGCCGCTACACGCTGGCGGTGCTGTTCGAATACGCCGGCACGCTGGGACTGTTTGATCTCG
>JBOHGX010000047.1:0-2164 GCA_050700255.1 Pseudonocardiaceae bacterium
CCTCGAACTCGCCCTAGCCTCATGAACACGAATTAACCACCAGGGTCAGCGGGGGAGTCAAAACACCATATGGCTCCACCACCGATGCCCGGGACCTCAGCGCCCCAGATCGACGCGCTAGTCCCGCTGCGTCTGGCACGCGGCAGTCCATGCGCCAGGTACATCTAGCAAGGTGTCTTGTTGTGGATTTTCGTCTCACCGCCATCCAGCCAGCTCCGAATATGGTGGGCGTGGCAGTAACGGGGCGGACGATCACACCCAGGAAAACAACACCCTTGATCGCGTTGCCCGAGTGCGTCGCGTATCGCGGCTGTGGCCAGCCGCTGCTGGCGCCCGACATCCAAGGGCATGGAGTCGCTGCCCAGCACCATGGGAATTACGGCCGCGTCACATGCCAGCCTGCGGGCCTCGGCAGCGGACAGGCAGCCACCGGTATCCAGGGTGGCGGTGCCCAGACCGGTGACCAGGTCGCTGAGTCTCATGGTGAGCACGAGGTGCGGGCGTTGCCCGCCCCGGATCGGCAACTCACCCTCATCCAGCAGACAGCTCATCGCCTCCACCAACGCGTCGGCATTGCGGCGGGCTGGTGGGCGCATGTCAGAAACCCCATTGATGGGGGCGCGGCGATCGTTGAGAGAGTTGAGCACTTCCAGCACCCGGGCGCCGCCTTCTGGATCTAGCTTCCCAGCCAGGCTAACCACACCGTCGGTACCGGTGCGGACCCGCAGCTCCCGCAGGGTCTCCGGCTCCTCAGCCGGCGCGTTGCCATCGGGATCAAGGTGGGCGAGGAGCCGCTCGCCGATGCGGGTCAGGGCGGCAGGGTCGAACCGGCGCGCTGCGGTGGCGAGGGTCTGCTCGGCTTGGGCAGCCACCTCCGGATGTGTCGAAGGTGGGAGGCGGCGCATGGTGGCGGTGATCACCTTCACCTGGGAAGGCCCGATCGCACCCGTAGTCAACTCCGCAGCAGTCGCAGGCAGTGCGGGGGGCAGTACTTCCCCGATCAAAGACTGGCGCGGTGTCAGTAGCTCGGCGTGTTCGGCTCGGGTCCGGGCTTCGCTTTTGGACAAGTTGAGTACCCCGGCCAGTAACCGGGCCGTGGTACCGAACCCGACAACAGCACCTGCCCTTTCCGCGTCAAGCTCAGCGACCACCTCAAGGACCCGCGCATACGACCGCCGGAAATCGGCCTCGGCGTCGCGCAGCACCTGCAGCAACCCATCAATGCGGGCCTGGGTGCGATCCTCTACCACCGCGGCGGTCATGACACGATTCTCGCGGGCACCCCTGACAACTCTGGGTCACACGGAGATACGCGACGAGACAAATCTCGAAATGCGACGAACGGTCATTCCACAACGGCGAACGGCGACAGCAGCATGTTGCTGACCCCAGCCGTCCGGCGGTGCTGCTCAAGTCAACGGGTCTTGATGAGTGGGGTTGAGCACCCTGGCCAGGAAGGTCTTGGTGCGCTCCATGCGTGGCGCGGAGATCACCTGCTCGGATGGGCCGTCCTCGACCACCACGCCGTGGTCCATGAACACCACCCGGTCGGCTACCTCGCGGGCGAACGCCGTCTCGTGGGTCACCACCAGCATCGTCATGCCGTCCTCAGCAAGCTTGCGCATCACCCCCAGTACCTCGCCGACCAGCTCAGGGTCGAGCGAGGAGGTCGGCTCGTCGAACAGCATCACCTGCGGATCCATCGCCAGCGCCCGCGCGATCGCGACCCGCTGCTGCTGGCCGCCGGAGAGCTGCGCCGGCATCGCTGACTCCTTGTCCGCAACGCCGACGATGCTCAGGTGGTGTCTCGCGATCTCGACCGCCTCGCCCTTGCTGCGCCGCAGTACCCGCTGTTGGGGCAACGTCAGGTTGTCCAGTACCGGCAGGTGGGAGAACAGATTGAACTGTTGGAACACCATGCCGATCTGGTGCCGCGCGGCGTCGATGTCGACGTCGATGTCGACGTCGGGATCGGTCAGTTCGACGCCGTTGACGGTGACCGTGCCGCTGGTTGGCTGCTCCAGCAGGTTGATGCAACGCAGCAGCGTCGACTTGCCGGACCCGGACGGGCCGATCACGCATACCACCTGGCCACGCTCGACACCCAGGTCGATCCCCCGCAGTACCTCCAGCGAACTGAAGGACTTGCGCAGCCCGGAGACCT
>JBOHGX010000048.1:0-2675 GCA_050700255.1 Pseudonocardiaceae bacterium
GCTCTTGAGCGACTCAAGAAATGCCCAGGAATCGTCCGGGGATTCTTCGGCGATCCGAAGCTCCGGTACATCAGCGCATCGCACTCGTGAAGGAATATCAGTCTCGAAACTTACGTTCCCCTTAGTAGCACCGAAGCTTCTCCCACTGCTGAGCCAGCGTCTAGGGTTACAGATCGACGGCAAGGATATGATAGCGTACGTCTCTGGGGTGATCGCGCACTCTGGATACACGGAGAAGTTCCGCGATGAACTTCGGCAGCCCGGCGTACGCATACCTCTCACTGCCGAGCCAGCGCTGTGGTGTGAGGCCGTCCTTATCGGCAAACAGGTAATCTGGCTACACACCTTCGGAGAGCGTTTCGATGATAACGCCGCCGGAAGACCGCTGGGTCAGCCCTCCGCGGACCGGCCGGGCGTCGTGGGGTCAATTCCTGGGCGCGCGAAGGACATTCCGGAGTCAATCATCTACGACAACTCGAGCCAGAGTCTGGTGCTGGGATCAGCCCGGATCGAGCCAGTAAGCCCCGCCGTGGCGGCGTACAAGGTGTCGCGCATGCGAGTTATCAAGCACTGGTTCGACTATAGGAGACGCAGTCCAGCAGGGCGCCGCGGAGGTTCGGATCTCGACGAATTAACTGCCGAGAGATGGACGCGGGCGATGACCGAACAACTACGGGATCTGGTTGCCGTACTCGAAGGCTGCGTTAAATTGGAGGAAAGGCAGGCGGACGTCCTCGACCGGATCGTGGCAGGTCCACTAATTACTAGCGCTGACCTAGAGAACGCCTCCGTCCTTCCTCCACCGCAAGGAGCGCGTCGCATGGTGGAGAACGATGCAGGCGTTACTTTATTCTGAAGGCGGGCGTACGCCTGCGGTAGACACGCGTTCGTCCGCTTCGGCGGTTCGGGACGGCGTGCTCATCGTCGCGCTCGGGCGCCAGCGCTCAGGCCCTCAATTGCGGTGACTTTGGCAGTAGCGAGGCCAGTAGCCCAGCGGCCGACTTATCTGTGGCGGCTGTGTTCAGACTGTCTGCCGGAGTAGTAGGTCCAGAGCCATGTCGGCGGAGCAGGGCTGTGCCCCGCACCTACGCTGCGATCATGGCAGAAGAACGTGGCGGGTGGCGGAGGTTCGGGGAGAGGACGGTCTATGACAACCGGTGGGTGCGGCTGGGGTTGGTAGATGTCCAGGCGCCGAACGGGGAGCGGTGGGAATACCACGTGGTGCACCTCGATCGGATCGCGGTCGCGGTCATCCTGGACGATCAAGATCGAGTGTTGATGTCGTGGCGGTACCGGTTCGTCACCGAGCAGTGGGGATATGAGCTGCTCGGCGGGATGGTGGACGCGGGCGAGGACGCGGCGGGGGCGGCGGCACGAGAGGCGGAGGAGGAGAGCGGCTGGCGTCCGGTGGGGGAGCCAGAACGCTTGGTGAGTTTCGAGCCGCTCCCGGGGCAGGTCACCGCGCCGGTCGACGTATTTCTGTGGCGGGGGGCTGAGCGGATCGGCGAGCCGACCGACACGGAAGAAGTGGGCCGGGTGGAGTGGGTGCCGCTGTCCCGGGTCCCTGAGCTGGCGCAATGCCGGGAGTTGTTGGGGTCGGGCACGCTGGTGGCGTTGTTGTACTACCTCGCCTTACGCGGCGGTGCTGCTGCCGGGTAGCACGAGCTGGTTAAGCCGTCGTTGTTGCCGGTCGGATTTGATCTGTGCGGCGAGGCGGCGGGCCTGCCTTACGTAAGTGAGCGCGGCGTCGCGGTCACCAGCGGCGGCGTGGGCGTAGGCGAGGTCGACGAGTAGGCCGGTGCGGGCGCGGACAAAGTCGGCCGGCAGGCGGGCGAGGGCGGCGGTGAGTTGGTCGATTGCGTCTGGTGCGCCGACACGGGCGAGGGCGTTACCGCGCCAGCGATCGAGGTGGGAATCGCCAAGAAACAGAAATGGCAGCGCGGGGTCCACAGGATCGGCCGGGAGCAGGTTGGAGGCGCTGTCGAAGGCTCGCCGCGCGTCATCGGCATGACCGGCGGCGGCGAGGGTCTCGCCGTGGGCGGCGGCAAGCCAGGCTCCGAGGAGGGGTGTGGTAGCGCCATTAGCGATGCTGCGAGCGTGGGCGAGCTGGTCTACGGCGGCGGTGGTTTCGTCGAGGTCGATGAGCACAAAGGCTTGTTCAGCGGTGGCGTGGGCAAGCAGAGCGGCCGATTCTGCTTCACGGGCGGCGGCTTTGGCGTGTTCGTAGTGTGTCCACGCTTGGCCGAGGGCGGCGCGGTCGAGTGCTTGCCATCCGGCCAGCGTCGATGCCTCTACCAGGACCCCGGCCAGTGCGGGTCGCTGCGGTCCGGCGCGGTAGATCAGCAGTTGGTGCACTTGGTCGATCTGGGTGCGGAGCGGCTCGAGTTGGGTGAGGGCGCCGAAGCGCCGGTCGACGTGGCGGGCGTGATCGACCTGATGGCGGAAGACCTCGACGGTTTCATGGTCGACGGTGCGGGCTACGGCGAGCCGGCTGCGTAGCTCGGTTGCTTCGGGGTTTTCCTCGGGCTCGTCGGGGAAGCCGAGTTCAGCGTTGGTCCGGCCGTAGATCTCGCGGAACAGCCGCCGGTAGATCTCGCTGGGTTGTTCTTTTCCGTTCTCCCAGCGTGACAGCTTGGTCTTCAGGCTCGCCTTGTTCGCGATCGGCAGGTTCAGCC
>JBOHGX010000049.1:0-18425 GCA_050700255.1 Pseudonocardiaceae bacterium
GATCCGGGACTGCGTGGCCGCGGCACGGTCGGACAAGGCGGGCGACTTCGTCCGTCGCTGGTATGAGGAGTGGCAGCCTGACCTCGCCGCGCGCATCCCCCCGCTGCGGGACGTGGATCTCGCTGCTCTCGACGACCGCCAGCTCGACGAGCACGTCGGCGCGGTCCTCGCGCTCTACGAGCGTGGGCTGGAGATCAACATTGCGCTGCACGCCCCGCTCGGTCTGATGCTCGCCGAGCTTGCCTTCGCCTGCCGTGACCTGCTCGGCTGGACCGACGCCGAGGCGTTCGAGCTGCTGATCGGGCTGTCCACCGCCTCCACTGAGCCGGCGCGCCAGGTGGTCGAGCTCGCCGAGATGGCGGCGCAGCGGCCTGCGGTGCGCGACCTGCTCGGGCAGGTCGACGCGGGTACCGCCGACCGGATCGCCGCGGCGGACCCGGCGTTCGCCGCGGCGCTCGACACTTACCGCCGGGAGTTTTGTTGCCGCGCGCTCAGCTACGAGATCGCCGAGCCGACGATCGCCGAGGTTCCCGAGCTGAGCCTGCGACTGCTCGCCGATCAGCTGGCCCGCGGCCACGACCGGGCTGTTGAGGTGACCGCGCTCGCGCGGCGGCGGGCGCACGCGGTGGCGGCTGCCCGATCGGCGCTGGCGCGCGACCGGCCACCGAACGGGATTGCTTCGAGCGGGCGCTGGCCCGCGCCGAGTGCGTCTATCCGGTGCGGGAGGGCAATGGATTCTTCACGGTCAGCGTCCCGGTCGCGCTGCTGCGCTGCGCCGTCCTCGAGATCGGTGCCCGGCTGGCCGCTCGCGGCCTGGTGAGCAGGCCCGACGACGTGTTCTTCCTCGAGCTCGGCGACGCCCGCGCGGCGCTGGCCGGCGCTGGTGAGCGGCGGTCGCTGGTGACCCGCCGCAGGGGAGAGCGGGCCTGGACCGAGCAGCATCCCGGGCCTGCCAGCTATGGCATCGAGCCGGACCCGCCGGTGCTCGATGGCCTGCCCCCGGAGGCCAGGTTCGCCACCGAGGCGATGCTGTGGGATTTCGAACGGCTCTACGAGTCCGGCGCTTCGGGTCGCCGGCAGGCTGCGAGCGCCGGCACGCTGACCGGTGTTGCCGCCTCCGCAGGGCGCTACACCGGCACCGTCCGGGTGATCATGGACGAGTCCGGATTCGGCAAGCTGCGTCCCGGTGACGTGCTGGTCTGCCCGATCACCTCACCGGTCTGGTCGGTGCTGTTCCCCAGGGTGGGTGGCCTGGTGACCGACACCGGTGGCCACCTCGCCCACGCCGCCATCATCGCCCGCGAGCACGGCATACCGGGTGTGCTGGCCACTGGCAACGCGACCGAACTTCTCCGCGACGGCCAGTTGGTGACCGTCGACGGCAGCGCCGGCATCGTCGCGCTACACCCATGATGGCGAGTGCGACATACGGTCACCGTCGCTGGGACCCGAGGAGGGCTCGATGGATCCGATAAGTTGTGGAACGCCTCCGAGCCGGATTTTGGGTGATCGAATAGTTCAGATGTAGCCGCGCAGCTCTTCTGCAGTGGCTACTGCCTCGACCGCGGTGGCAAACGCGGCGAGCCGCAGCGACACGTTGTCACGGATGGCTCGTTCGTGCACCCGTCGCCACGCAGTCGACATGGTCTTTCGAAGCTCGTTGTTGACCCGCGTTTCATCCCACCGGAATTGTTGGAGGTTCTGGGTCCACTCGAAGTAGGAGACGGTCACCCCGCCCGCGTTGGCAAGGACGTCGGGGATAACGGTGATTCCCCGGTCAGCGAGTACCTGGTCGGCGCCGAAGCTGACCGGGTGGTTGGCGGCCTCGAGGATGACCGAGGCGCGCACCGCGTTGGCGTTGGTTTCGTTCACGACGCGGCTCAGCGCCGCCGGCACGAGCACGTCGACGTCCAGTGCGAGGAGTTCGGCATTGCTTATCGGCTCGAAGGCGGGGCTACCCGCCACGGTGCCGGCGTGCCGGGCGTGCTCCTGCACCGCGGAGATGCGCAGGCCCCGCTCGTCGTACACCCCGCCGCCGATGTCGGAGACAGCGACGACCTTGCAACCCAGAGAGCCCACCAGCCGCGCGAACCAGTAGCCGACATTGCCAAACCCTTGGACGGCGACCCTGGCCCCGTCGAGGTTGAGCTGAAGGCTTCGCGCCGCTTCCGCCAGGCAGTACACGACTCCCCGCCCGGTGGCAGCGGCCCGCCCCAGAGAGCCGCCGAGCTCAAGGGGCTTTCCCGTCACGATCGCCGGGGAGTAGCCGTGGCGGGTGGAGTAGGCATCCATGATCCACGCCATCGTCTGGGCATCGGTGTTGACATCTGGCGCGGGGATGTCGCGTTTCTCCCCGATGATATGGTCGATCATCCGCAGATAGCCCCGAGTCAGTTTTTGTAGCTCGGCACGGCTCATCGTCAACGGATCACATATGACGCCGCCTTTCGCTCCACCGAACGGGACGTCGACCACGGCGGTCTTCCAGGTCATCAGCGCAGCCAGGGCGCGCACCTCGTCGAGATCTGCCGCAGGGTGGTAGCGCAGGCCGCCCTTGAAGGGGCCGCGGGCGCCGTTGTGCTGGACCCGGTAGCCGATAAAGACCCGACCCGAGCCGTCGTCCATCCGGATGGGAACCTGCACCCGAAGCTCGCGGTAGGAACTTCGCAACACCGCCCGCATGTCATCGCCCAGGTGCACATGATCCGCCGCCTGATCGAAAAAGCGGTTCACCGCCTGGAATGGGCTCAACTCGCTGGGCTCGGGCTCCGCGCCCGCGGCGGTGTCCTCGGGACGCTCTTCGATCACGTGCCGACCCTCTCGCTGCTTCGGTCAATCGCCATCGCGGCGACGACTGGGGATGGTAGGCGCCGGCGTGGACGAACACCTGGGTCGGACAGTCGGGTCCTCAGCGGGCGGCCGTAGGTGATCCCCCGCCATCTCCTGCTCGAAACGTGCGCCTGTAGACGGTGTCGGCCAGGCGACGTTTGTGCGCTCGCTGCGCTCCGGCCGGAGTCTTCATTTCAGCGAGCTTGCCGAACCCGATTCCGTACGGCCGGCCCCAGGGATCGATGTGAACGGGTAGTTAGCCGGCGTGTATCAGCCAGCGCCAATGTAGGACTGCAGGTATGCCTGATTGGCTTCCAGCTCATCGATTCGCGCCTTGACTAGATCGCCCATGCTGACAACACCGCTGAGCTGACCGTCGACCATCACCGGCAGGTGCCGGATCCGCCGGTCGGTCATGATCCGCAGGATGCCATCCACCTCGTCGGTAAGCATGCAGCTGATCACGTCAACGTTCATGATCTCCGAGACCGGGCGATCGACCAGCGAAGCTCCGTGCTCGTGCAGGAGGCGGATGAGGTCTCGCTCCCACACCATCCCCACCACCGCGCCGTCGTGGACGACGACCACGGCACCAACGCGGTGCTCGACCATTTCGGCGAGCAGGACGACCACCGGCGCGTCCGGCGTAACAGTCGCGACCACCGATCCCTTGGCACGCAGTACATTCGCTATCCGCACCGGAACGGCCCTCCGATCGACAGGCCGATGATTCAACCCAAGCGTACGTCCAGCGCGCCCGGTGCGAAAGGGATGCGATCCCACATTCAACCTCCCCCCGAGCAACTCAAATAACGCAGGAGACAGACCCGCACAACCGCCGCCGGCAGGCTGCGGCCGCCGGCACGCTGGCCGGTGTTGCCGCTTCCGCCGGGCGCTACACCGGCACCGTCTGGGTGATCATGGACGAGTCCGGATCCGGCAAGCTGCGTCCCGGGGACGTGCTGGTCTGCCCGAATCACCTCACCGGTCTGGTCGGTGCTGTTTCCCAGGGTGGGTGCGCTGGTGACCGACATCGGTGGCCACCTCGCTCACGCGGCGATCATCGCTCGCGAGTACGGCATACCGGCTGTGCTGGCCACAGGGAACGCGACCGAACTTCTCCGCGACGGTCAGCTGGTGACCGTCGACGGCAGTGCCGGCACCGTCTCGCTGCACTCCTGCTGACGAACGCGACCAGCAGCGCCAGCCTCAGCGAGCAGTGAGAGCGTGTCCCCGCAGATCTTTGGGTCTGTGGATAGCACTCTGTTCGGGTCTGAGGCGCACCCCGCCCCGGCCAATGATCTACGGGATACTCCAGTCGTGGCGCTAGCGGCGACCAGGCGCGCCATCCAAGGCCACCACCCCGGCGTCCCGCCCGCGGGCCATTTTCTTGGCACTGTTGGTAGCCAACGCCAGTGTCCGTATCAGCTCATCGACCTTCTCGGGCTCCAGAATTGTTTCCCAAGTGAATGGCGGCTGAATGGACATCCACACCTGCCCCTGTTGCACCGTGACCACTACAGTCGCGGAAACCCCGCCGGTGCCTTTCACTGACACCTTCCGGTGCACGACCGAACCGGTGTATGTGGCCTGTCCACTATCGATGTATCCAGGCTTAGCTTTCGGGACAATGCCAGTTATTCGCGTTGCCACAGCTGCTGCGCTTTCTTTGCTGTCCGCGTTCACAGCGACCTCGGACTAGCCGCCGCATGACGACCATTTGTATTACAGCTCATCCGCAGCGTCCATCGCGGGGTGGCACACAGCCGCATCAGCGCCGTCGAACCCTCAGCCGACCCAGCGATGGCCGGCCGTCCCTCGTTTCTAGACATGGGTAGTGACGCTAGGGCTGCCACTCGCCATCCCGGAAGGATGTTGCGAGAAGTTGCGACGATCTTCGCCCGGTGCGGTTCGCACAGGCTGTGCTGATGGCAATGGCTACGGCCCGGCGCACGAACTCAGCTCGTCGATGGTCTTGGTGATGAGATCTCTTGCGGCACGTCCGTATACGGCGGGGGACTTTAGTGCCTCGAACATTCGAGCATATAGCTCGATTTCTTGCGGTCTGTTCACCTCGACGCTCGCCGTGGGCGTCTCCAAAGCAACCAGGGCGTCATCGAAGATCCAAAATCCAGTAGAACCGACAGCAATCCGTTCGGTCATCATAGGAACGATGCCTAGCGAGATATTTGGTAGCGACATCAGGGCAAGTAAACGATCTAGCTGGCCGCCTTGTGTTTCGGCCGTACCAAACCAGGTTCGTAACGCCTGCTCTTCGAGCACAGCAATGAACCTCTTGCCAGCGCGATAGACCACCCGCTGCCGCTCCATGCGGGCAGCAACCGCCTCTTCCAGGTCATGAGGAGTACCAAGGAACTTAATCCAAAACGACAGCATTGCCGAGCAGTATTCGGCGGTCTGAAACAGGCCAGGTATCACGTTGTGCTCATAGATGCGAAACAGCCTCGTGCGTTCATACAGAGCGAGCGTGTGGGCACCCGGTACCCGCTTCATACCTGCGCGGCTTTGTCGCCGGAACTCCAGGTAGGCCGACTCAGCGGCGCGCAGTGTGGCGAGTAGATCGGGTACTTGGTCGTCGACTCCGCAGGCATGACACCAATCGCGTATGTCCTTATCGGTTGGTGATTGCACTCCGTGCTCGATTTTGCTCACGCGGGTGTAGTGCTGACCTGTGGCTGCCGCCAGCGCCCTGGCGGTAAGGTTCGCATCCTTGCGCAGCTCACGAAGGCGGACACCCAGCGCTTCTTGGGCCTGCTTGGCGGAGCTAGATGGGCTTGTAGTCACTGTGGGGTATCGACAGCTTCCATACAGCCTCAAAGGCCGAACGGCAGAGTCGAATGTCGGCAGGATCAGTGGACATTACCTTGTCCGTGCTCAAACCGTTACCCGCGTAGATCAAGAAAACGATTAGGCGGTCATCGAACAGGTAGAAATCATTCCCAGGAAGGGCCACCGACGACACCAGCCGGCGGGGCACCCACCGTATATCCTCCCCCGCATCGACCATCGGATAGGCGATGCTGTAGGACCAGCGCTGATAATCGCTGAGCGGCTCAGAGACAACCCGGGCACGGCGCACTAACTTCCCGGCTCTGGCATGCTGGCGCAGTGTCGAGCACCAGCCTTGAAGCCATTCGAGATCATCAGGCTCACCGGCTGCCCATTTAGCCATGTGTGGAAGTTCTGTCGCTGTCCCGTACGCGTCGCGGGTTTCTAGGTGAAGAGCTTCCCGTTCGAAGTCAGACAGGAGCCCGTCGAAGTCCTCATCCATTATCGACGTCATGGTCTCCCCGCTTGAAAAACTCGACCATCCTGTCGGGAACTTCCACACACCCCTCGCCATCGGGAATGTCCATTTGAGCGAGCGCTTCTGGATCCGTAACGACCCAGCCCTGCACGACCCAAGAGGCCCGATCCGTCCGGTACAACGCAGGTGAGCCGGTTGGGTTGGAGTCCGGGTCCTTGCCGATGAACGTGAGACGCATAGTGGCTCCCCCTGTACCGATAGTTGCGAGAGTTGCGCTCGGGCTATTCTCACCCTGCGTTCACGCCTCGTCAAGGAGCCGGTGGCACGCGAGGCTCCCGAGGACGAGCTGTCGTTCCACTTGTGGTCCGAGACCGGTAGGACGGCATGGGTCACCAGCGCGCGCAGGAGAAGTCCGCTGCTCGCCGAGACGAGCAGCTGGCGCCCATGATCATCAACCTCGACTGCGATCCGGACCGCCGCGCGTCCTGGCTCAGTCGTTGGCGCAGATACTCGTTACGAGACATGCCGAGTCAAAGCCGCCCGAGAATCGATCGTCGCGACGACGCGCGGTTGCACCACCGGCCCGGCCGACGCTCCGCACGCGGATCCCGTAACGCAACGGATAGAACCTTCAGCTCGCCCGGCTCAGCCTGGCTTATGGGTCTCGATCAAGGATCGGGACGAGTGGGCCACGAACGTACCCTCGGTCTCGATCTGCTCGTGCAGCTCGCGCAGCCGGTCGCGGTAGCGCTCGACGGTGAAGTCGGGCACCGTCCAGATCACCTTGCGCAGGAAGTAGACCACCGCGCCTATGTCGAAGAACTCCATCCGCAGCCGCTCCAGGCGCATATCGACGACTCGCAGGTCGGCGGTCCTCGCTTCGGCGGTCTCATCGTCGGGGTGACGCTCCTCGCGCACCTCGGGCTGCGGTCCCAGGAACCACTCCACCAGTTCGGACACTGTGGCGGGTCCGACGTGCTGCGCAAAGTACACGCCACCAGGACTGAGTACGCGGGCGATCTCGCTCCACCACACAGTGACCGGGTGACGGCTGGTCACCAGGTCGAACGCCCCGTCCGCAAACGTCAGCGGTGGCTCATCCGGATCCGCGACGACGACCACGCCGCGCGGGTGCAAGAGCTTTGTGGCCTTGGTGACGTTCGGCGGCCACGACTCCGTGGCGGCCATCGTGACCGGGAATCTTGCGGCCCCGGCCAGAACCTCTCCGCCGCCGGTCTGAATGTCCAGCGCGGCGGACGCAGACGCCAGGCGCTCGCTCATCAGCCCCTGATAGCCCCATGAGGGGCGTTGCTCGGTGGCTCGGCCGTCCAGCCAGGAAAGGTCCCAGCCGTGTACCGGTACTGAGTTCGCTTCGGTACAGGCTGTTGTGCGGTTTATGATCACCTGTGAGACGGTGTGTCGAACCGAGCACCACCCACAAGCGGAGACCCTGACCGCAGCCTTCCATTTCGGATCATCCTTGGGAGGTTCCCGGCCGTCACCGGATGGTGAGTGCGGCGATCAGGTCTCCCTCGCGGGCAGTCTGCACTGTGTGGCGCTCGGACCCGGAGACGAGCAGCACGGTCCCGGTCGTGGTGTCCAGATCAGCGGCGGCGAGATCGGTCGTGAGCTCGCCCCCGAGTGCGGCGGCCGCCTGCCCGGCACACCGCAAACGCACTGCCCATTCGGCCCGCAGCGGTTCATCGAGGGCGTCGATCAGCTGGTGTGCCTCAAGCTGATCCATTCCGGAAGCGAGGTGTTCGAGCGCGACCCCGATGCCGCAGCAGTGTCCGGCTACGGCCACCGCGGCGCCGTCGCGCGCTGCCAGCGACACGACCGGTGCCCCCTGCGTCCACGGCCCTGTGGCCAGCAGCCTGCCATCGGGCTCTTCGACGATCTCGATGTCAGCTGGGCACAGCGCCACAGAGGATCGGGAGCGCAGCAAGGTCCGGACCGCGTCCTTGGCCGCGACCCGCCCCAGGAGCCACTCACTACGGTGCCGGCTGGATCCGGGCAAGCGCGACCAGACGGCCCGCTCACTCCGGTTGAGGACGATCTGGGCCAGCGCGCGCTCCCAGATGCGGCCGTGCGCTCCCAGCTGAAGGTCGTCGATGCGGCAGCAGGCGACCGAGCCGGGCGGCTGGGAGGTCAGCGCGGTCCAGGGCGCGGCAAGCATGGCGTCGCGTGGCGAGATGCCCAGCCGGGCGAGCGACTCGGGCAGGTCGAGGCGGTGGTTGGTCCAGCCGGTGAGACGGGCCAGTAGGCACCCGTCGCGCCCCGCCAGGTCGAGATCGGAGCGCAGTTGCGCACCGCCGGCCATGCTGATCCGTGCGTGCACGGTCACGGGCGTCCCAGCGGGCGGCGGCGGGCCGAAAAGCTGAAGCTCGTCCAGGCCGAACGGGAAGAAGACCGAGGCGCGGTCGTGGTGCTCGAGTGCCCAGAAGCCGACGACCTGGCCCGCGGCGTCGAGCAGCTGCGGATCGGTGAGCAGGGTGGGCTCGGCTGTGGCGGTGAACAGGTCGCCGGTCGGCAACGTGGTCATCGTGGCCGAGATGCCGTCTCCGCCCCACCGGTCCAGCGAGACCACGCCCTGGAAACGGGGGCCGTGGAACATGCGATCCGCGTAGAGGTTCGGCCCGGCCTGCGGGCAGGTCCGCTCGCCGCGCAGGGTCTGTGCGGGGGCGGCCTCAGGCACGGGGTAGCAGCCGGCGAGCACCACGGTGCCCTCGACCATCCGGGTCCCGGTCTGCGAACCGTCGTCGTCGCTGAGCTGGTACAGCTCCACAGCCACGGCGCTGCCCACCCGCCGGGCGACGATGCGCAGCGTCACAGGACCGTCGTCCAGCGCGATCCACTGATGGGCTCGAATGTGCCGCGCCCCTACCACGACCCCGCCGGGACACAGCGTCGCTGCGGCCTCGGCGAGCAAGCTCGATGCTGACCGTGAACGGCACCACCGGCAGGCCGAGCAGTGCCGGATCGACCTGCGAGACCGCCCGTCCGAAGGTATGGTCGCGCAGGAACAGGTCCTGCTCGGGGTCCAGCCGGCGGATGCTGACCAGCTCCTGGCCTTCGGTGCAGGAGACCACCGAGCCGATCAGGGGCAGCCGCTGCGGCGTCGGCGCGCTCACGCGAGACCGCACGGCGTGGCGCTGGACGTCCAGGAACTGGTCCATCGTGTCGAGGTAGGCGACCATGACCTGCTCGCGTGCGCTCATGGCCGGCTGCCGTGGTGCTGGCCGCTGCGGTGCCGGCCTGTCCAGGGTGAGCAGCGGCAGGTCGACGGTGAGCCGGACGGAGCGATCCAGCTTGGTGGGCGACACCGAAGCGGGACCGTCTGCGGGCCACAGCCGCTGGGGCGACCAGTGGGCGTAGAGGTGGTCGAGCGTCATCGGGACGTGGTGTGCGGCCAGCATTCCCACCAGGTGGGCGAGCTGGGTCACGCCGCCACGGGTGTCGACGTCGGCGGGCACCGCAACGTGGGGTGCACCGCGCAGAATATCGGCGGTGAACGATGCGAGGCTGCCGCGGGGGCCGGTCTCAACGAAGATGCGCACGCCGTCGTCATGCATCGTCTCGATCGTCTCCCGGAACCGGACTGGATGCGACCACTGGTCGGCTACCAACCCGCGCACCGCCGCCGGGTCCGCCGGATAGCGCCCGGCCGTGACGCACGAGTACAGGGCGGTGTGCGGCGGGCGGAACCGCAACTGGCCCTCACTCTGACGGTGGAGCTCGTGTAACCGGGCCGCGAACTCCGCGAAGTGGGGGGTGTGCGGCAGGTAGTCGAGGGGTAGGGTCGCGCAGACGGCCCCAGCTCGCCGGAGCTCGTCGGCGGCCCCCGCCGCTGCTGCGGCGCAGCCACCGAGCACGACCTGGCGCGGGCAGTTGTCTATCGCCACGATCAGGGCGCCGTCGCTGTGTTCCATGACGGCCCGAACGTGCTCGGGGTCGGCCGCGCTGACTGCGAGGAGGGCGCCGCTGGGCAAGCGGCCCTCACCGCGCAGTTGCTCGTATACCTCGGTCAGTACGACTACGTGCCGGACGAGTTCGGCGTCATCGTTAACCGGCAGGACGCCTGCCTTCCACAGCGCGGAGAAGTCGCCCGAGCTGTGACCGAGCACGGCGTCGGGCCGGATCCCGAGCCGCCCGAGCAGGCCGGACAGCGCCTGGTTGGCCGTGTAGACGGTGGTAAGTCCATAATCCAGCGCCCACAGCGCGGGTTCGTCGGTCTTTCGCCCACCTGGTGGCGGGAAGAGCAGCCGGCTGGGAAGCGGACGGTGCTGCTCGGCGAACGGCCGATCCATCAGGTCGAACCAGGCGCGAACTTCGGGGAAACGGACGCAGAGGTCAGCGAGCATGTTCGGGTACTGAGCGCCCTGACCGGGGAACAGAAAAGCCAGCGCGCCCGGGGCGTACAGCGGCGCCTCGGTGTAGTAGATGCCGCTGCGCTCCTCGATGCACCGGCAGGTGGGGTCGGCGAGCCGGTCCAGGGCCAGTTCGAGCTTTCCTTCGAGGTCGGCGACCGACGTGGCCACGAGTGCCAGCCGGGCCGCTGCCATGCCGTCCGGTGTGCAGTTCACTGTGTACGCGAGGTCGACGAGGGCGACGTCGGGCCGATCAGCGAGCATCCGGCGCAGGTCGGTGCAGTACCTGCGTAGGTCCGCGCGGTCGCGGCCGGACAGCACGAGCACCTCGGCGTCGAAGCGACGATGGAGGTTCGGGCCGGGTCCATAGCCTGGATGTTCCTCGAGCACCGCGTGGGCGTTGATCCCGCCGAAGCCGAACGCGCTCACCGCCGCCCGCCGTGGCTGCGGGCCCGCGTGGATCCACGGACGGGTCTCGGTGTTGAGGTGAAACGGGGTCGAGTCGAGCTGCGGGGCGTGGTCCCCGCCGTCCAGGGTGGGTGGCAGAACCTTGTGGTGCAGCGCCAGCGCAGCCTTGATCAGGCCCGCGACGCCCGCTGCCGGGATGGGGTGCCCGATCATCGACTTGACCGAGCCCAGGGCACGCCACGGCCTGCCCTCGCCACGAGGGCCGAACACCCTGCCCAGCGCCTCGAGCTCGACCGCGTCCCCCACCTGGGTGCCGGTGCCATGCGCCTCGACCAGCGCAACGCTGCCCGGTGAGACCCCCGCCGCGTCGTACGCCCGGCGCATGGCCAGCTCCTCACCCGCGACTCGCGGAGCGAGGACACCGACCGCCCGCCCGTCACTGGCCACCCCGACCGACTTGAGCACGGCGTAGATCCGGTCACCGTCGCGCTCAGCGTCCGGGCGCCGCTTGAGGACGATGATGCCGGCGCCCTCCCCGAGCAGCGTGCCGTCGGCGTCGGCACTGAACGGGCGCACCACACCCCGTCGCGACAGGGCGCCGAGCCGGTCGAACAGCACCGTGATCGGGACGGTGCTGGAGACGTGGACACCGCCGGCTAGCGCCAGGTCCGCCTTCCCGCTGAGCAGCTCACTCATGGCGAGTTCGACCGCGACCAGCGACGAGGCGCAGGCGGCGTCGACCACGTACGCGGAACCCATCAGGTCGAGCCGGTTGGCGATGCGCCCGCACATCACGTTGGGCACCAGGCCCGGCGCGGTGTCGGCGTCGAAGGGCGGCAGGCTCGCGCGCAACTGCTGCTCGATGCTGGCGAGCTCGGCTGCGGAATGCTCCGGGTGCAGGGTGGCGAGCAGGCGGATCACCTGATCGACCACGACCGCGTGCTGGAACAGCACGCCATAGCCGCGGCTGCCGTAGTTGGCGCGCCCGAGGATCACGGCTGCGCGCTGACGGGGGAATGGCCGGTCGAGGTACCCGGCGTCGGCGAGGGCTTCCCGGGCCAGGCGCAGCGCAACGAAGTGCTCTGGGTCGCCTCCATCGACCGAGCGAGGCAGGACGCCGTGGTCGGCGGGATCGAACCGGACGAGTCCGTCCAAGAAACCACCCCGGTCATGATCGGGTCCAACGCCCCGTTCGGTTACCGCATCAACCTTGTCGAGAATGTTCTGCCAGAAGGTGGCCACATCGAGTGCGTGGGGGAACAGACCCGCCATGCCGACGATGGCGATGTCGCCGTTGGGGCTCACCGCCCACCACCGCCCACCGCCGCGCCCGCCAGCCGGTTTAGTGACCGGCTGCAGGCACCCTCCATGCCCTCGATCACCGCGAGCAAACCCCCGCGGGCGTCCCGGAAGGCGTACTGGGTGTCGAGGAGATGGCCCCCGGCGCGCACCTGAGCGTGCAGCTCGCACCGCACCGGTGCGTCCGGGACCGCGGCGAAGCGCTGGTAGCGGCGGATCCGGGCTGGCAGGGGGGTCATGTCCAGGCGAGCTCGCGCCCACAGCACGCACAGCTGGAAGCTGCTGTCGATCAGCACCGGGTCGATGATCCAGCGGCCCTCACCCCCGGTCAGGCATCGCTGCGGGCGCGAAGGGGTCAATGTCGCCACCATGGCGCTGTCACCGATGCCCTCGATGCGGGTGATGCCACGCATCAGCGGGCCGTGAAAGAGCAGCTGGTCGTAGACCTGCTCAAGCGGCACCGGGTAGGGCTCGAGTGCGCCGGTAGACCACGCAGTGTCCAGCGGCGCGGCTGGCAGTGCCCTTCGCACGACCACCTCGGCCCGGTAGGCGGCGCGCTGGGTACGGGTGTCGACCACCGTCACGTCGAGTACACCCTCGCCTTCGAGTATGCCGTCGCCTTCGCGTGCGCTGTCGTCGAGCGGCTGGGCGGCCGCAGCGCGGACCGTGACGCAGCGGGGACCGTCGTCCAAGACCAACCCGTTCAGTACCTGCACGTCGCACAGCTCGGTGACCTCGTGACCGGGTCGGGCCGCCGCGGCCACCTCGGCCATGAGTTCCATCGCGGCCGCCGCGGGCAGCACCGGATAACCGTCGAGCCGGTGGTCATCCAGATAGCGGTCCCGTTCCGGGTCGAGCATGTAGTTGATCTCGATTCCATCGGGTACCGGGGTGGCGGTGGCACCGGCGAGGAGGGGAAGTTTTCCGCCTGCGGCGGGGTCTGCTGCCAGGGTCCCGCGCCGAGCAGGACCTCCACGTCGCCCTTGCGGCCCCGTTCGAGCTCATCGATCAGTGCGGCGGCTCCGCGGTCAGGGTCGACGAGCTCGATCCCGCGCTGGGCCAACCGGCGTTGCACCTCATCGGAGGCCATCCCGGCCGCCCGCCACGGTCCCCACAGCAGCGAGGTGACCTGACCGGGCCAGTGCGCGTCCAGGCAGCCGGCGAGCTTGTCGAGCACCTCGTTGGCGGCCGCGTAGTCGCCCTGGCCCGGGTTGCCGAAGCGGGCACTGATCGAGGAGAACAGGACGAAAAACCGCAAGAATTCAGGTCGCAGCGCGCGGGCGAGCACGAAGGCGCTGAGCGCCTTGGTGTCCAGGACCCGGTCGAACGAGTCGCAGGTCTTGTCCTCGATCAGCTTGTCCTCGATGACGCCTGCGCCGTGGATGACCCCGTCGATGCGCCCGTGCACGGCGTAGACGTCACCGACGAACCGCGTCAGCGCATCGGGATCGCGCACATCGACCTGGTGGTAGTGCACGCGGGCACCGGCCCCGGTGATGGCCGACAGGGTGGCGCGGATCTCCCGGTCGGCGAGCAGGCGCCGATGGGCGGGCTCCACCTGGCTCGGTATGACCGGTGCCCCGTTGCGCTTGAGCCTGGCGGTGAGGGCGGCCTTGAGCGCCCGGGGTTCGGTGATCCCGGACGTGGCGGCGGGCTCGTCGGCGTCGGGCATCGGGGAGCGCCCGACCAGCACGACCGTCGGGCGGTAGCGGCGGGCGAGTTCGCACGTCACGCGGGCCGTGATACCGCGGGCGCCCCCGGTGACGACCACCACGGAGTCCACGTCCAGCGGCGGGCCGGATTCCGGCAATAGCTCGGAGCCGCGTGGTGGCAGTGGCGCCCGGGCGAGCCCGATCGTCACCCGGCGGTCGCATGACCATCCGACCTCGGCTCGGTGGTCGTCGGCGTGCAACTCCGTGGAGAGTCGCCCGGCGGCGTCGGTGATCGCCGGGTCCAGATCCACGACCCGGCACCTGACCTCAGGCCATTCCAGCGCGAGCGTCTTGACCAGTCCAGCGACGCCGCCCTGGCTCGGTGACGAGGTGGTCGCGGTGCGGTGATGGCCGAAGGCACCGTCCAGCCGGATCGCAGCCAGCAAACGGGTCACCGGTTCCGGCCGGCGCAGATCCGTGCTCATCGCCTGGGCCAGATGCAGCAGCGAGCGCGTCTCCTGGTCCAGGCGTGCTCGCCAGCCCTCGACGTCGAGCTCATCGAAGGGCGGACCCGCTCGGAGCGGGAGCAGGTGCACCAGAGCCGAGATCGGTCCCTGCTGCTGGTGGATGGACTCGACCAGTGCGCGCGCGGCGGTCGCGTCGCTGAGCCGGGCTGAGTATCCGCCGGTGTCGCTGTCGCTGTCTCGGATCAGGGCGACCTCGATCCCGCCCCGGCGCAATGACGCCGCGAGATCGGAGGCGATGCCCCGCTCGTCGTCGGTGATCGCCACCACGCCGCACAGCGGCAGCGTCGCCTCACCGAGTGGGGCGTCGAGCACCGTGGCGGTGAACCGGGGCAGCTCGGTGACCGCAACAGGCGCGGTCTCGGCGGCGATCGGTGCCGATCCGGCCACCAGATCGGTCGGTCCGGCCATGGCGGCGATCGCCTCGGCGAGGCAGCGCAGCGTCTTGGCCTTGGCAAGGGTCTCCATGTCGCCGCTGAGCAGGTCCCCGGACGGCGACAGTGCCTGCTGTGCTGCGCCGAGGATCTCGACGCGTTTGATGGAGTCGATGCCCAGATCGGCTTCCAGGTCAGCGTCGAGATCGAGCATCTCGGGCGGGTAGCCGGTGCGGTCCGCGGCGAGTCGCACGAGCTCGCGTCCGACCTGGTCGGCGTCCATCACCGCGGGAGCATGCGCTGGCACTGGTGCTGGCACAGTTCCGGTGGTCTCGGCCCCGGCAGGTACGGCTTCCGCGGTCGGCTGCAAGGTGACCAGCGGGAGCTGTCCCCTCGGATCGGTGCCGCCCAGGTAAGCGGTCATGACCTCCTGCTGGGTATCCAGGAACTTACTCATGAGCTGCTGGAACCGCAGCACCACATCGTCGGCCCCGGCGTCTGCCCCAAGCGCCGGGGATGTCGGCGGAAGCAGGACTTGGTGCCCGGCCACGGCTGCTGCCTCGTCCGGCGCCGTTGGCTTGACCGCCCGCGGGGCGATGGTGGGCTGGTGCTCAACGGCTCTGCCTATCTCTGGGCCTATCACTGGGTCCGCCTCGACCACGGGCCGCGCGGAGCCGCCGTCTACCAGCCACGTGGTCGCCGGCAGCGGCGCGGGGGTCAGATCCTCGGCCAGCGCCTCGCAGCGCAGCCGCCGGGTCACCCGTCCCCGGTACAACCGCTCGAGATCCAGCTCGACTCCGTGGGCGTGCAGCTGGGCGAGCGCGTGTTGCAACGCCGTCAATCCGTGGCCGTAACCCTGCGTGGGCACCGCCAGGTGAGGGCGGGCCCCGAGCACCTGGTCGACCAGGCCGGTGAGCACCCCGCGTGGGCCGACCTCCACGAACAGGCGAGCACCCGCGGCGTACATCTGCTCGATCTGCTCGGCGAAGCGCACCGGCTGCACCAGGTGGTCGGCGAGCAGCTCGCGGATGGCGTCCGGTTCGCGGGGATAGGCCGCCGCGGAGGTGTTGGCGTAGACGGGCAGCAGCGGTGCGGCGAACTCGACGCCCGCCAGCTCCGCGGCGAACCGATCCCGGGCCGGGGCGACCAGCGGCGAGTGGAACCCGCAGGCGACGGTGAGCTGACCGGCGCCGATGCCGGCCCCGGTCAGGAGCTCAAGAGCCCGATCGATCCCGGTCCGGGTCCCGGAGATGACGGTCTGCTCCGGCGCATTGAGATTGGCGACCCACACCTCCGATGGCCCCCCGTCCATGTCACAGCCGAGTACGTCTCGCACCAGGACGGGATCCGCGTATACCGCAGCCATCGTGCCGAGATCGCCTTCGGCAGCCTCGATGATGCTGCGTCCCCGTGCCTCCGAGAGCCGGTACAGCATGTCCTCGTCGAGCACCCCCGCGCGGCACAGCGCGACGTACTCGCCGTAGCTGTGTCCCGCTGTCATGCTGGGTGCCACCCCGACCGCAGCCAGCAGCCGCGACAACCCCATCCCGGCGGCGCCCAGAGCCGGCTGAGCGCGGTCGGTCCGGGTCAGTGCACTGGTGCGGGTCTGCGCGTCGTCCGACCCGAAACCTGGTGGTGGGAAGACGGTGGCCGACAGTGGGTGATCGGTCCGGCCGGCCAGGACGGCGTCGGCGCGCTCGAAGGCCTCGCGGACCTCGGGGAAGCAGATCGCCAGGTCGCGGAGCATGTCAGGGTGCTGCGAACCCTGGCCCGGGTAGAGGAAGGCGACCGCTCCCGCACCGGCGAGGGGTTCCCTGGTCAGGTAGGTGCCGGCGCGGTCCCAGATCCCTGCTGTCCCGGCCCGGAGCACATCGCAGGCCTTCGCCAGCTTGGCGCGCAGGTCCCCGATCGAGGTTGCGACGACCGCCAGCCGGACCCGTGCACCGCCGTCGGGTGCCCACACGGCCCGGGCCAGTTCGTGCAGCGCGGGTTGTGTACCGGCTTCGTCGAGTGCATGCTCCAGTGCCTTGATGCTTTCGGCCAGCTCGGCGTGCGACCCAGCGGTCCAGCAGAACAGTTCGGTCGGCCAGGCCTGCACCGGGGCAGCTGGGCCCGGCAGGTAGTCGTCGGTGTACTCCTCCACAGCGAGGTGGAAATTGGTGCCGCCGAAGCCGAACGCGCTGACACCGGCGCGCCGCGGCGTAGCGTCCGGCGTCCGCAGCCAAGGACGGGGCTCGCTGTTCACATAGAACGGGCCGTCTGCGAAGCCGGCGGTGGTGTTCGGCTGTTCGACGCCCAGGGTCGGCGGCAGCACTTTGTGGTGCAGCCCGAGCGCCACCTTGATCAGTCCTGCCACACCAGCGCTGCCCTTGGTGTGGCCGATCATCGACTTGATCGATCCGATCGCGCAGCTCTGCGCGGGTGCGCCGGCTGCACCGAAGAACCGGGTCAACGTCTGAACCTCGGCCCGGTCGCCGACCACTGTCCCGGTGCCGTGCGCCTCGATGAGACCCACGGTGGCGGGGGAGAAGCCCGCCTTGGCATAGGCCCGTTGAAGCGCCAGCGCCTGGCCCTCGGGTCGGGGAGCGGTGAGACCCTTGTCGCGGCCGTCGCTGGAACCGCCGATGCCCTTGATGACGGCGTAGATCCGGTCGCCGTCGCGCTCGGCGTCGGCGAGCCGCTTGAGCACCACGATGCCGATGCCCTCGCTGATCACGATGCCGTCGGCGGATGCGTCGAACGGCCGGCAACGGCCCCGCGGCGACAGCGCCGGGGTCTTGCTGAAGCAGAGGTAGCCGAAGGGGCTCTGCATGGTGTCGGCACCGCCGGCGATCATGATGTCGGCGGTGCCGACCTCCAGTTCCCGGACGGCCAGGTACACGGCGGCCAGCGACGATGCGCAGGCGGCGTCGACGGTGTGGTTCACCCCGCCGAGGTCGAAGCGGTTGGCCACGCGCCCTGCGGTGACGTTGGGCAGGATGCCGGGAAACGAGTCCTCGGTCCAGGTAGGCAGGGCGGCGAGTACGTCCGGGGGCACATCCCCGACCACCGCCGGAAGGGCGGACCGGACGCTGTACTGGTTGCCGAGGTCGCCCAGCCCGCCGGCGCCGAGGATCACGCCGGTCTGCTGCCGGGGGAAGGGCCGATCGAGGTAGCCGGCGTCGTCGAGTGCCGAGCGCACAGCCTCCAGGGTGAGCAGCTGCATCGGCTCGATCGAGCGCAGGCTGGTAGGCGGCATGCCGTAGCGCACCGGGTCGAACGGGATCTTGTCGAGGAACCCGCCCCACCGTGAGTAGATTTTGTCCGGCGCCTTCGGGTCGGGGTCGAAGTACTGCCGCCAGTCCCACCGGTCCGCTGGGATCTCGATGATCGCGTCGGCCTTGTCGAGGATGTTCTGCCAGTAGGCGTCGAGGGTGGGAGCCTTCGGCAGCAGGCAGCCCATGCCGATGATGGCGATGTCGCACGGCGCTACGGCCGGTGCTACCGCCCGTTGCTGCGGGGCGGCCGCCGCGAGCAGCGCCGAGCCACTCACCGAAACGTCGCGGTGCAGCGTGGCGAGCGTCACGACGGTGTCGCGAAGGGCGGCGACCTGGCCGAGCATGTACATTCCGCGGGCGGCCTGATCGTCGGGTGGGACGGTGACGAACTCCGGTGCGCCGGGCTCGTGCCCGTGGCTGGGGTGGCGGTCGATTCCCTTCGACGCG
>JBOHGX010000050.1:0-2460 GCA_050700255.1 Pseudonocardiaceae bacterium
AGCTCCCAGCCACCCAGATTAGGCATTGTGACTTCCTTTCGTCTCCGTGCGGGGTTGATGCTACGCGGCCGGGGCTTCGCTGGGAGTCTCTGCGTTGCGGCGACGACGCCGGGCGAGCTCGACCCGCAGCGCCGCGATCCGGGCGGCCAGCAGGCCGCTGCGGTCGGCGAGCCCGGCGCGGCTGACGCGAGCTGTCCCGGCCAACCGTCGGGCCGGGCCGATCAATCTCATCAGCAGAGTGAGCAGCACCACGGCGCCGACGGCGGCCGCCAGTGCGCTGATCAGGTAGGGCACGGGGATGACGCTAGCCCTGCTCGCCGGATGCCAGCTGACCGGATCGGCGCACCGCCGCTCGGGCTCGCTGCGTTACGGCCGCAGCCAGCTCGGGGGGCTCCCGGACCATCACGTCGGCGCCCAGTCCCAGCACCAGGCGAACCATCCAGCCGGTGTCGGCGTAGCGCATTCGCACGGTTGCGGCTCCCCCTTCGCCCTCGGTCAGCTCCTCTACCGGGTAGTACTCGGCGACCCAGCGAGCATCTGGGGCCAAAGCGAGCACGGCGACCTGCTGGTCGGGTTGTGCCCGGAACAGCCCGGCGGACACGTCGGTGGGACGTGCGTGTGGTGGTGGCGCGGCCGTTTCGTCCAGTGTCGCGACGTGCTCGATGCGGTCCAGCCGGAACAGTCGCACTCCCTCGGCGCTGCGACACCAGGCCTCCAGGTAGCTGCGGCCTTCGACCAGCAGCAACCGCATCGGGTCCACGGTGCGCCCTCCCACCGCGTCGCGGGAGGCGGTGTAGTAGTGGATGCGCAGCGCGCGGCGGCGGTCCAGGGCGTCCCGCACTGCGGCCAGCGCAGCTTCTTCGCTGGTAGCCAACCCGACTACCACTCCATCGGCGTGCCCGGCTGCCGCCTCGATCTTGGCCAGGGCCCGGCGCACGGATCCGGCGTCGACCACACCCGGTGTCTCGGCCAGCGCGCGCAGCGCCACCACCAACGCGGTCGCCTCCGCCCCGGACAGTCGAAGCGGGCGGCGCATCCCGGCGTCGAAGGTGACGGTCACGGTGTCGCCCTCGAAGGACAGGTCGATGAGGTCGCCAGGCCCGTAGCCGGGCAATCCGCACATCCACAGCAGCTCCAGGTCGCGGCGCAGCTGGCGGACAGTGACGTCGAAGTCGGCGGCCACGTCCTCGATCGGCACACCGGGCCGCGCCAACAGGTAGGGAACCAGAGCCAGTAGCCGGGGCAATCGCTCGGCGACCCCGGCCATCAGCCCGCGCTCCCGGCAGCTGCCAGCAGCCGGGCTCGCACCGCGTCGGCCAGTTCGGCGGGTTCCACGACCAGGGCGTCGGGTCCGTGCCCGGCTATCCACCGCGCGGCGACGTCGTGGCCCGGCAGTTGCACTGCCACGAGATCGCCGCCCACGCCGTCCACGGTCAGACTGCCCAGCACCGTCGCGTGCCGGCGCAGGCCGTGCGCACGGCCCTCGGCCAGCCACAGCCGAGCGGTGTGTGCCACCGGTGGCGGTTCGGCCGAACCCGCCACGATCTTCAACAGGTCCACGCCCGCGGGTCGTTGTACCGACCGCGGGGCACCGACGGTACGGACCGTGCCGACAATCCGGGACACCCGGAAACAGCGAGTCGCCTCCCGGTCGCGGTCATGTCCCACCACGTACCAGCGGCCTCGCCACGACACCACTCCCCACGGCTCGAGGGTGCGCGTCGCGGGCTCGGCGGCGGGATGCCTGCGGTGTTGGAACGTCACGATCTGCCCAGCCTGAACAGCCGAGATCAGGGGGGTCAGGGCCGGCTCCGCGGCTCTCACCCGCGGTTCGACGGTGACTGACGGCTCGGCGTCCACGTCCACTCCGGCGGCGCGCAGTTTGACTACAGCACCGTGCGCGGCCCCGGCTAGCTGCGGGGAATCCCACAGCCGGGCGGCCAGCGCGACTGCAGCGGCTTCGTCGGGCTCGAGGTCGATGTCAGGCAGCTCGTAGTCTCGGCGCGCAATGCGGTAGCCCTCCCCGGCCTCGGCGCCAGGGGCACGGCCGGTCTCCAGGGGGACGCCCAGTTCGCGCAGCTCGGCCTTGTCCCGCTCGAACATCCGAAAGAACGCCTCGTCAGAGGGGGACTCGGCGTAGCCGGGCACGATCCGCCGGATCCGTTCGGCGGGCAGGTACTGCCGGCTGGACAGCAGGCAGAGCACCAGGTTGACCAAGCGCTCAGCGCGGGCGGAGGACACGGGGGCAGCCTACGGCTCCCCCCGTGTCCGCTGCTGAGTGCTCGTGAGTGCGTAACAGTTCTGACACTGTTACGCACTCACGAGCTCAGTTTCCATTCGTTGGCATTCCAGGTTATGCCGTCCTGACTGTGCAGGAAGACGTTCTCGATATTACTGCTGTAGGCCCACATGATCGGAACCTGAAACAGCGGGAACGACACCAGGTCATCGGCGATGAGC
>JBOHGX010000051.1:0-4289 GCA_050700255.1 Pseudonocardiaceae bacterium
GGCGGGGACTACTTCACCCGCCGCGACCCCCAACGCGCCCTGCAACGCATCATCCGACAGGCCAACGCCCTGGGCTTCACCGTCCGCTTCGACCCCATCCCCGCCGCCTAACCACCACCCCATCACCCACCACACCAGCCAGGCCGGCCAGGTCACAACCCCCACCCAGCCCGGCCGATAACGCCTGCCCTCACGACCCATCTGGTCACCAAAAATCCCGCGTGGTCACCGCTTATTTTCGGACCAGCCTGGTGGCACCCAGTCTGCGCAGCGCAGTGGGATCGGCATAGCGGCACAACAGCATCAGAGCGGCTTTACCGAAGTCAGTACCCAGCGCGGCGTGCCAGCTCGGACCGAGCAACTCCAGCAGCGCGTCGAGCCGCTGGTAGATCGCGGTCCGACGCTTGACCAGGCTGGAGCGCTGCCGTACCGCCCGTCGCAAGGGATCGGCCGGGCCCTGACCGGCGTGCTCGACCAATCCTTCTGGATGCAACAGCGGCAACCGGGCCAGGATCTTGGAGTCCAGCCGGTCGTTCTTGGCGTGTTTGGAGTAATAAGCCCGCAGGTCAGCCGACTGCTGGGTCGGCACCAACACGACCTTGGCTCCGTGCCGGCGAAACCAGGCGGCCAACGGCACCCACGCATTGCGGGTGGGTTCCATCACCACCGTCACCTGCTCAGCATCGGCGGGTAAGCGTTTCCACAGCCGGTCCAGCTCCATAGGAGTGGTTCTGAACCGGTGACCCGACCACAAGTAACGGCCCGTCGCATCAGCACACGATGCTTGATGCGCAGCCCGGCAAGCGACGTCAATTCCCAGGGTGAACTCCACGACCCGGACCCCCATTCCGCAGTGTTCTGTCTGGGGCTCGGCACGGCACAGCCCGGACATTCTGCAAGCAGGAGTCCACCCCCCGGCAGTGGCTCCAAGTTCCCGAACAGGGACACCGCCCGACCAGACAGACCCAGCCGGACGGCCGATCAAAAACCAGGAGTCCACAGGCTCCAGTCGGTGGCTACGACCGTTCCGGCAAGGCACACCAACCCTAAATGTCGGTGGCTGCTGGTAGGCGTCGCCTTGTAAGGGTGCGGGGCCAGCAGGTTCATTTTGAGTACTAATCCATGATCCCGGGCGCCCGTGGGTCAGTCATCATCCCGTTAGGCCAGTCTCCATGTACTCCAAACCATGTAGTCCCGCTAAACTAGATGAGGTAGCTCGGGAAATATCTACATCTGTAGGATGACCGTGACCGACTTATTAGCGGAAACGAAACCGCTATATTCCATGACTGGTCATGGTCGTTCCGAGACCGACAGTCAGATGATGGGTAGTAATCGAGCCGGCTGCGCTCCCGCCCAGCGATGGCACGACGGAACTTTTGCTGGCCAGCCGAGGTCACCGCGTCACCGAACTGCTCACAGGCTCGTGAGGTTGGCGCTAGCACGCCGTCCCGACACTGAACGCGCACTATCTGCTCAGGGCCCCGAACTATCCACACCAGCCCCGTTATCCACAGACCTGCCTACGCGGATCGACCACGCTGCGGCGATGCGGCAAGTTACATCATAGATCATCAAGAACGGGGAGGCAGGATGGGCACGACGGCGCTACCGGGAACTGTCGGAGGGTGTGACGCCGGCGAAGGCAGCCCGGATAAGGCGGGTCACCGCAGTGTGGCTGCGGACCTATCGGGTCGGCTGGTGCGAGGTCCGCTTCGATGTACTCATCGGAGGCCAATGACACCTCCGAACGGGTAGTACTACTTGTGAGCGCAGAGATCTACGCACGCATCTGGACCGTTCCCGATCTTGTAGATAGTCGGTCAGGGGCCGCCGCTGAGAGCAGGCGGAGGAACCGTCTTGGCGACACTCCGGCGAGTCCGGCAGCCAGCGATAATGCGGCGAGAACAGCAGATCGGCCTCGGCGGTGAGTCATGGCGGCGTCCGGGACAGAGTGACACTCGCGAGAGCATGGTGGCTACGGCGGTTCTAAAGACGCAGGTAATGGCTTTGTCGCCCTACGAGATCGGAGGGCAAGAGCCTCGATAATGGTTATCCTCGTGCCAGCAGTTCCTTGCTGACACCATTGACGAACTCCTCGGCCTCGGAGCGCGTCCAGGGCCAGCTGACCGAAGGACGTGCGGCGCCGTCGGCAGCGGTAACCGAAACCTTTTGCATTCCCCAGAGGAGGAAGATCCCAGCTGCTAGTGGGATGATCGCGAGGATGGATGCTGAACTACCCGAGAACAAGATGACTCCAACCAGGGCGAGCAGCGCCCCCCAGACTGCGTGCCGGGTGGTCTCCAGTCTGGCCGCCACTACGTGGCGCATAATCAGGTCCTCCCTTTTTACGCCGGCGAAGGCGTTCTTTTTGACATTGTAATGGACGGCCAGGTTAGTGACAGTGCCGAACCGATTCGACACGGTCTGCCTTTCAGCGACAGGTGGCGGCCCTTCCGGTGGGGATCCCATCGGTGGTGTTGGGCTCAAGCTCATGAGATGTCTTCTTCCGCTAGTGACGGATATTGGGGGTCTGCGTTAATGAAGTAAGAGCACCGCTGGCTCTGTCGGCGGTAGTGGTGCTCTTGTCGTTGGCAGTGACCGCGTTGCCAGTTCTCGTCCCCGTGCCGGCGATCTGAGCTTGAGCCAAGCTGTGGGTGACGGTGCAGGTGCCGGCGGCTGAGGTGGTCGGTTTCCGGCGTGGTTCGGTGCAGTTCGGGGCCAGGGCGGCGGAGGCGCTGGGGACCAGCATCAGGCCGAGGAGTGTGAACGCCCTCGCGGCGGGGCGACCACAGCCTTACGGCTAAGCCACCGTGTACGGCACCGGTTCTGGGCGTAGGAGGGGAGACTGCGACGGCTGCGGTCTCATCGCGGGCGTCGATGAGCGGCGGTGTACGGGACATGCGCGTCTCCTTCCAGGAACCGCGGACATGGCTGCGGTCGGGCGGGCCGTGCCGGCTTGGGCTTTACCCTCGGAAAATCCTCTACAGAATGGTTCGGGGAGTGTTTCGTGAAACTGTCCCGCCTGTTAATCGCCGTGGATCGTCAGGTGTAACAGAGATTAAACCGATCCACTCTGATGGCCTAGTATATTCCGATTGTGTGATTGCCCACGTACTCTCCGTTCTAGCGATGGCTACTCTATCAATGCAAGCTGTCACGTAGGGTGTCTGTTCGAAAGGTGCAAAAGACGCCTATACGACCGTCCGCTAACACTGCGGCGTGGTCGAGGTACATTGACGAACGTTGGGCATCGCGGGGTGATTTTCTCTTTATCGATTTTTGCGAGGCTCACATGATCAACATTTGCGGCTGAAGCGTTAGTTAGTTGCCCACAGGTCTGCCGGTGAGCAACACTGTCCGTATAGGTGCCGATGTACAGCCAGCTCACGGCCGCAGCTAGCAATTTTGGCGTCTGTGACGCAGTAGTCAATCGAGCGCGTGCAGGAGCGGCGTCTGAGGAGGGCGGCGGATGGCCGGGCGTGGTATCGACGGTCCTCCAGACAACTTGCTGCGAAATCTGGTCCTGCATGTTGAATCGGATCCGGATGTCGACCCGGATGAGGTCGATCGGTCGGTTCGGCAGTTACGCGCCGACCTCAAGGACCTCGACGTCGAGTCCATCGTCCTGGTGAGTGCGGAGAACGTGCCTGTAGGCGCCAAGGGTGACCCGTTCAGTCTGGGCGTTCTGCTGATCACCCTGAGTGCCACAGGCGGTGTCTTTACGGTTCTACTCGAGACTGCTCGTGAGTGGCTTGCCCGGCAGGCCGTAGCACGGCGTATCTCGGTGACCATGGATGGTGACACGCTCGTGTTGGAGAAGGGCTCTGCTCACGAGAGACGTCTGTTGATCGAGGCCTACCTACGTCGTCACGAGGATCGCTAGCGTGCCGCGGCGGCTGGCGTTGCTGGTAGCCACCTACCGCTACCAGGATGAAGGCCTGCGCCAGCTCACAGCTCCAGGACATGATGCGGAAGCGTTGGCTGCGGTCCTACGCAACCCTGAGATCGCCGGCTTTGACGTCACCGTCCTGGTTAACGAGCCGCATCACGTTGTGGGGGACGCTATTGGCGAGTTCTATTATGATCGGCGTCGTGACGATCTCACGTTACTGTACTTCACCGGGCATGGCTTTAAAGACGATCAGGGCCGTCTATACCTCAATGCCGTTAAGTTAGGCATGGGACCTTGAAGATGTGGATCTTTGGTGGGCCGTTGTGGAGTTGACCGTGGTCGGTGGTGTGTTTGATGCGGTGGCTGTGAGCGCGGTATCTTTTGACCACTCGGG
>JBOHGX010000052.1:0-18562 GCA_050700255.1 Pseudonocardiaceae bacterium
AGTGCACGACCGCCACACCTTCCAGGCCGGAATAGGCCGACAAGACCCACTGGAGATAGTTCGCCACCCCCACGTGAGTAACGAGGACACCTTTAGGGGCGCCGGTGGAGCCGGAGGTGTAGATCACATACGCCGGATGCTGGGGGTTGAGGGCGATGATGCGATCAGCATCGGTGGGATCGGTGTCTGGATACTGGGCTAGTGCCGCGCGGGTGTGGTGGTGGTCCAGCACGATCACCGGCACCTCGCTGATCTTGGGTAGCGGGGTGGTTGCGGTGGTGAGTAGACACACCGGGTGGACGTCATCCAGCATGAAGCCGATCCGGGCACTCGGGTAGTCCGGGTCGATCGGTAGGTAAGCCGCGCCAGCCTTGAGGACTGCGAGCAAGGCGACGATCATCTCTACTGATCGTTCCACGGCCAGCGCTACAAACTGTTCGGGTCCGATTCCGCGGTCGATCAGCAGACGAGCCAGCTGATTGGCTCGGGCGTTAAGTTGGGCATAGGACAGCGCGGTGTCTTCGAATACCACCGCCGTCGCGTCCGGGGTCCGCTGCACTTGTTGTTCGAACAGCACCGGCAGACTCGTCGCTGGCACCGGCACAGCGGTCTGGTTGAAGTCCACTAGCAACTGCTGGCCCTCATCGGGAGCCAAGATGTCGATCCGGCCGATTGGCTGGTCCGGGTCGGCCACCACCGCCTCCCACAACCGCACCAACCGGCCTGCGATGGCTTCCACACGGGCCCGGTCAAACACATCGGTGCGGTAGTCGATCTTCAGTCGCAGGCGTGGACCTGGCCCGGGCACGGCAATAAGACTCAGCGCGTAATGAGGAGCGGAGTTGCTGGCGATACCGGTGATCCGCACGCCGGAACTCGGTGTATCCAGCACACCGGGGTCCAAGGGGTAATTTTCGAACACAGTAAAGGTGTCGAACAGCTCACCAAACCCGGTTATGCGTTGGATATCGATTAAGCCTAGATGCTGGTGGGTGATCAGCCGGGATTGTTCATCTTGGAGCCGGGTGAGTAGGTCGGTCAGCGGTTCGGCGGGGTGCAACCGGACCCGCACGGGCACGGTATTGATGAACAATCCGACCATGGTCTCGATGCCGGGTAGGTGGGGTGGGCGACCGGCGACCGTGGTCCCGAACACCACGTCCTGGGTGCCGGTCAACCGGCCCACCAGCAGACCCCAGGTTGCCTGGATGACCGTGTTGAGAGTCACGCCAAGGCGACGGGCTTGGTCATGCACGGCGGTGGCCAGCTCGTTGGGCACCTCGATCATCATGTGTTCAGGAATGACCGATGTTCGGCCGGTATCAGCCGGAGCCAGCCGGGTGGGCTCCTCGAGCCCGGCCAGGGCCTGTGCCCACACTTGTTGGGCGGCCACCCGGTCTTGGGTCATCAACCAGGTCAGGTAGTCCCGGTAAAGGGCCACCCGGGGCAGCCCGGCGGGGTCACCGCGCTGGGCATATAACACCAGCAACTCGCGGATCAGTACCGGCATCGACCAGCCGTCCAGCAGGATGTGGTGATTGGTCAAGACCAACTGACAATGCAGCGGATCCAGGCGTACCAGGGTCAATCGCAGCAATGGCGGATGCGTGGGGTCAAAACGCTGCGCGCGATCATCGGCCAGTAACCGGGTCAGCGCATCCTTGCGCCCATCCTCATCCAGCCCCGACAAATCGACTTCACGCCAGGGCAGCGTGACCTCCCGCGCAATAACCTGCACCGGCTGCCCAGAGTGTGAATGCCAGAACGCGGCGCGCAAGTTGGCATGACGACCCAGCAACGCCTGCCCGGCGGCTTTCAGGGTCGCAGCATCCACCGGCCCCTGGAGATCGAAGACGAGCTGGACGTGATAGACGTCAACCGTCTGCCGGTCATACTGGGCGTGGAACAGCAAACCCTGCTGCAATGGCGACAGCGACCACACATCCTGCAGCGCTGGCCACAGGGCTTCACACTCGTCGATGTCGTCTTGGGTCAGGGCCACCAGCGGAAAATCCGAGGGGGTATGGCCACCGACACCGGGCTGATCGGCGTACGCCACCAATAGGTCCAGCATCCTGAACCAGGCCTGGGCTAACTCCTGTACGTCGGATTCGGACCACAGTTCCTGCGCCCATGACCAGCAGGCGTGCAACTGCATCCCCGCGGGATCACCGGAGGTGACCGCGTTGAGTTCCAGACCATGAACAAGCGGCATCCCCGGATCAGCGCCGCCACCGAGCACCCCGGTCTCAGCAGCCACTGCCCACTGCGTGGTCCCGGCAGTCTCGGTGCGGGCGGGGGCAGTGAAGCGACCCAGGTAGTTGAACCCGATCTGGGGTCGATCCAAATCGGCAAGGGCAGGCCCAGTCTGTGGGTTCAGATACCGCAGCGCCCCATAGCTCACACCGTTGTTGGGCAGCGCCCGGAGCTGCTCTTTGACCCGCTTGAGCGCCTTGCCCAAGGCCGGGCCACCGGTCTTGACCTGCTCAACGCCCACGCCGGGATCCAGACGAACGGAGAACATGCTGGTGAACCAGCCGACAGTGCCGGACAGATCCAACCCCTCGACGATGTCCTCCCGGCCGTGGCCCTCCACATCGACCAGCACCGCGGTGCCCGTACCCCGCCCGTGACGGTGCCGCCAATCGGCCATTACCACCGCCAACGCGGTCAACAACACATCATTGACCCCACCGTGAAAAACCGCCGGCACCCGGTTCAACAACGCGACGGTCTGCTCAGGAGGCAACGTCACTGTCAAAGACCCGCGTGTGCCCACCACATCCCGCGCCGGATCCAACACGCGATCGGTCAACAACGGATCCGCGCCATCGCGACCCACCACCCAGACCGGCACCTCATCGCGCCGCGCGGGATCCTGCGCCCAGTCCAGTTGATGCTGCGCCCACCGGCGAAACGAGGTGCCCACCGCCGGCAGCCGCGGGCGCTGCCCACTCATCACCGCCTTCCATGCCGCGGCCAGATCCGGCACCAGGATCCGCCAGGACACCCCATCAACAACCAGGTGATGGATGAGGATCAACAGCCGACCGGGCCGGTGCGGTCCGGCGTCACACCACACCACCTGCATCATCACCCCGGCCCAGGGATCCAGCCGTGACTGTGCCGCCGCGGCCTGCTGCCGTATCACCGCCGGCAGCTCATCCCCAGCAACACCGGTCACATCCACCCGGTGCACGACGTCCGCAACGTCGACCGTCCCGAGCGGGGTGATCTCCCAGCTCCATGGCTGGGGTCCGTCCTTGCCGACCGACCGGATAAACCGTGACCGCAGCACATCATGGTGATCCACCACCACCCCTACCGCGGCGACGAGCTGGTCAAGGGCCAGCCCCGCGGGCACACACAACACCACCGATTGGTGGAAGCCTTCGATCGGGCCACCCCGCGCCGCCAACGCGTGCATAATCGGCGTCAACGCCACCGCACCAATCCCGACATCACCAACCCCACACGCCACCTCCTCCGCATCGGCGGCGACAGCGGCCAACCCGGCGACCGTCTTCTGTTGAAATACATCGCGCGGGGTGAACACCAGACCTGCGCTCCGGGCCCGGCTCACCAACTGGATCGAGACAATACTGTCCCCACCCAACTCGAAGAAGTTGTCGTCAACACCGACCGCGGGAATGTTGAGCAACTCAGCGCACAACTCACACAACAGTTGCTCTCGAGATGTTCTGGGCGCCCGCCCACTACCAGCCACCCCGACCTCAGGCGCCGGCAGCGCCCGCCGATCCACTTTCCCATTCAGCGTCAACGGCAGCGCGGCTAACACCACAAACAACGCCGGCACCATATAATCCGGCAACCGGGCACTCACAAAGTTCCGCACCGACGTCACCAGCGCGCCGATATCACGGGACACCGCCGGATCGTTCGTGAAAGAAGTCAACACCCCACGCCGGGACACAGCCGGTTGATATAACCCGGTCAAAGCAGCGCCAGCCGCCTGACCACCCGTCAGGAACACCGCGTCCAGGTACTCATCACCGATGGCTGACCACGTGAGAAAGACCTCGTAACCCAGCTGCTCACCCAGCTCGTGGAGTGTTTCGGGATCCACCCCGGCTCCCCCGTCGACCACAGCCAACTCACGCTGAGCCGCAGCGACCGGATTCCCTGCCGACAACGTCCGTAACGCAGCCGCTTCCCGGACCAGACGCGCGTTGGGGATACCAGTGATCCGCAACAGCATCGGCCGATGCTCCCCGAGGTAAGCCGACAGCGCGGCCGGCCCACTCACCTGCCGTCCCCAGGACATGCGAAGAGCATCCCCCAGCGCCGCGGTCACGTTCGGCCGGTTGTATAACACCACGTCATACCGGTAACGGGACAACTCGTTATGATGATGTCCACGCTTGATCCGGATGTCCACCCCACCGATCCCAGAGATTTCCTCCTCCAACGCCGTGAAGAACTCCGGAGCGACCGACAACTCCTTCTCCGACAGCACGGCCCGCTCGACCACGGCGCGTATCATCCCCACGTCCGCCGAGGTGGTGCAGCGATGTAACTGCACCGCCGTGTGCAAATACCGCACCAAGCGCTGATGACGCACATCACCCACGAATACCGCACCACCCGGAGCCAGCAAACCCACCGCCGAACGCAACACCCGCACTAGATAATCAGCATTCGGGAAGTACTGGACCACCGAGTTCAGGACCACCACGTCGAAGACCCCGACTGGTAATCCATCCACATCATCCGCGGCCTGACACCGCAGCTCCACCCCCCCTGCCAGTCCCGGATCCCCCGCCACCTGCCGGCGAACCGACTCGATCACCTTACCCGAAAAATCAGTCCCCCAATAAACCTCACACTGCGGCGCCAAGCCAGCAAGTAGCAACCCACTCCCTACACCTATTTCTAGCACCCGCCGTGGACTCAACTCAATGATTCGCGCAACCGTCCCATCCCGCCACTCACGCATCTGCTCTAACGGGATCGGTTCTCCATCGTAACTGCTGTTCCATCCCGAAAAGTCCTCCCCAAGGATAGTCGACTTCAATTCCGCATAAAGATCCCGATAAATCTGTCGCCACTCAGCGACCTGCGCCCGCTCCAGCTCCCCACTTACCCCAGCCGCCCCCGCGGCGGGCACCACGTAGCCCACCAATCGCTTCCGCCCTGACGGTTCCTCCCGGGCGACCACCACCGCATGGCCGACATCCGGATGCTGGGTCAGTACTGACTCCACCTCACCCAACTCAATACGAAAGCCCCGCACCTTTACCTGGTCATCGACCCGGCCCGCAAACACCAACTCACCGTCGGTGTTCCACCGAACCAAATCCCCCGTCCGATACATCCGCTCACCCCGACCGAACGGGCACGCCACAAACCGCTCCGCCGTCAACGCCGCCCGACCCAAGTATCCCCGCGCCAGACCCGCACCCGCCACATACAACTCACCCACCACACCCACCGGCACCATTTGCAAACCGGAATCCAACACAAACACCCGAGTATTAGCGATCGGCCGACCAATCGGCGGCGGCATCTGCGTCGTTTCTGACAGTGGGTCGCTCATCGTCGCACACACGGTGGTCTCGGTCGGGCCATAAGCATTGATCATCCGCCGGCCCGGCGACCAGGCCGCGACCAACTCCGCCGAGCACGCTTCCCCCCCTACAATCAATGTCTGCAAGCCCGCTAAGCCAGCCGGTAGTGCACCGGTCAACGCTGCCGGCGTAATCAAGGCATGACTAACACCCTGATCGACCACCACACCAGTAAGAACCTCACCCGCCAGCGAACCAGCAGCCGGAACCACCAAGGCTGCCCCGGCCACCAACGCCATGAGCAACTCCATGACCGATGCATCGAAGCTGGGAGAGGCCAGCTGCAGCACCCGGCTGCGGGCATCGATCCCGAACCGTTGGATCTGTGCGGCGGCCAGGCTGGGGATGCCGGCATGACTGACGAGGACGGCTTTGGGGGTGCCGGTGGAGCCGGAGGTGTAGATCAGGTAGGCGGGGTGTTGGGGAAGAAGGGGGGTGGTGCGGTCGCTGTCATGCGGATTGGTGTCGGGATAGCGGGCTAGCGCAACCCAGGTGTCGTCATGATCGAGGACGATTACTGTGACTCCGCTGGCCTCGCCCAGGCCGGTGACCTTGGCCATCTCCGTGGTGGTGATCAGGCAGGCCGGGTGGGCGTCATCGAGCATGAAGCTGATCCGGGCACCCGGGCAGTCCGGATCGATGGGGAGATAAGCGGCTCCGGCCTTGAGCACCGCCACTACCGCGGTGATCATCTCTATCGATCGTGGCAGCACCAGGGCCACAAACGCCTCGGGTCCGGCTCCCCGGTCGATCAGCAACCGGGCAAGCTGGTTGGCTCGGTCGTTGAGTTGGGCATATGTGACTGTGGTGTGCTCGCACGTCACCGCCATCGCGTCCGGATTCCGCGCCACTTGCTGTTCGAACAGCACCGGTAGAGTCGTCGCTGGCACCGGCACAGAGGTCTGGTTGACGTCCACCAGCAGCTGCTGGCGCTCCGCAGGGGTGAGGAGCTGTACTTGTTCGATCCGCGTGGTCGGGTCCTCCAAGAATGCGTCAACCACTCGCAGGAAGTGCTGGACCGCGCGGCCCCGGTTCCCTTCGTCGAACACGTCATCGCAGAAGTCGAATTCGAGAGTCAGGCTGCCGGAGGAGTTCAAGTCGGAAACGATTAGTTCCAGACTGCTGTCCCAGTAGCCAGAACGCACATACTTGAATTCTACGGGTGCACCGGCGAACGAGGTAGGCCCTACGCGTGCCGGTTGGTAGTTGAGGTGTACCTCGTAGGTCCTGAAGACCGGGTTTCCCACTGCAATGTCACGGTGATGGAAGCTTTCGAGGGATTCGGCGCTGACCTTCCGGATCAGGGACTGGAAGTCGTCACCGGAATCCACTGCAATCCGGAGTACGAGGGCACCTGCGAATTGTCCGATAGTCTTTCGGAAGGTGTCTGACCGCCGGTTGTGGAAAGCTGTGCCGATCGAAATGTTCCGCACGCCACCGATCCGGTGCAGGTAGGCGCCAAGAAGTGCCCCGAAGATATCGAAGAGTGTCGTATCCGTTGTAGCAAAGATGCTTTCCTTCTGGAGCGCGGCAGCCGCCTTGAGCCGTCGCGTCCGTTCGGGTCCGACTTCGCACGTGACCCGTTGGATACGGGAAGAGTGCCGGTGCCGGACTCTTCCGTAGAACGAGATCGCCTCAGCTTCCTGCGACCGCTTCTGTGCCCAATACTCCTCCGATCGGAGATACTCAGCCGAGCGATAGTTCCGCCGCTCCAGCTCGACGTAATCCTGAAACTGCGGGAGTTCCACCTTGTCTGGCAAGTCGCCCCGGACGGCTCGCTCGTACAGCTCCGCGAGGTGGCCGCTGACGATCACAGCCGACAACGCGTCGCCGATGATGTGGTGGTAGCCGAGGTAACAGACGATCCGTGTACTGGACGGTCTCAGAAGGGCCACGTCGATCAGGCGGTTCGTCAAGTCGAACGGTGTCTGGCAGCGGTCCAGTACCCATCGATCGAGCGCTTCGGCGGCGTCCGGAAGGTGTGACAGGTCCACCAGCTCGACCGGAGCCAGAAGATGGTCCAACACGTCCTGGTACGGAACCCCAGCGCGCTCCCGAATGACCGTCCGCAGGGCATCGCTGGAGTTGACGAGCACCTGGACCGCCCAACGGAAGGCGGGAATGTCGATCTGCGTGGTGAGGGTGATAGTGCTCGCCACATTGAAGAGCGGAAGCCCTGGTTGGAGCTGGTGACCTACCCAGACGAGTAGCTGGTTCTTCGTCAGGTTGGACTGCTCGTAGAGTTCGTCGAGTCGGGCGCCGGACAGATCCGGAGATGGGGTCTCCTGTGGAGGGCGGCGGACTGGCTGGCCAGGGCTACGCACCGGCGTTGGGTCGTGTGCGCCGACCGGGGTTGGCGGTGCCGCGGAAGGGGCGCTGAGCCGTGACGTCGCAAGCCCGCTCGCCATCAGCAGCGTGGAGAGGCGCTGCTGCGGCTGCGTCACCAGGGCAGCGAGCAGATGCCGGTAATCCTCGATGAACTGGGTGATGGTCGCGCTGTCGAAAAGATCGGTGCGGTAGCTCAGGGCACCCCCGACGGTGTCCGACCGGTCGTCCAGACGCAGATTCAGGCCGTTCGTGGTGCGCTCGGTGTCAACCTCAAGACGGTCGATGCGCAAATTTCCCAGGCGGAGGGAAGGCAGCGCCGGTTCCAGGGCGAAGGTGACCTGGACCGGAGGAGAAGAGGCGGGTGCGTCCCCTGCGCACAGTTCCCGGGCCAGCCTGTCGAATGGCAGATCCTGGTGGCTGTAAGCGTCGAGACAGGTCGCGCGCACGCGAGCGAGTATCTCGGAGATGGTCGGGTTGCCTGCCAGGCTCGTACGCAAAGCCAGCGTATGAGAGCAGGGCCCGATCAGTCCCTCCAGCTGGCTGGAGTTCCGGTTGGCGGCCGGCGACAGAACGACGAGGTCCTTCTGGCCGGAACGGGCGTGGAGGAGAATATCCAAGCCGGCCAGCATGGTCATGAACAGCGACGCCTCGGCCTGCTGGCCGACTGCCCGTAGCTCATCGATCAGCGGCCGCTCAAGGACGAAAGATTGGTGCGCGCCGCGAAAGCTGGGAACTTCAGGACGGGGGCTGTCGGTTGGCATTGCCACGTGTAGCGGCGCACCCGCTAGCTGCTGCGTCCAGTGGGCCAGCAGTTGGTCGAGGGCGGGCCCCTGCAGCCGCTCCCGCTGCCACCGCACGAAGTCGGTGTACTGGATCGCCAGCGGTGGCAGCGCTACACCTCTGTCGTGCGTAAAGGCGTCGTCATATAGCATGCCCAGCTCGCGAATGAACACGCGGAGTGACCAGTCGTCGGAAACGGAGTAGTGCATGGTCACCAGCAGCACGTGCTGATCGCCCGCCAGTCGCAGCAGCCGGGCGAGGATCAGCCGGTCCCTCCCGAGATCGAAGACGCGCTGCGCCTCCTCGCTGGCGACCCGCTCGACCTCCGTTAGCTGCTCCGCCTCCGGAAGGTGCTGAAGGTCCAGGACGGGCAAGGCAACACGGTACTCGGGCGCGATCTCCTGGCCCGTAGTTCCGTTGACCAGCGGGGTCTTGGTGCGCAGGACTTCGTGCCGGCCCACGATGTGGCTGAGGCTCCACTCGAGGGCGGCGATGTCGAGTAGCCCGAAGATCCTCCAGGCGCTCGCCACGTTGTCAGTTGCGGTCACAACGGATTGCCCGGACATCACCGCGTGATCACCTCCTGGCCGTGGTGACCGGTGCTGCCAGGGCCTCAGTTGGAGAGGCATGCCGATTCGCTGCGGTCAATTGCTCGACGAGACCCGACGCGAGATCTGCCAGGCTGCGCGCCTGCATCAGCTGCATCACCGGGATATCGATGCCGAAGTCGTTCTCGATCCGTGTGCGGAATTCCATCGCCATGAGTGAGTCGAGTCCCACGTCGGCCGTCGACCGCTCGGGGTCCATCCGCGCGGCGGAGGCTCCCAGCACGAGTGCCAAGTGTTCGGACAGGCGGGCGGTGACGAGTTCCGCTTGCTGGTCGGCGGATGCGGCGGTCACCAGCTGCCCGAACCCTTCCTCCCGTTCGTGCGAGGGGCCGCTTTCCCCCGCTGTCGGCAGGAGGTCGGTCCAACGCGGCGAGGTCACCGGCCAGGCGGCCCTGACTTGCTGCCAGTCGATATCGGCTACCGTGGCGTGAACCCGCCCCTCCTGAAGCAGGCGCCCCATGGTCTCCAGCGCCAGGTTTGAGCTGATAGCGCGGACCCCTTTCCGCTGCAGCCGCTCTCCCTGCGCCGCTCGCTGCGCCACGTAACCGACGTCGGCGATCGCGCCCCAATTGATGGTCAGGGCGGGCAGGCCGTGGGCCATGCGGAAGGCCGCGAAGTTGTCCAGGAAAGCGTTGGCGGCGACGTAGTTGCCCTGCCCAGGGTTGCCCAAAACCGAAGTCATGGACGAGAAGAGCACAAAGAAGTCGAGCGACTCACCCAGTGTCTGCTCGTGAAGATTCCACGCGCCCAGCACCTTGGGCCCCATCGCCTTCTCCAGCAGCTCCTCATTCAGCTGCACCACCAGGCTGTCTTCGAGCACCATGGCCGCGTGGACGACCCCGCGCAGCGGTGGAAAAGACCCCCGGATGGTGGCAATAAGCTGCTGGACCTGTTGCTCCTGGCTCACGTCAACCTGTGCGACGAGTACTTCTGCACCGGTCTGCCGCAGCGCGGCTACCGTCTGCTGCGCCTGCGGCGATTCGGCACCGCGCCGGCCGGCGAGTACCAGGTGGCGGGCGCCGCGCTCGATCATCCAGCGGGCCGTCGCGAGCCCGAAGCCGCCGAGCCCACCCGAGATCAAGTAGGTGCCATCGGCACAGAGCTGGATCGGTCCATTCGGCGCCGGCGGGGCCACGAGCACGTTCTGCTCGCGCATCGAGACCACCACCTTGCCGATGTGCCTCGACTGCTGCATATACCGGAACGCCTCGACGGCCCGCGACACCGAAAAGGTGCGGTACGGCAGCGGGTGATAGGTCCCATTCCGTACCCGCGCCATCACATCCCGCAGCAGCGACTGAACCAGGGCCCGGTCGTTGAGCATGAGCATGTCGAGGTCGATGGCATGCAGGGACAGGCATTTCGCGAATGGCCGCAGGCCCAACCGGCTGTTGTCCAGAAAGTCTCGTTTGCCAAGCTCAAGGAAGCGACCGAACCGGCTCAGCGAGGCCAGGCTTTTTTGCAGGCCCTCGCCGCTCAGCGAGTTGAGCACGATGTGCACGCCTTCGCCGTGGGTGATCTCCATGATCTGGTCGGCGAAAGCCAGCGACCTGGAGTCCATGATGTGCTCGATGCCCAGCAGTCGCAGATACTCGCGCTTCTCCGGGCTGCCCGCCGTCGCGTAGACCTCCCCGCCAGCGGCGCGGACAATCTGGATCGCGGCCAGCCCTACTCCGCCGGTGGCAGAATGGATCAAGACTCGCTCGCCGGTACGCAACCCCGCGACGTGGTGCAGCGCGTAGTGGGCAGTCAGAAAGGTCAACAGGAGCGTCGCGCCTTCCTCGAAGCTGAGATAGGGAGGCTTCGACACGACGAGTTCTGCGTCGGTGGTCATGGAGGCGCTCAAGGCATCGCGTCCGATGGCGATGACCTCATCGCCCACCTGGAAGTCGGTGACCCCGCCGCCGACAGCCACGATCCTCCCGGCACACTCGCCACCTAGGGACAACCGGCCGGCGTAGCCCGCTTCAAGACTTTCGGCGGTCAGCAGCCCCATGGCTTGCATGAGGTCCTTGAAGTTGAGACTTGCTGCATGGACCTCGATCTCCACCTCCCCCGGGCGCGGCAGCTGGCGCTGCACGGTCCGAAGGCTGAGACTGTCCAGGACACCGGGGGTCAGGATTTGCAGCCGATGAACGCCAGCCGCACCCCTCGCCCGGTCCCAGGGTTGCGGCGCACCGCCGAGCGAGGCGTGCGACAGGCGGCTGACGTAGCGTGCTCGTCCGCGGAGCAAGACCTCGTCTTCCTGGTCGCCATACCAAAGTTCCTCGCACAACTCCGCTAGATCCTCGGCGCGGTAGCGGGGCTCACCGTCCTCCACTGTGGGGGGGCCGATGTCCACCAGCGTGCAGCGAAGCTCCGGGTGCTCGTTGAAGATGACGCGTCGCAGGCCGACCATCGGCGACTGCGCGATCGACACCGGATCCTGCCCCGGGTGAAGCGCCTGCGCACCGCCGGTAACCAGCCACAGCCGCGGAGCTTGTCCGCTGGCGCTCTCGGCGAGTTGCTGGGTGAGGTGGACGGTGCTCACGCACCCCGCCTTCTGAGCCACCATCAGCGTCTGGGTCCCCAAGCAGTCCGTCACGGCATCCAGGCTCCAACAGTGGACGACGTCGGTGACCGCGACCTGCTCGGACCGCAGCGTCACGAAGAGCAGGGCCATGTCCCCGGCGCTGCTCGGGTCCAGGCGGAAGCGATCATCTGCGTATCTTTGATACCCAGAACCCTTCTCGACCAACAGGACGCGGTCGCCCCGGGCGGACAGCAGCCGCCTCATCTGCTCGGCTCCTCCAGCGTGGTCCGCGAGGATCAGCCAGCTCCGCGGGGTACCCGGCTCGGGTGCTCCCGCGAGCACTCCAACTCGCCGCACGTCGGGTCCGCGGGCAAGCACGATCGACTGGTCCGGCGCCGCCTGACGCTCGGTGAGAACGGCCGTCTCGGTGAAGCCAACCTCCTTGAGCAGTCCGATCCACCGGTCGTAGGACAGCAGGGCCTGGTTTGGCCGCAGGTCTTCGTCGAGGAACAGCCAGAAGCCGCGGAGCAGGCCGAAGATCACGAACACCGAGCGCGGCGGATTGGTGATCTCTTCCAAGGCCAGGAGGCCCTCCGACGCGAGGAGCCGCTGGACGTTGTCCAGGGTCCACCGCAGGTCCCGCGTGGCGTGCAGGACGTTCGTCGCGATCACCAGATCGAACGAGTGCTCCTCGAAGCCCTGGGTCGTTGGATCCTGTTCGATATCCATAAGTTGATAGTGGATAAACGGATACTTCCGGTACTTCTGCTCGGCTTTCTGAAGGAACATCTCCGAGACGTCGGTGAAGACGTACTCGGTACGGTCGGCCGGCAGCTGCGGGAGGAGGTCGGTGGTGGTCCCGCCCGTGCCGGCGCCGATTTCCAGGATCCGCAGGCCGCGGTCATTCGGCAGGCTATCCACGATGCTCGAGACCACCGCCTGCATCATGGCGTTGAAGATGCGCGCTATACCGCCACTCTCATAGAGGTGGTCAGTCGTGGTCGATGCCTGCCCGCCGAACAGAATCTCCAGCGGGTCGACCCGGCCGGTCAGCACCTCGGCCAGCTGCGTGCCGCAACGTGCGAGGAGCAGAAGGTCCGGCTGATAGGCGGAGCAACGTAAGGCAAGATCGCTCCACAGTAGTGCTGGGTTCACGCTGTCGGGCACGCGTACGACCTGGAACGCCTCCCCAACGCGGCGCAGGACACCGTCCTCCTCGAGCGCGGTGAGAAACCACATCATCAGCCGTCCGTGCTCGGATTGGATGCCCAGCCGCTCCATCAGAGCCGGGACGGTCACCCGCTCACCGGGCTGTGGTTCCCACCCGAGTTGGCGCAGAGCGCTGGTGATGTACGCCCCGCACAGCGCCTCGATCTGAGGCCTGATTTCCTGGTAGTAGCGCGTCCGTCCCAGCTCGGCACTGAGTTCGTCGTGGTGCGGCATCACTCGCTCGAGATCGGCCAGCAACAACGGGGAGGGCAGGTCCCGGGCGCTCCGGAGCATGCTGCTGATAGGCCGCGGCTTCAGCAGCCACCGCTCCTCGTAAAGCTGGTCGTGGAGCACAGTCGCTCGCGCGTCCTGCCCCAGATCGACTGCTTGGAGTCGGAGCCCGGTGATCTCAGCGATCACCTCCCGATGCTGGTCAGCGACGGTGAAATCGACTCTCAGATGGCTGGATCCATGCTTGGTCAGCCGCGCGTGACACCACAGCCGTTCGGCGGGCCTGCGATACACGCGCACTCGCTGCGCCCCGATCGGGAGGTACAGGGCACGCTCGCCGTGCTCCTGCTCCAGCAGGGCCGACAGAAAAGTCTGGAAGCAGGCGTCCAGCGCGACCGGGTGGAAGACATACTCGGTGCACTCCGGGCCGTCCACGACGCAGATCTCACCAAGCGCCTCGCCCGCTCCAACCCAGGTGCGTTCGACGCTTTGGAAGCAGGGACCGTACTGGATCCCCAGGCGGTCGGCCAGCTGGTAGAACAGGGCCTTCGGGACCTCGCGGGTGCAGCGGGCTCGGATCTGCTCCAGGTCGATACTGCGGGGATCGCTGCGCGGCTGGAGTTTCCGTGCCTGGCCGGTGGCATGCCGGACCCAGCCTTGCGGCCCGTCGCCGACTCTACTATGGACTTGGAAGGCGCTGTCCTCGGGCGAGAGGCTCGTCTGGAGCGTTGGCGCTCGGGTGTTGCTGAGCACCAGCGGCTTGTGAATCTCGAACTCTTCGATGGTCCACGGGCCAGTCCCGTGTAGATCAGCGGCAGCCAGCGCCATCTCGATGTAGCCGGCGGCCGGGAACACCGTGGCGCCCTGTACCTTGTGATCCTCCAGGTACGGCAGGAGTCCGGTATCAAGTTGAACCTGGAAGGTGGGATGCGGGGACTCGAGCCGGTAGCCCAGGAGCGGGTGCATCTGCCGGTCTCCCAGGCACATGTTGCTGGGGCCGATCTCTTGCCAGTGCCGCTGCCGTTGCCAGGGGTAGGAGGGCAAGCTGATGCACTGGCCGCCCGCCGGATAGAGCCGGCTCCAGTCTGGCGAACAGCCCAAGGTGTACAGCGACCCAAGCGAGCCCAGGAGCGTGGCTCGCTCGTCCTCCTTGCGGCGCAGCGATGAAAGCACCGAGCCCTGCTGCTCTTGATCGATCAGGCACTCGGTCAGGTAGCTTGCGAGCACCGGGTGGGGTCCAATTTCTACGAACGTTGAGTAGCCGTCTCGAACGAGTCCTTGGATGGCCGAGGAGAACTCGACGGGTTCTCGGATGTTGTCCCACCAGTACCCGGCGGTGAGCTCGGACCCGGCCAGCTCGCGCCCAGCGACGGTGGAGAAGAAGCGCACCGCTGCCGGGTGGGCCTGCAGGCCGTCCAATGACTCCAGGAGGTCCTGGCGGATTGGCTCCATATACTGACTGTGAAAAGCGTAGTCCAGCGGCAACCGGCGGCAGAACACGTTCTGCTCCTCAAATGAGCTGAGGAGCTGCTCGAGGGCGTCTGAGTCACCAGACAGGGTCACCGACCGGGGGGAGTTGACCGACGCGATGCACACCTGATCTTGGTACGCGGCAAGCGCCTCGCGCGCAGCCGCCGCTGGCAAGCCGACCGCGGCCATGCCGCCTGCCCCCGCCGTCCGCTGCTGGGTCCGGCTGCGATGGAAGATCACTTCGACGGCGGCCTCGAGGCTCAGCACGCCCGCGACGTGAGCGGCCGCGACCTCCCCCACGCTATGGCCGACCACAGCGCCAGGCTCCACGCCCCACGACCGCCACAGGGCGACGAGTCCGAGTTGCAGTGCGAAAAGGGCCGGTTGCGCGATGTCGGTGCGCGCCATCCGCGTGCTGACCTCGTCGGCTTGCAGCTCGTCCAGCAGCGACCAGCTCGTGTGCTGGCGCAGCAGGGTGTCGCAGCTCTCGATTGCCTGCCGGAAGGCGGGCTCCTGGGCCAGTAGCTGGCGACCCATGGCCCACCACTGGGGTCCATTCCCGGAAAAGATGAAGGCGAGCTTCGGAGCTTGGCCGGCCGACCGTTCGCTTGCGGACAGCCCCGGGCGTCGCTCGCCCACCAAGAATGCCGCCAGCGACTCGCAGAACTCCGCGCGCGTACGCCCGACAAGCGCCAGCCGATGCGGATGGTGATCGCGCCGGGTACTGGCGGTGTAGCAGAGGTCATGCAGAGACGCGTCTTGATCTACGAACTTGAGGTAGGCCCGAGCTTGAGCGACCAGCGCTTCCGCGCTACGCGCGGAGATGGGCAGCAACCTCGCCTCGCTCGACGGCTGGACCGGCCCAGTTTCGTGGGATGGCACGAACTCCTCGAGGACCACGTGCGCGCTCGTCCCGCCGAAGCCGAACGCGTTGACCCCGGCGATGGCCGGGCCACCCGTCTCGGGCCACGGCTCACCGGTCCGCTGAACCCGGAGGCGCAGCGCCTCGAATGGGATGCTCGGGTTCGGGGTCTGAAAGTGGAGAGTGGCGGGGATGTAGCGGTGCTGGAGCGCAAGGGCGGTCTTGATCAGCCCGGCGATGCCGGAGGCTGCCTCCGCATGCCCGATGTTGCTCTTGACGGACCCCATGCACAGATAGTCGCCGTCCGATCGGCCGGTGCCGAGCGCGCTGCCGAGTGCGTCACACTCGATGGGGTCTCCGGCTGGCGTGCCGGTTCCATGGGCTTCGATGTATTGCACGGCGCTCGGCGGAATGCCGGCACGGGCATACACCTGGCGGAGCAGAGCCTGCTGAGCTTGACCATTCGGCAGCGAGATCCCGTTAGTCCGCCCATCCTGATTGACGGCGGTCGCGCGGATCACCGCGTAGACCGGGTCCCTGCCCGCGAGCGCCTCTGAAAGGGGCTTGAGGACGACGATGCCCACCCCCTCGGCGCGCACGAACCCATCGGCCTGGGCATCGAAGGAGCTGCACTGGCCACGCGGCGAGAGCATATTGGCCTTGCAGAATTTGATGTTGGTGCTGGGATCGAACATGAGGTTCGCCCCCCCTGCGACCGCCAGGCTCGATTCGCCGCGCAGCAGGCTCTCGCAGGCCAGGTGCACTGCCACCAGCGAGGACGAGCAGGCGGTGTCGATCGCCACGCTCGGCCCGTGGAAATCGAAGGCGTAGGAGATCCGGTTGGCGGCGATGCTGTGCGCGCCGCCAGTACCGGTGTACGGGGCGATGGATGACACATCCCGCCGGCGCAGCGCGTCGTAGTCGACGGTGCACAGCCCCACGAAGACACCTACGCTCGTGCCGGCCAACCTCTGGGGGACCTGACCTGCGTCCTCCAGCGCCTCCCAGGCGACCTCGAGGAGCAGCCGCTGCTGCGGATCGACGCAGGCGGCTTCGCGGGGGGAGATGCCGAAGAAGTCAGCATCGAAAAGGTCCACGTTCCGCAGGAAGGACCCGCGCCTGCTGTACATTTTGCCCGGTTGCGATGGGTCGGGGTGGTAGTACGCGCGAACGTCCCAGCGGTCCGCCGGGATCTCTCCGACCGTGTCGACGCCGTCGAGCAGCAGTCTCCAGAACGCTTCTGGACTGCTCGCCCCGCCAGGGAAGCGGCAGCCAATACCAACGACAGCGATGGGCTGAGAATAAAATGAGGACGAGTCCTGAGAACTCATCAACCACTCCCCCGTTTCATGGTACAAGAAATCTATCAACCTTTATTACTTAGCATAACCCGTAAGCATATGGTAAACATTCATCCTGTGTCCGGAGTGTGTATTCGGCGCTTGCTGGGTGACGGTTGGCGATGGCAGTGCGTGTCGATCACACAGAGAGGGGCTTGAACGTAATAGATCTTTGGGTGCCTGCGCCGGAGGAGATGTCCCGCGACGAGCTGATCACGCTCGTGACTGCGCGGGATGCGGAGATCACGGCGATGGCTGGGCAGCAGTCGGAGTTGATGCCGCCCGACCTCCCCTTCACGAGGCGAAATGATCACTAGTTGCCCGGCAGACCGGGGTGGGATCAGAGACGACCGCGATCGCCCGGAACGAGATCTCGTGGCGCGCAGCAGATCGATCCTGCGCGCAGTGCGCGCGGCGCTGTCCCGCCCACTCCTATCCACCCCGGCGGTGTCATCCGCAACCGCGCCATCGGTGCTCACCGCGACCGGGACGGTCGCAAACAGCTCACACCAGCGGTCATCGATCAGCGTCGCGTTGGTCTGCACACCGTGGCGCGCCGGGTGGAGACGACCCGGCCCCAACCGCCCGATCAATCTGGCAAAATGCGGCAACCCGGTGGCCAGCGGTTCCCCGCCATGCCACAGCACCCGAACCGGATGAACCTGTGACCAGGCTGCCACCGCCTCGGCGACCGCATCGGCGACCTGGACTGGCATCACCCGGGCCTTGATCCGATCCGGAAGGTAACAATAAGTGCAATCTAAATTGCACAGCGTAGTCGGCTGCATCAAAACCGCGGTAACAGCCAAACGCACCTGAGCCCCCCAGCTTGACCAACAGTCCCAACGGTCACTTACAGTAAACGGTACCCGGCCAAGTACGTCAACCGTCAAGGCATACCCCCGGCTAGGTGACAATGGAACTGATGACCAGTGGCAACTACCGAGCCCGTCCAGACATGCTCAGTTATAGCGACGTCAAGCATTTGCACTATTGCCGACGTCATGAGATTTCATTGAGCTACTGGATGGCGTTTCGCTCGCATCGAGAGCTTCAATAGATTCCGCCGGGCACCCGGTTGCCTGTTCTCTACCCGCCGGTGCTCAGTGTGTCCCGAACTGGACAGGAGAGCTGTCCGTCGGCTGGAGGACAGCTCTCCTGTTGAGTTCGGGAAGCCGAGTGCACCCGAGCGGGGCACCATCTGACGCACCCGCAACCCGAGAGCCCGGCCGACGCCCGAGTATCCTCGCGAATCGTGCAGCACACCGCGACGGCACCCGAGGTTTCGGAGGCCCAGGCACCGCCGTCTCGCAGCTGGCCGCGGGCAGTGGGTGATCTGGCGGCGGGGTGGCGGCAACGTCAGCTGTGGGGACACCTGGGCTGGCAGGACATCAAGCAGGGTTACCGGCGCTCGGTGATCGGCCCGCTGTGGATCACGATCAGTCTGGCCGTCCAAGCAGTCGGGATGGGCATCCTCTACGCCGCGCTGTTCGGCCAGCCATTGCATGACTTCCTGCCCTACCTGGCCGTCGGCCTGATCATCTGGCAGTTCCTGGCGGCCTGCATCAATGACGGTGCCGAGGTCTTCATCCGCAACGAGGGCCTGATCAAGCATTTACCGGCGCCGTTGAGCG
>JBOHGX010000053.1:0-20623 GCA_050700255.1 Pseudonocardiaceae bacterium
GGCACCGTTTGCCACTCACGACCACGCGTTAGCGTGCCATTCGTCGCCGAGCGGTTCCACTGCGCCCGCTTGCGTCAGGTCATAACCGCCGAGTTCGGCGATCGAAGCCTGGATCTTGGGGTCACGGAGGGCGGTGATGAGCGGCCTGGCGGCACCGAGGGCGGCGCCACTGACCGCGATGTCGTAGGGCTCCCAGATCACGGGGATGAAGGCCAGATCCAGTTCGTTAGCGGCGGCGCGCAGACCCAGACCCGCGTCGGCGATGCCGGATGCCACGGCGAGGCCGATTTCGAGGTGGGAGCTCACCTCGGGGCCGGCAACGTGGTGGGCAGCGATCCCGGCGGCGCTGAGCAACTGATCGAGCAGCGCCCGGGTGCCGGCGCCGACCTCCCGCTTGGCGACCCGCAATGTCACCAAGTCGGCAACGGTGGCGACACCACATGGATTACCTCGCGTAACGAGGAGACCCTGTTCACGGCGCCACAGGTGAAGAAGGTGCGGGCGGCGGTGGCGCAGCAAGGCACGAGCGAAGGGCACGTTGTAGGCGCCGCTGTGGTGGCGCAGATGGATGGCAGCACCGTCGGCAGTGCACCGGGCCAGTTCGCGCAGTCCTGGGAAGCTGCCTCGGATGCCGACAGGAACCACGGCTGAGCCCACACAGTCGAGCACGACCTGCAGCGCTGGATCATCGCTGCCAGCCAGCCGGAACACCCGATCCGCTTCGAGCAAGCGAGCCGCAGCGATCGCTGCGTCGGTGGCGATCCTGGCCCGGCGTCGATCGGCTAGGACGATCACTCCACCGTCAGCGAGGTATCGATAGGCGCGACCGATGGTGGACGAGGTGGTGGCGTGGTCACGGGCGCTCGCGCGGATCGAAGGCAGCTCCGTACCCGCAGTCAATTCTCCGCACCGGACGCGCTGGGCTATCTCAGTGCCGATCTCAAGGTACCGGGCCACGGTCAACGACCTTATGTCTCTGCATGCTGCGATCTGGCAGGGCGACGATGCCGCACAGCCAGAACCCGACCCTGTGCTCCGGCCAGTTGGAGCACAGATCGATGCAATGATCATTGTACGCGGGTTTCAACCGGAAATTAAGTCTGCAATTACGGAGAATAATTGGGTTTGCTACCCGAATATGCGGAGGCTGGCGAGTGAAGCGAGAGCTGTTCGTCGGTCGTGGCTGACGCCTGGTGTCGGCGGAATCGGCTCGGCGAGCTTTTTAGCTGATGTCGGTCACGAGGTGCCGACATCGCTGATGGCAAGCTTCGTGACCGCCACTCTGGGGGCGCCCGCAGCCGCGCTGGGTCTCATCGAGGGCATCTCAGAGGGACTCGCGGGCGCGGGCCGGTTCGTCGGCGGGGCCCTGGCCGATGACCCGCAGCGGCGGCGCACGATCGCGATCGGTGGCTACTCGGCCACCGCGGTCCTGTCTGCCCTGATCGGTGTGACAACGTCGGTCGTGCAGGCCGGTGTACTGCGCGGCGCGGCTTGGGCGGCCCGAGGGCTCCGGGTTCCCGCTCGCAATGCTCTGCTGGCCGATGTGGTGCCAGCCGAGGCCTACGGGCGCGCATATGGGTTCGAGCGCACGATGGACAACCTAGGCGCGATTGTCGGTCCGCTGCTGGCCCTCGGGCTGGTGTCGCTGTTCAGTGTGCGGACGGCGATCCTGCTCTCAGTCATTCCCGGACTCCTGGCCGCGGTCGCCATCGTGTACGCGATCCGTCAGGCCAGGCTCCCCAGGGTCGCTGAGCGCAAGAAGCTTTCCTTCCGAGTCCGGCCGGTTCTGAAGGGTCAATTGGGGCGCGTGATGGTTGGCTTCGCCGCGTTCGAGGTGGGCAACGTCGCCGCGACATTGCTCATCCTGCGAGCAACCGATGTCCTTACCCCAAGGCACGGTGCGGACGCTGCGACGCAGATCGCTATTGCCCTGTACGTGGTTTATAACGTGGCCGCGACGATCACCTCGTTTCCGGCCGGTGGTTTCTCGGACAAGGTTGGCCGCCGCGGGCCACTCCTGGTGATCGCGGCCGGTGCCGCAGCGTTTCTGCTCGCCTATGGTCTCTTCGCGATCCCTGGGCCGGTGATCCCTGGGCCGGTGATCGTCCTGCTCACGGTGGCCTTCGCCCTGGCTGGGGTCGGCATCGGCTGCGCGGAGACCGCAGAACATGCCGCAGTGGCCGCGTTCGCCCCGGCTGAGATCCGCGGCTCAGCTTTCGGTCTGCTCGCGACGGTGCAGGCGATCGGGAACGTGGCAGCCAGCACGGTGGCCGGCCTGCTGTACACGCTGGCGTCACCGGCGGTGGCGTTCGGCTACCTGGCGGTGTGGATGCTCACTGCACTCGGAACGCTTGGGTGGGCGGCAGCGCGAGACGCTAGCGTGCCCGGGTGAGCCGGATCCGAGAGCTTGCCGCCGGTGGGCGCGCGGTGGAGGTAGAGCCGGAGCGGCTGGCCGGATTCCTGGAGCGGTTCGCTGCCGGGCACGGCGGGGTGGTGTCCACCACGGTGGGCCCCCGGCGCGTGGACCTGATCGCTGATGACGGCTGGACGGCGGCGATCCCGGTGCCTTTCAGCGCGCTGAAGGCGCAGCTTGGCGAATACACGGGCCTCGCCGTGGACGATCTGATCGGCCACCTCATGGTGCCGCGCACGATCGGGCTGCTGCTGGTGCGCCTGGGCGGGTACAGCGTCGGGATCGCCCGCGATGGGGTCGTCCTCACTTCCAGCACCGGCAGCCGGCTGGTGCACGGACGCTCAGCCGCGGGTGGGCAGTCCCAGCAACGTTTCACCCGGCGCCGCGAAGGTCAGGCGCGGGTGGCGCTGCGTGCTGCGGCGGACACCGCGGCTCGGGTATTGCTGCCCCGTACAGCAGAGCTGGATGCCGTCGTCCTCGGCGGGGACGCCACGGCGCTGCGCAGCCTGGCCGCCGATCCGCGGCTGACCGCGCTGCTGGGGCAGGCCGAGTCCCGCGTGCTCGACATCCCCGAGCCGCGCCGTGCGGTGCTCGACGACGTCGCCCAGCGTGCCCGCTGCGTCGAGGTTCAGCTACACCCCCGGTGAAGTTCGGTTAACGAAGCGTCCCGGTGGCGAGCAAGCCGCCATCCACCCGCACCGTCTCGCCGGTGATCCAGGACGCGGCGTCGGAAACGAGGAATGTGACGAGCGCAGCAACGTCGGCGGGCGTACCCAGCCGTTTCATGGGGTAGGCCTTGGCGACGTGCTCCTCGCCGTGGGCGTACAGCGCGGTCGAGAACGCCGTCTTGACCACCGCCGGAGCCACTGCATTCACCCGGATCGACGGGCCGAGCTCCCAGGCCAGTTCCTCGGTGAGCCGGATCAGTGCCGCCTTGGACATCCCGTAGGCCGCGATCGCTCCGGTGGAGCGCAAGCCAGAGACTGAGGCGACGTTGACGACCGCGCCGCCGTGCTCGCCCATCCACACCCGATGCGCCTGCTGCACGAAGCCCAAGGCGGCCATCACGTTGACGTCGAAGATCTTGCGTACCGCGCCGAGATCGGCCTGCATCAACGGCCCGTACACCGGGTTGACCCCGGCGTTGTTGACCAGGACGTCCAACGATCCGAAGCGCTCTACCGTCCGGTCCACCGCTTCGGCCCGGGCAGCGGCATCACCCGCATTGCCGGGTAGTGCGAGTACCCGATCGGCTCCGTCCTGGACCGTTGCGGCAAGTTCGTCGCCAGCGGCGCCGAGCTCGTCGGGCTTGCGTGCGGTGATCGTCACGGCGGCGCCACGGGCCAGCAGCGCGGCGGCGATCGCATGCCCGATACCGCGGCTGGCGCCTGAAACCAGAGCGGCGCGTCCGGTCAGATCAAAGGAAGGATCGGTGCTCTTGCCGTCGATGGTCATGGCGGCACCGTAATCCGGATGCCGTCGCCGGTAGGATAGGTGCGTGGTCGCGACAAGCTGATGTGCTGCCGGCCCCGCGCGCTGCGGCGTGTGGGGAGTTGACCCTGCCGGCGACCACCTTTGGAGCTACCTCATCGTGATCACAGCCACCGACCTCGAGCTGCGTGCCGGGTCCCGCATCCTGCTGTCCGGAGCCACCCTGCGAGTGCAGCCCGGCGACCGGATCGGCCTGGTCGGTCGCAATGGTGCGGGCAAGACCAGCACGCTGCGGGTACTCGCCGGCGAGAGCCAGCCCTATGGGGGCCAGGTCCGCCGCACCGGAAACCTGGGATACCTGCCACAGGATCCCCGCGAAGGTGACATGTCAGTCCCGGCCAGGGATCGGGTGCTCTCGGCCCGGGGGCTCGACCAGCTGCTGCACGAGATGGAGAAATCGCAGTCGGAGATCGCGGAGCTGGTCGACGGCCACGGGCAGGGCCGCGCGGTGCGCCGCTACAGCCATCTCGAGGACCGGTTCTCGGCGCTGGGTGGCTATGCCGCCGAGAGCGAGGCGGCGCGGATCTGCGCCAGCCTCGGCTTGCCCGACCGGGTACTGGCCCAGCCGCTGCGCACGCTGTCCGGCGGGCAGCGTCGCCGGGTGGAACTGGCCCGGATCCTCTTCGGCGCCTCGGACGGTTCGGGGGGCCGCTCGGGTACCACGCTGCTGCTCGACGAGCCGACCAACCACCTCGACGCCGATTCGGTCACCTGGTTGCGCGACTTCCTGACGGCTCACGATGGAGGCCTCATCGTGATCAGCCACGACACCGACCTGCTCGCTGCCGTGGTCAACAAGGTCTGGGTTCTCGACGCGATGCGCAGCGAGGCCGATGTCTACAACCTGGGCTGGCAGCGTTACCTGGAGGCTCGGGCCGCGGACGAGAAGCGGCGCCGCCGGGAACGGGCCAACGCGGAGAAGAAGGCCACTGCTCTGATGGCGCAGGCCGACCGGATGCGAGCCAAGGCCACCAAGGCCGTCGCCGCCCAGAACATGCAACGGCGAGCTACCAGACTGCTGGCCGGTGCCGAGACCGAGCAACGTGCCGAGCGGGTGGCCCGGATCCGGTTCCCGCAGCCAGCCGCCTGCGGGCGTACCCCGCTGACCGCGAGCGGGCTGGGCAAGTCCTACGGCTCGCTGGAGGTTTTCAGCGGGGTGGACCTCGCGGTTGATCGGGGCAGCCGAGTGGTGATCCTCGGTCTCAACGGTGCCGGGAAAACCACCCTGCTTCGGTTGCTCGGTGGGATGGAGATTCCGGATGCCGGGCAGGTCGAAGCCGGCCATGGCCTGCGGGTGGGCTACTTCGCCCAGGAACACGACACGCTGGATCTCGATGCCACAGTGTGGGAAAACCTTCGGCACGCCGCCCCGGACGCTGCCGAACAGCAGTTACGCACGCTGCTGGGCACCTTCCTGTTTCGTGGTGAGCAGCTGGACCAGTTGGCCGCGACACTGTCCGGCGGGGAGAAGACCCGGCTGGTGCTGGCGGCACTGGTGTCCTCCGCGGCCAACGTGTTGCTGCTCGACGAGCCCACCAACAACCTCGACCCGGTCTCGCGGGAGCGGGTGCTCGACGCGCTGCACCACTATTCCGGCGCGGTGGTGCTGGTGACCCACGACCCTGGAGCGGTGCAAGCGCTGGACCCTCAGCGGGTGATCCTGCTCCCGGACGGCACCGAGGATCACTGGAGCGCCGACTACCTTGACCTGGTACTGCTGGCCTGACCCTGTTCACGGAGGGTACTCGTGGGGCAACGGCTGGAGAGCATCGAGCGGATGCCGCTTAGCAGGTGTCCGGCCCGGCTGCCTTACCGTTCACAGATCCACCCGGAGATCGTCTGGCGGAGATCGCTAACCTGGTCGATCATTGCGGCAAGGGCCGTGACCGGCTCTTCCAGTCTGAAAGGAAGGCGTTTCGAGGTGGCCGACCTGAAGAAGGGCAGCCGGATCACCGGCGTCGCCCGGGACAAGCTTGCATCGGACCTGAAGAAGAAGTATGAGAAAGGCGCCAGTATCCGGGCGCTCGCTGAGTCAACCGGGCGGTCGTACGGTTTCGTGCACCGGGTGCTCTCGGAGTCCGGGGTGACATTGCGTGGCCGCGGCGGTGCTACTCGCACGAAGAAGAAGTAGCCGCACTGTTAGGACGCCGGCCTCGCGCGCGATTCGGGTGCCGGCGTCAGGGGCAGTGCGGCGGAGGCTTCTCGGCTGAGTTCTTCGATGCTGGCGTGTGACTTTCCCGCCAGTGCGGTGCCGACGTACCTGGCTACTCCGGGAAGATTCGTCAGCCTCAGGACGATCCTGCGTGACCACAGCTGTAGTGCTGACGATGGCAGGAACCATCCCACTCCGCGCCGAGCGACCTGCTGCTTCTTCGTGATCACCGGCTGCCACAGCTGCTGGTAGTGGGCTAGCGCGGCGTCGACGGAGTCTGCGCTCGCCAGCTGCTCGCCGAGTACGTAGGCGCCGCGATCGCGAGGGAGGCACCCTGCCCGGCAAGCAGCGAGACCGCCTGGCAGGCGTCGCCGACCAGGATGACCCGCTCGCGACTCCACTGCGTAATCTCGATCTGTGCGACCTGGTCGTAAACGCGGCAACCCTGCCATCGCGCAGACCGTAGAGGCCCATTTGCCGATCTGTGGTGTCGGTGAGGCAGAACCGGTTGTGCAGGTAGTCGTAGATCTGGGGATCGTCGAAGATGTATGCGGCGGTGTGGTAGCCGAGGTAGCGGAGGAACTGTTCCTCGTCGCCGAAAACCGTGCGCCGCACTGCGGAGTGGATCCCGTCGGCTCCGCGTCGGCTCCGACCAGCAGGTCGGCGCCGATAACGTAACGTAGCCGAGCCCGAAGAAGTCCATCATATAACCTTGCTCGCGCGGGCCCGCCGACTTCTCGATCACCACCACGTTCCAGCCGATGCTGCTGAGTCGCTGCGCGAGGGACAATCCCGCGATCCCGGCGCCGCAGATTACTGCTTTCATCTCAATCTCCTTTTCTGCACTCGCGCGTGGTCACGCCGTATGCGATGAGCCTGCGCAGCACCGGGGTAACCGCAGACGAGGTCAGCTGCGGATTCAGCGCCCTGTGCAGCATTACGCCGTCGATGGCCGCGGCCAGCACAGCAGCGGTGTCATCGGGTGTTTTCGCGCCGTGTTCGCTGAGCCACCGGGCCAGCTTCCGCCGGAATTCGTCGACCAGGGCGATGAGCTCGATGCGTAAAGTCTCATCGCGGATCGCGGCCAGATAGGTCTCGGTGAACAGCAACGACGTGCGGTCGCTTCCTGTATAGACATCAAGCGAGCCGAGCATCATTTCCACGCCGCGGTCGAGGGATCGGGCGTCGTCGAAAATGGATTCAATCCCGGACAGTAGATCGCTTATCATGCCCAGGGCGGCGTCGCGTAGCAATGCCTGCAGTGACGGGAAATGGTAATGAACCAGTCCGGGTGTCACGCCCGCCCGCTCAGCCAGGATCCGGGTGCTCACCGCGGTCCAACCCAGCTCGGCGATGAGCTCGGCGGCGGCACTCAGCAGCCGCAGCCGGACTTCCCGCCCGCGCTCCGCCGCTGTCCGGACCGGCATGGCGACTCCTCTACTGTCTGGACGTCCGCCTTGGTCAATCGACTTGGTCACTCGTCCTAACAGTAGCTGCCAGCGAGGCGGGAATCACCGTGAGAACGGCCACAAGCGTGGCGATGGGAGGGGAACACCCAGCTGCTTACAACGTTGCAGCGTAGGCGACAACCGGTTGTTGTGTGCAGCGGAGGACGTTCGATGGACAACTCGTGGAGCCTGTTGCGCAGCTCGATGCGTCAGGATGCAAGCCCCCGCGCCCTGGCGCCGGGCACGCTGCGCCGGATCGTCGAGTTCGCCAAGCCGCACAAGTTGTCTCTGCTGATCTTCCTCGGGCTGAGCACGGTATCGGCAGCCCTCACCGTCGCCACTCCGGTGCTCGCCGGAAGGGTGGTCGACGCCATCGTCGGGCGCGCAGGGGTGGCACTGGTGGTGGGGCTGGCCATACTCATCGCCGTCGTGGCGGTGATCGACGCTGGTGTCGGGCTCGCCTCGCGCTGGCAGTCCTCCCGGATCGGTGAGGGTCTGATCCTCGATCTGCGCCGCACGGTGTTCGAGCACGTGCAGCGAATGCCGGTGGCATTCTTCACCCGGACCCGCACCGGAGCGCTGGTCAGCCGGCTCAACAACGACGTGATCGGTGCGCAGACCGCGCTGACCTCCACGCTGTCGGGCGTCGTCACCAATGTCATTCAGCTAGTGCTCACACTGATCGTGATGCTCACACTGTCCTGGCAGGTCACGGTATTTGCCCTGATCCTGCTGCCGATCTTCGTGCTGCCGGCGCGTCGGATGGGTGTCCGGTTGGCCGACCTGCGACGCGAGGCCTCGACGCACAACGCGGCGATGACGACCCAGATGACCGAGCGGTTCTCCGCGCCGGGCGCCACGCTGGTGAAGCTGTTCGGACGGCCCGAGGCCGAGGCCGCCGAGTTCGGCTACCGGGCCGGACGGGTGCGCGATATCGGAGTGCACACGGCGATGGCGACGCGGGTGTTTCTCACCGCGCTGGCTCTGGTGTCCGCCCTCGCGCAGGCGCTGGTATACGGGCTGGGCGGGTGGCTCGCGCTGCGCGGCGACCTCGCACCGGGCACCGTGGTCAGCCTCGCGCTACTGCTCACCCGGCTGTACTCGCCGCTGACCGCGCTGGCCAACGCCCGGGTCGACGTGATGACCGCGCTGGTGGCCTTCGAACGGGTCTTCGAAGTGCTCGACGTCCGCCCGATGATCACCGAGCAACCGGACGCCCGGACGGTGCCCGCTGGCGAGGTGCGGGTGGAGTTCGACAACGTGCGCTTCTCCTACCCGTCGGCCGAGCAGGTGTCGCTGGCCTCCTTGGAGGAGGTCGCGATCTTGGACGCCCGCGGCGGCGCCGAGGTACTGCAGTGGGTGGATTTCCGTGCCGAGCCGGGCCAGCTGGTGGCGCTGGTCGGCTCCTCAGGTGCGGGCAAGTCCACCATCGCGTCGCTGGTGCCGCGGCTCTACGACGTCGACGCGGGGGCGGTGCGGCTGAATGGGCTAGACGTGCGCGACCTGTCCTTCGCGGCATTGCGGGACACCGTCGGGGTGGTGACCCAGGATGGACACTTGTTCCACGACACCATCGCAGGCAACCTGCGCTTCGCCGCGCCGCAGGCGCAGGACGAACAGTTGTGGGACGCGCTACGGCGGGCCCAGCTGGAACAGCTGGCGCGATCATTGCCGGATGGGCTGGACACCGTGGTGGGCGACCGCGGGTACCGGCTGTCCGGAGGAGAGCGGCAACGGCTGGCTATCGCCAGGTTGCTGCTGGCCCAACCCCGCGTGGTGATCCTCGACGAGGCCACCGCGCATCTGGACTCCGAGTCCGAGGCGGCGGTGCAGGCCGCACTGGCCGAGGCGCTGCACGGCCGCACCGCGCTGGTCATCGCGCATCGGCTGTCCACCATCCGGGCCGCGGACCAGATCCTCGTGATCGAGGACGGCCGCGTGGCCGAGCGCGGCACCCACGACGAGCTGCTCGCAGCCCACGGTCGTTACGCGCAGCTGCACCACACCCAGTTCGCCCTCGTCTAACCCCTCTACCCCTCGCGTGTCCGCCTCTCGTGCACGGTGTGTCCGCGGCCTGGGCCCAGTGCGTCGGTATCCCGTGCATGGGATACCGGCTTCTGGCCGTGCACCAAACGTCGCCGCGCCGTACATGGGAGGCGGACACGCCGTGCATGGGACGTGGACACGCCGGAGGGGTGGGGTGTGGGGGGCGCGGAGGGGTTGTCGTAAACACTGCTGTAACGCTGCGGACGTTGGGGCAACTGGGTAGCGTGGCGAATCGGCTCCTCGATCGGGGTCGGTTTTGCCAGGAGGTGAAGTCGTGACGCCAGCGGTACCGCTGCCCTGGGTATCGACTCCGGCGGCACCACCGACGGTGCTGCGCAGTCGGGAAGAGGCCGAGGTATACGTCGCCTCGGTGTGTTTCAAGCACGGACCACCGAAGCTGCTCGGCGCCGAGCTCGAGTGGGTGGTGCAGCACTCCGGGAATCCCCATCGCCCGTTGCAGGCCCGCCACCTCGCCGACGCGCTCGGCGCGCACGTCCCGAATTCTCTCGTCTCCGATAGCCCCCAGCTCCCTCTTCCCCACGGCTCTACCGTCACAGTTGAACCCGGTGGTCAGCTCGAGATCTCCAGCCCGCCCTGCGCTTCGCTGACCGAGCTCATCGCCACCGTGGAGTGCGACACCGCCACACTGACCGACCTACTCGATCCCGCCGGGCTGGTACTCACCGGTTCGGGTTCTGATCCACATCGCCCGTCCCGCCGGCTGATCGACATCCCGCGCTATGCCGCGATGGAAATCGCCTTCGACCGGATCGGGCCGATGGGGCGCGCCATGATGTGTTCCACCGCCGCGGTCCAGGTCTGTCTGGACGCCGGTACCCACACCGAGGTGGCGTCACGCTGGGCGGCGCTACACGATCTGGGACCGGTACTGCTCGCCGCGTTCGCGAATTCGCCGTGGCTGGGGGGGATGCGCACGGGCTGGGCGTCTTCCCGGATGCAGGCCTGGTTTGCGTTGGACCCGGTACGCACCATGCCCAGCCCGGTGCACTGGGATCCGGCCGCTGACTGGGCCCGTCGGGCACTGGACACACCGGTGCTGTTCCAGCGTCGCCCCCGGGGGACTTGGCACGTGCCCAACGGGATCACTTTTGCCGACTGGCTGTCAGGCGCGCTGCCCGGTCGTCCCAGCACCGCCGATCTCGACTACCACCTGACCACGCTGTTCCCGCCGGTGCGGCCGCAGGGGTACCTGGAAGTTCGCTATCTGGACACCCAGCCGGTGGGGCAGTGGCTGGCACCGGTGGCCGTGCTGGCGGCCCTGCTGGCCAACCCTGAGGTCACGGCAGCCGCCCGGGATGCCTGCGCTCCCGCTGTGGGGCTCTGGATGGAAGCGGCCGAACGTGGCCTGCGCGACGATGCGCTTGCCACGGCCGCGGTTGCGGTGTTCGAGCTGGCCTGCCATGCCCTGCCGGCGCTCGATGCGCCCGCCGGGGTGCAGCAGCTCGTGGAGCAGATCACCGAAGGACGGGTTCGCCGCGGTCGCTGTCCAGCTGACGACATGGTCGAGCAGGACACCAGCCGCCGTAACGGAACCCGACCCCGAGGACTCAACGGAGGACCACCGCTGTGAGCACACCGATCACCGAGCCGAGCACCGCCGCTCTGCGCGACCACCTCGCAGCCGAGCTCGAGCGCACCCGGGCCCGCAGCACGGCGCTGACTGATGCGGTGGACGACGGCGACCTGATCCGCCAGCACTCCGAGATCATGTCCCCGCTGGTGTGGGACCTGGCTCACATCGGCAACCAGGAGGAGCTGTGGCTGGTCCGAGATGTGGCCGGGCGTGAGCCCGTCCGGGCAGATATCGACCACCTGTACGACGCGTTCAAGCAACCAAGGCCGGGCCGGTCTGCTCTGCCACTGCTCACACCGGCGCAGGCCCGGGGTTACCTCGGCGAGGTCCGCCATAAGGTGCTCGACGCCTTGGAGCGCACCCCGCTGGAAGGCCGCAGGCTGGTGGCGCACGGGTTCGCCTTCGGGATGATCGTGCAACACGAGCAGCAGCACGACGAGACCATGCTGGCCACCCACCAGCTTCGAGCCGGTCCGGCTGCACTGCACGCGCCCGCCCCAGCACCACAGCGGGCCACTAACCTGCCGGCCGAGGTCCTGGTCCCCGCCGGCGAGTTCACCATGGGAACCTCCACCGATCCGTGGGCGCTGGACAATGAGCGTCCAGCACATCGGGCCTGCACCGACGCGTACTGGTTGGACACCACCCCGGTGACCAATGGCGACTACCAGCGGGTTCTCGCCGGTGGCGGCTACGACGACCTGCGGTGGTGGAGCGAGCGAGGCTGGGCCCACCGCTGCGCCGCGGGCCTGGCAGCCCCGCAGTTCTGGTACTTCGACAGCGGGTCATGGTGGCGCACCCGCTTCGGCATCACCGAACCGGTCGCGCCCGACGAGCCGGTGCTGCACGTCAGCTTCTTCGAGGCGCAGGCTTACGCAGCGTGGGCCGGCAAACGCCTGCCCACCGAGGTGGAGTGGGAGAAGGCCGCCCGATTCGACCCTGCCAGCGGACGTTCCCGCCGCTTTCCGTGGGGCGATGACGACCCCACCCCAGCACACGCCAACCTGGGGCAGCGGCATCTGCGACCTGCACTCGCGGGCAGCTACCCAGCCGGGGCGTCCCCGCTGGGCGTGCACCAGCTGATCGGCGACGTGTGGGAGTGGACGTCCTCGGGCTTCTCCGGCTACCCAGGCTTTGCACCGTTCCCGTACCGGGAGTACTCCGAGGTGTTCCTGGGCGGGGACTACCGGATGCTGCGCGGCGGCTCGTTCGGCACCGATGCGGCAACCTGCCGGGGTACCTTCCGCAACTGGGACCACCCTTTCCGAAGGCAGATCTTCACCGGTTTCCGCTGCGCTCGGGACACTAACCCCGGCGACCTGGCCTGACCGTGTGCCGACACCTGGCCTACCTCGGGCCGCCGCTCGACCTCGCGACGCTGCTGCTGGATCCGCCGCACTCGTTGCTGCGGCAGACCTACGCGCCGGTCGACATGCGAGGCGGTGGCACGATCAACGTCGACGGGTTCGGTGCCGGCTGGTATCCCGACGGCGCAACCACGCCGATCCGGTACCGGCGGGCAGTCCCGATGTGGTCGGACCCGTCGTTCGCCACGCTGGCTCGCGAGGTGCGCAGCAGCGCAGTGCTCGCTGCCGTGCGTTCGGCCACGCCCGGGCTGCCGGTGATCGACACCGCTTGCGCGCCGTTCGGCACCGACCGCTGGCTGTTCAGCCACAACGGCAGGGTCATCGGCTGGCCGCACAGCGTGGCGAGGTTGGCCGCGCGACTGCCGGTGACTGACCTGCTCACCCTTGAGGCGCCCACCGATGCTGCGCTGCTGTGGGCGCTGGTCCGGCACCGTCTGGCGGCCGGCGATTCGCCCGGCCGCGCGCTGGGCGTCGTCACCGCTGAGGTGCTTGCTGCGGCCCCAGGATCGCGACTGAACCTGCTGGTCACCGATGGCACCATGGTCGCCGCGACCACCGTGCACCATGCCCTGTCAGTCCGCGCAGGTGATGGGGAAGTGCTGATCTGCTCCGAGCCCACCGACCAATCCGCCGGCTGGGAACCGGTTCCCGACCGCCATCTACTCACCGCGACACCGTCCACCATGGACGTCGCGCCGATCCCTTCGACCACTACCGAGGAGCCATGACCGCGCCCGTGCTGGAGATCCACCTGTCCGACTCCGATGCTGCTGATGCGTTGCACCACGACGTGCGAGTCGGACTGTCCGCCGATCCCAAGTGGCTACCGCCCAAATGGCTTTACGATGCCCGTGGCAGCGACCTGTTCGAGGAGATCACCGCGTTACCCGAGTACTACCCCACTCGCACCGAGCGTGAGCTGCTGCGCCACCGCGCCGACGAGATCGCCGGTTCGGCGCCGATCGGCACGCTGGTGGAACTCGGTTCGGGTTCTTCGGAGAAGACCCGGTTACTGCTCGACGCGCTCACCGCGAGCGGCTCGCTGCAGCGCTTCGTGCCGTTGGACGTGTCGGAGTCCGCGCTGCGCGGCGCGATGGCGGCAGTAGCACAGGAGTACCCGGGTCTTGCGGTGCACGGTGTGGTCGGTGACTTCACCAAGCATCTCGAGCTGCTGCCTACCGGCCAGTGCGGGCGCAGGCTGGTGGCCTTCTTGGGCGGCACGATCGGCAATCTCGCGCCCGACGAGCGGGCAGGGTTTCTCAGCGCGCTACGCGCCTCGCTGGATCCCGGTGAGTTGCTGCTGCTCGGTACCGGGCTGATCACCGATCCAGCGGTGATGGTGCGCGCCTACGACGACGCCGCCGGAGTGACCGCCGAGTTCAATCGAAACGTGCTGCACGTACTCAACCGTGAGCTCGGGGCCGATTTCGACGTCACGGCTTTCGACCACGTTGCGGTGTGGAACGCCGCCAACGAGTGGATCGAGATGCGGCTGCAAGCTCGCCGCGCGATGACCGTGCGGTTGCCTGCAGTGAACATGACGGTGCGCTACGCACCAGGTGAGCAGATGCGCACTGAGATATCGAAGAAGTTCAGCCGTGATGGCCTGTCCAGCGAGCTCGACGCCGCCGGGTTCGATCTCGCGCACTGGTGGACCGACCCGGCGGAGCGCTTCGTACTGAGCCTCGCAGTCCGGCGATGATGCCAGCACTCGAACTTATCCGCTCGACAGCAGTGCACGGCCGATGAGCACCACGGCACTCGCCGCGGCCACCGCGAGCACCGCCCACCGCGTCCGGCCGTTGTCGAGCACCCGGCGGGCCGGCCCGGACAGCGCGAACCCACCCAGCAGGAAGGGGGTGAGTAAGGCGGCGCTCACCAACGATTCGCTCGTGACCTGGTCCGCGGCGGCCAGCGCGGCAATCGAGGTCACCGAACCCAGGACGAAGTAGCCGCCGATCGTGCCGCGGACCCGTGGACCCGTCTCGCCTTGGTAGAGCAACGCGATGGGCGGCCCGCCGATCGAGGCCGCGGTCCCTCCGGCCCCGCTGGCGATTCCAGCGATCACCAGTGCGCGGGGCCGGGGTCGCGGCCGCCAGGTGAGCAGCGACAGCGCCACGCAAGCCAGCACGCAGAGTCCGACAATCAGGCTGAACGCCCGTTGCGACAGCAGCACCACAGCGAGTACTCCCAGCCCGGTGCCGGGCAGCCGGCCCAACATCGCCCACCCGATCCCGGGCCAGTCGGCGTAGCGCCCATCCCGGACCACGGCCAGCACCGAGTGCACGGTTGTCAGTAAGATCAACGGAACCGGAACGAGCGCGGGATCGAACAGGGCCAGCAATGGCGCCGCCACCAAGGACATGCCGTAGCCGACCGCACCCTGCACCAGTGCGCCCAGCGCCACCACCAGACCGGCGACAAGGATCATCACCCACAGCCTGGCGAGCAGGGCGCAGCGCTATGGAGCTGGACCGTATCTCTGGTCATCGGCTACCCCGGTAGGAGATCCGTGCTGGTGCCGGCTGGGTCGTCAGATACTTTTCGAAAGTGATGCGTCCCTCGGCGTGATCCGGCGTGAGATGCCCACCGTGGCGGTAGCCGTGGAACGCCTTGCCAGGCAACCGGACGGGCAGTAGCAGACGGCGACGCCCGGTGGCCCGCAGGTATATCTGCGCCAGGTCCCGGACCGTTCGCACCTCGGGGCCGCCGAGATCGCGAGCGTGACCGCTCGGTTCGCGGATGGCAAGTTCGACGAGACGGTCCGGGACGTCACGAACGGCGATCGGTTGGACGCTGAGGTCGGGCACCAGCATCACCGGGAGGCGCGCGGCTGCGGCGAACATGCACCGGATCAGGTCGTGGAACTGGGTGGTACGCAGAATGGTGTAGGGCAGGCTGGAGGTCTCGATTGCCCGTTCTGCAGCGAGCTTCAGCCGGTAGTAGGCGAGTGGAATGCGATCGACCCCCACAATGGAGATGTACACCAGATGCGGCCCGCCGGCTGCCCGCACAGCCGTGAGCAGACTCCGATCCACCTCGCCGCGAAAGTCACCTGCGCAGTGGATGACCGAGTCCGCCGCGTCCAGCGCTGTGTCGACGCCCTCGCCGCTGCGGTAATCGACAGTCGCCCACGCGTAAGGCCGCGGACCTGCCGGCGGCGGCCGGCGGCTCGCGAGCCGGACCTGGTGCCCGGAGTCGAGCAAGTGTCGCACCACGGCACGACCGAGGACGCCAGTGCCGCCGGTGACAAGGATCAAGCTCATCGCGGTTCCGTTCGTCCGAGCGCTTGCCTGCCACCAGCTATGACGGGGTAGACCTCCGCATGTAACAAGCGCTTGTCACCGCATGCAACATCAACCGCGTAAACCCACCAGGGTTTGCCAGGCGCGGGTGGCCAGCTGCAGGTTGAAGCGGGTGTCGGGACAGGACAGATCGTGGCCGGAGAGTTCCCGGATTCGCTGCAGCCGGTACTTCAATGTGTTGCGGTGCACGGACAACGACGCCGCGGCGGCATCGTAGCTCCCGCCGCACTCCAGGTACTCGGACAATGTGTCTACCAGGGCGGAATGCTTGCGGGTGTCGTAGTCGAGCAGGGCACCCAACCACGACCGGACGAACCGGTCGACGCCCGCAGTGTCCTGGACCTCCGACAGCAGCCGGTACACACCGAGGCCCTCGAATCCGACGACCTGGGTAGCACCTTTCGCCACGACCTGCATTTTCAGCGCGAACTGCGCCTCCCGGTAGGAGCGAGGGAACTCGCTCGGTCGGTCGCATACTCCGCCAACCCCGATTCGGCACGTGCCGCCGCCGAGTTCCGCCAGGACAGCAGCATGCAGCCGGTCGAACGGCGCCTTCGCAGGGGAAAGGAGCACGACGGCACGCCCGCGGGTGACCAGCAGGACGCCGGTTCCGACGTCACGGGCCGCCCGGCGCACGGCGTGGAAGAACACCTCCTCGTCCCGCCGCCTCCCGCGGCCTTCCACGACGAGGACCTGGTGAGGGCGTTCGAGGTCGTAGTCCAGAGCTTGGGCCAGCGCCAGCGCGCTCTCCTCGTCGGCGCCGCACAGCAGGTGGTCGACGAGTTCGCGCCGGACCCGTAGTTCGGTGTCGGCCAGGCTGCGCAGCCGGGCCAGCTCCATCGCCAGCACCGTGGCGCCGTGCTCGAGCGCGACGAGCTCCTGCTCGCCGGCGGTTCCGCCGGGGTCGATGAGGACCAACACGCCAAGGACGTCTTCCCGTGGCCGGGCGATGGCCAGCAACCGGCCGGCCTCCCGGATCGGCCGGCCCTCGCGCAGTGCCCGGCGGAGCAGTTGCTCGCGACGGGCGTGCGGGTCTTTCGGGTACGGCTCCGGCCGGTCGGGCCCGGCCCATGCCCGTAGGTTGCCGTAACGGTCCTCGACGGCGACGGGGTGGCCGGTCAACCTGTGCACGGCCCGCGCTATGCCCTCCTGGCCCTCGCCGCCGACCGCAACCCGGGTCAACTGGTCGTGGATAGCGGTCGAGCGTTGCAGCGCGCGCACCGTCTGGGCCAGCGCGGTATTGGCCGCAGACAGCTGCGCCGCGGTAGCCCGCTCCTTGGCATGCAGTTGCGCGTTGACTACAGCGACACCGGTCTGCTGGGCAAGGACCCGGAGCAGGAACTGCTCGGAACCCGATGGCTGCTGCGGTGCTGCCACCACCAGATGGCCGATGGAGCCCTCCAGCCCGCGCAGCGGGAAGGCCCATGCCCACTGCTCGTCCGGGACGGTGAGCATGCCGCCGCCTCCACCCAGCAGGCCGAGCTGAGCCTCGACGGTGGCCCGCACGTCAAACGTGGTGTAAGGCGGTGCGGTGGCCTGCCAGCCGCCGTCAAGTAGGTGAACCCCGCCCAGGTGACAGCATCCCAGCGACGGTATGGACGTGGTTGCCAGGTGCAGGATCTGCCGGACGTCCCCGCTCTCAGTCATCAGCATCGAGAGCACGAGCAGCCCCTGCAGGTTGGACAGCTGGTCGCGCAGCAGCGGATCGACTCGGGTGGCCCCGTCAGCGATGGGTACATCGGTCCTGGGGAGGCCGTCTCCCGCGACACCCACCGGCCATGCGGCAGTGTTCATCGCTGCGCTGCGTTCACGGCCCTCGATCGAACCGCGAGGAACTCATCGGGCTCAAGGTAGTACGGGTTGTCCAGCACCATGCTGCCCAGCAGCACCCGGGGGTGAGTCTTGAGCATGTCGATGATGATTTCGCCGCTGAACCGCTCCAGGTCATAAAGGCAAAGGATGACCTGGGGATAGCGGGGCAGGAACCGGTTGAGCTCGGACTCGTAACCAACCAGTTCCTCGACACCCGGCGCCTGTCGCAGTGCCCACGTCATCTCGCCCACCGAACGGGCGAAGCGGAATCTGCCGGCCACCGCCGGACCGATGAAGTTCTCCCAGAACGCCAGCATCTCCTCGGTGCAGAACCGGCCAGAGCGTAGGTAGGCATCGGTGGACGCGCGCAGTTCCAGCTGGCTGTCACTGATCCAGCGGTCGACCTCCATCTCGCTGCCCAGCGCGGCTAGCACCTCTCGTGGATCGACTGCATCCACCACGCAGATGCATTTGTCCCCGATCCGCAACCCTGCCTGAAGGTAGGGGATCAGGATCTCGTCGCGCTCACCAGAACCCCGGTAGAAGGCACAAATGTGGTCTCCCACGGTCAGCTGCAGGCCGGGAATGCCGAGTTCCAGGGTGCGAGTCACGCCCTACTCCTCGTCGCCCAAATCTTCGTAGGACAGCGCCGCGCGGGCACATCCGGTGTGAGCCCCATCACGGTACGCGCCAGCCGACCGCCGCGGCTAGCGTCCATCTGATCGGGAAGGGCACCGCAAGCCCGCTGGGTCACCGGCTACCTCCCGTATCGGGCCCAGTGGGTGGCGAACAGTTCTTCCTCCTCCGCCGGGCGGGGCGGCACCGGACGCGACACCCAGGTGAGGTTGACGAAGTGGCGGGCGTTGACGTTCTCGGTAGTGATGTTGCCCCCCCAGGTGCCGCAGCTGAGGCTGAGCGTGAACGGCAGGCCATTGCGCGGGCTGCCGGCTCCTTCGTTGAGGTTCTGGTTGACCAGCACCCTGGCGGTTCGGGTGCCCAGCGCCAGCGCATCGACGTGTTCGTCGCTGCTGGTATGGATCCCGCAGCTGTGCCCGGCGCCCTGGTAGTCGGTGATCGCGTTGACCAGCTCGACGGCGCGCTCGATTCCGCCGGAATAGCGATACAGCGCGAGCACGACGGAGAGCTTCTCGCCGGAGAACGGGTACTCGGGCCCGACCTGTGGGCCGACCCCATCGTGGCCGACGATGAGGAAGGTCCGGTTCGCCGCGATGGTGAAACCCGCCAGCTCCGCGATATGTGGGGCCGGCTTGGCGATGACCTCAAGGACCGGGATGCCATCGCCACTGGGCCACATCAACCTCTGTAGCGCCGCACGTTCGGCATCGGAGCACAGGTGGCCACCTGCCGCCACCAACCGGTCGAGGAGCGCGTCGTGGATGCTCGCTTCGGCGAGCACCGCGTTGTCCGCCAGGCAGCTCGTGGCGTAGTCGAAGGTCTTGGCCGTGGCGATCGCCTGTGCAGCGTCATCGAGGTCGGCGGTCTCGTCGACCACATGGATGGCGTTGCCAACGCCAACGCCGTAGGCCGGGGTCCCCGAACTGTATGCAGCATGCACCATCGCGTGCCCCCCTGTTGCCACGATGAGGTCAGCCTGGCTCATCAGCTCCTGGGTCCGGGCAATCGACGGTGCGGAGATCACCTGGACCAGATCGGCTGGTGCCCCGACCTGCTCGCAGGCCTCCCGCATGAAGCCGACAACAGCCTGGCTGGTGCGCTTGGTCCGGGGATGCGGGGCGATGATGATCGCGTTGCGGCCCTTGAGTGCGAACAGCGTCTTGACCGGTGGGGTGGCGTCCGGCCCGGTCGTCGGGATCAGCGCCGCGACGACGCCGACCGGCTTGGCGATCATCACCAAGCCCCGCTCGGCGTCTTCGGAGACGACTCCGACGGTGCCTACCGAGCGCATGTCGCGCAGTACTCCCAGCACTCTTTTGTTGATTTTGATGACTTTGTCGGGATAGTTCCCGAATCCACCCTCGTCGACGGCGAGCTGGGCGAGCGCCTCCGCCCGGTCCTTGCGAGCGACCGCCCACGCGACCGCGGTCACCAGCTCGTCGACCTGCTCCTGGCTGTAGTGGGCGATGGCGCCTTGCGCGATACGCGCCCGCGTCACCATTGACGACACGTCGTCGCTCATGACCCCCACGATCTCGCGTGCGCCGAGCGAAGGATTCGGCTGCGCCGGACGAACCTGAAGGGTTCCCCTGTCCGGCCAGGACGTCACCAGCCACCTTCGCTGAGCATAAGGTCAAGACGCCGTGGCTAGCACGACAAGGATGGTGGGCTGTGGATATTCGGGACAAGCAGTTCAACCTCGCCGAGTGGAACACCATCATCGAAGAAAGCTTGGCTAATCCGGATTCCGAGCCATTGTTCAACGTGGACGGCGACGGTGCCGTTGATGGGGCCGTTTACGACGCCATCTTCGTGGGCGGCGGCGCGGGCGGCCGGTTCGGTGCCGCATACATGAAAGCGATGGGCGGGCGCCCGTTGATCGTTGATGCCTGGCCGTTCCTCGGCGGGTCATGCCCGCATCAGGCCTGCGTGCCGCATCATCTGTTCTCCGATGCTGCTGCCGAACTCGATTTGATGCGCTGGTTCTCCGACGAGTTGTTCTTCCCGAAGTTCGACGCGTCGCGGGCGAGCATCTTGCAGATGGTGAAGCTTTTCGTGGCCGGCCGGGGCACCGCACACGCGTTCATGAATTGGCAGACCAAGGAACAGCTGGAAGTCGAGTACGTTCTCAACGCGCGGGCGACCATTGTGGACCGCAATACCGTGACCGCAGGCGGGAAGACCTTCCGCGGCCACAACCTGGTGCTCGGGATGGGCGCCCGACCGGTGTACCCGGGCATCCCCGGTCTCGACCTGCGCGGGGTCTATGACTTCGTCAGCCTCGTCGAGGAGCTGGACTACGAGCCGTCCCGCTGCGTCATCATCGGCGGCAGCAAGGTCGCCATGGAGTACGGGGCGT
>JBOHGX010000054.1:0-4646 GCA_050700255.1 Pseudonocardiaceae bacterium
CTGGCCCGCGACCGGCTGGGCGAATACCAGGCACAGGCGGCGATCGCCGCCCTGCACGCGGACGCCCGGAGCACCTCCGATACGGACTGGGTGCAGATCGTGGAGTGGTACGACGAACTGCTGCTCCTCACCGGCAGCCCGGTGGTGCAGCTCAACCGCGCAGTGGCGGTCGGCGAGGCCGACGGACCGCAGGCCGGCCTGGCGGCGCTGGCTGACGTGAACCCCGACCTGCCCCGTTACGCCGCGGTGACGGCATACCTGCACGAACGCGCCGGTGACCTCGAACACGCCGCCGAGCTGTATGCCGAGGCCTCCCGCGCCGCTACCAGCGTGCCGGAGCGCGACCACCTCACTCGAGAGGCCGCACGGGTGCGGCAACTGCTGCGGCCGTGAGTGCGGCATCCGCCCGCACTGGTGTTCGCAGGGGAACCTCTTGGGCACATCCGCCCCCGGATGATCACTGGGTCGCGACCAGGCCCAGGGGTGTCTCACATATTGGTACGGAAAGATTCTCAGTGAGCGGGGGCTATTCGTTACGTCCTGATCATGCCCGGACGCTCATCAGCTCCGCCCCGCTACTCCACCGACGCCCAAGATCTCACTGCCCGACACCAACGCCTGGCCGAACTCGGCTTCGCCGAGGCGCGGATCTACCTCGACCACGGCCTGACCGGTACGAACCGCAAGTGCCCGGATTCACCAAGCGTTGGCGGTAGTCCGGGTCGACGACATGCTCGTAATGCCGAAGCTCGCCCGCTCTGTGCCTGACGCCCGCACCATCGATGACGACCCTGGCCCGGCAACCCCTGGCACCCTGCACGGATAACGATGCACACCAATGCGGACTCATGCCAGGGATCGAAGGCACACTTCTCGGCATGAGCAGGCACCGTCCGCTGGCGACCGACTACGGATCGCGACTCTACCTCCATAGCAGCAAAGAGAAGGGACTCGCACGCCGAAGACGCAGAATGCCCAGGTCAGAGACCTCAGGCAGGCTCGGTGAAGCTGAGGGGATTCGAACCCCTGACCCCTTGACAGCCAGGACAGCGATGGCCAGCCAGATCCGATTCTGCGCTGCGTGGTGAAAGCCGCCGGGGTGGGGGCGTTCCTTGCGCAGGATCAGCCGGGTTGCCGGTGGCCAGGCCGACAGGTCGACCAGTCCGGTGGCCTCGGCGACCCAGGCCTCCGTCGCGGGTTCGATCTGGGCGACAACGCGACGGCCTCATGCGCCGCGGAGGCGGAATGCTCATCCGCGACGGGTCCGGGGACTGGCGGCCGAAGGACGATACACAGGTCCGGTTACCGATGGGAGTCACCGCCGCCGAACTGCTCTCCAGCGCCAAAGTCGAGCTGCGGGCCGGCAACCTCGGGCGCCACCGGCACGAGGTCTGGCCCCAGCGGGAGACAGACACCGCCCACCGGGGCGGCCGTCGTACTGCGCGGCGAAGGCTTGCGCCAGCAGCAGTGTTGCGCGGGTATTAACCGCGTAGCTGAGATCGATCTCCTCCGCGGTCAGCTCCTCCAGCGACTGGGCGCTGCTGCGGGCGTGGTTGGCGGCCGCGCCGTCGAGGTGCCCGAACACGCGGTGGGCAGCGTCCACAAGCCGCGCGGGTGCCTCGCGGTCGGCGAGGTCCGCGCAGACGCGCTCGACCCGACCGCCCTGGGTGTCTGGTGGTCAAAGCTGGTTTCGAGGTCTCGGAACTCATCCTCATCGTCGGCGCTGAGGAGGTACATGCCAAGGCTGGATCACACGCGCGATTGCCGTCTGCTCAGGTTGAACGCTGTTGCATGGGAACACGTTCGTAGAGCAGGTCCTCGGCGTGCAGCATCTCGCGCTCGACGGCCTCGGTGAGGTTTCGGTTGTCGACGAGCACCCCGAACTCGACATTCCCGTGTTCCGCGCTCCACGAGAAGTTTGCGCTGGTCACCAGGAGGAAACGGTGATCGATCGCGAGGAACTTCGCGTGGTTGCGGACACTGCGACCATCGAACTCCTTCGTCCGGAGGACGGCCCCTGGTCGTAGCTGCGTCGCCACCTCGGTGGTGGGTGACCAAGGCTTGGGCTGCTGATCCGCTGCTGCGGTGTCGAGGTACACCCGCACGGTGAGCTTTGGCCGTACTGCTGCGCGACGCAGGGCTGCCCAGAGCCCCGACGAGCGCTGGAAGTTGAATGTCGAGCAGGTGACGGACTGCCGGGCGTGATCCACGAGGTGGGGCACCGAGCTGGTGAGCCGGCCACTTTGGGCGAGGTGGCCGGGCATGGTCCAGAGTGGGTCCAGGGCCGTGGGTGTCGATCGTGCTCCTTCCACGGCCCTGAGCACGGCGATGAGAGAGAATCTGGAGCCGCCGCCGGCTTCCACGAGCGACCTGACCGCTCCGCGGCGTCCGGCGGAGACAGCTTTCAGCGCGGCCGTCAGCGTGTCGCCGTCGGCCAGCCTGTCGGCGATCTCCTTGGCTTCCGTCCCGGTGAGGACTTGCCCGAGTTGCCTCGCAGCCCTGGCGTCAATCGATGCGTCCGAAGAAGCCAAGATCGCTCCCGGGCAGATCAACGAGGAACCGCCGGTCCAGAAACCGGTTGGCTCGTTCACAGGAGGTCTCCGACGCCATCACGCAGCAGTGGCAGGCGGCCCCGTGCAAGAAGTCCTCGGGGTTCTGTGGCGTGCGCATCGCGCAGATCGGGTCTGACGAGCATCGAGTTGCCCGGTAGAGGGCGGCGGAAAGCACTCGTTCCAGGCGGACGGGTTCGCTCAGTTGCACGAGTCCGCCGAGGGTTCCGTCGCTGTCGGACGCGGTGGTGCAGATGAGCAGCCCCGCCGCGGCGGAGCGCCCGTCGGTCTCGGGCCATGCGTAGAGCCGCTCGCTCAGGCTCGCTGCGGAGTAGCCACACGTCATGGCCATCTCACGGATCAGTACGTGGGCGAAGGTGTGGACGAGCCACTAGCGAGGGGGCTTGAGCCGGGAGTCCGGATTGACGATCTTGGCGGTGTCGGAGAACCGGCGAGAGAAGTTGCGGCGATGCGCAGCACGGTGTGCACGCCACAGGTCCATCTCGAGCACTCGTTGCTCCCAGGACGCGACCGCCCGCTCGTCGAGTTGCAGGAAGATGCCCTCGCCCCGATCCTCGGTCGCGACTGTCCAGGCCGGCCGGGGAGTCCTGGTCAGCGGAGCAAGCCGCTGCGGCAGGTCGCCGACCCGATCCATATCGTCGATGCGCGTGTAGCCGACCAGGGCATTGAGCTTGCGCAGCCGCTCGACTGCCAACACCCTGGTGATCTCCGGCCCCGGCACCGGGGCAGCTTGGCCTTCCCCGCCTCGCCCTGTGCCTCGTTCATCGGCCGCCGCTGTTCGCACGACGCGCAGTGGATGACCGCCGACGCACCCTTCCCAGCCGTCCGGTCGATCATCTTCAACGCCGGGAACTGCGCCTTCGTACATTGCTTCCCGTGGTGGACCCATAGTTCGTAGGGGAACTCGTCGAGATGCCCGTCGACGCAGGCGAGCAGATAGCGGGCGGCGACCGCGGTACGGCGGGCCGCCTTGCGGGTCTTGTCTCCCGTCCGGCCGGTGCATTTGGCGTGTTCAAAGCAGGCCAGGTCGGTGCGGAAGGGATGGGTATTGCGGTAATCGAACTGCGAAACCATGCCGAGCATGTCGCACCCGGTGCAGCGCAGCCACTGCGGGAACACTCGCGCCGGCACACCGAGGTCGTTGCCCTCGCTGGAAAAATTGCTCTCTTTCGGCTGCCACGGATGTGGGCGCAGCTGCGCGTCGGGTGAACGCAGCATCATGCGCACGACCTCGCGCAATCGTGGTGCCCGGATCTGCGGAATGCCGTCACGCCGGTTCCAGATCCGGTCCCAATCGTCGAGTCCGGCTGGCATGATCGTGAACTGGGGCAGGTCCATGATCGCGCCGGGACCGTAGGTATAGAGCAGGGACGAAGGGCGACCCGATCCGACCTTGGCGCGGTTGTGCTTGGTGCCCTTGTCCGCTTCTTTCTCCGCATCACCCAGCGGATCCACCGCGGTGGCGGCGTCATAGACGAACCGCGCGTCGGCGGTCATGACGGCTCCTCGGGCAGTGTCCATTCCGGTGCGCCGGGCGGCGCAATGTAGACGAGGTTCTCCTTGATGGGACTGACTAGCAGGTTGATCTCCGGTTGCACCTCGCGCATCGAGTTGGCCACGACGAAGGGCGCGCTGTCCCTGCTATCGGCGAGCGACCGGGCACTCTCTGCGCTGATCATGAGCGGACCGTGCCGCGCGTCATCGGTGACCCGCTCGTACACCAGTGACTTGCGTAGGTCCTCCAGGTGTTTGCGCCGCTTGCCCCACTGGTCCAGCCGGTTGTGCAGGCGTTGCCGCGCCCGATCCGCGCAGTCCTCGTCGGACGCGCGCTTCACCCGGTTCGTCAGCGCGTCGATCAGATCGCCCGCGAAATCCCGTTCCCTCTCGATCCGGCCGGCGCTGTGTTCGGGCGAAAGCCCTGCGCCTGGACGGCTTGCAGGACCCGCGCGGCACTGACGAGCACTCCGTCGAGGCCCCGTTCCATCGATGTCACCGAGAACGGGGTGACCGACAGCGCCTCGACCTGTGCGTAGAACGTCTCGTGGTAGTGCCGGAACTGCTCGAAGTGCGCGAGAT
>JBOHGX010000055.1:0-24553 GCA_050700255.1 Pseudonocardiaceae bacterium
GGAAATCGCAGTAGCACCGGAAATCGCAGTGACACCGGAAATCGCAGTAGCACCGGAAATCGCAGTGGCCGGCTGCTCGGTGAGATGGCGGCGATCACCGTTTTCGCCCTGGTGGCAATGGCACTGACGCCCACGAAGTGGGTGAACCACTTCGGTGCCATCGCGGCACCCGCCACCGTGCTGATCGCTGCTGCGGTGATCCGCTCGCCGCTACCGCGGCGGGTCGGCGCCCCGGCGGTCGCCATCGGTACCGCGGGCCTCGTGGTCGCCGCATCCGTCGGATTCGCCGGCCCCAACCTGTGGCGGCCCCTGTCGGACTGGGGCCAGCCCTTCGGCAACCATGCGCTGATCAACACCCCGTACGAGTACAGCTTGCTCACCCCGTCGCTGGGTCCACTGTCGTTGCGTAACCCCCTGCTCTGGCTGGCAGTCGCCGGACTGGGCTATTGGCTGACCCGCTCGTCGAAGCGCTGGCCGGGCCCGGAGCGGACGGTGCTGGTGACCGCGGCCGGTCTCGCGGTGGTGCTGATGCTCACTGTGTTCACCGTCGCGCCGCTGCGCCAGTACCCCGCCACCTCGGTGGCGCTGATGAACCTGCGCGCGCTCACCGGCAACCCCTGCGGCCTTGCGACGTCCGTCACGGTGTTCACCGACGTCAAGCCGGGCCTCGGACCGGCCACCGGGGCCGCCACCCTCACCGGGGACATGCGCCAGGCACCGCTACCCGAACCGGTACCGATGACCCCACCGGGCGCGCTGTGGCATGGCGACGTATCCGGCGGCACCGGTACCGGGACCGTCCAGACACCCTGGTACCCACTAGCCGGTCCGGTCCCCGACGGGCGGGTGGTAGTGCCGGTGCTGGGCACGCTCACCAACGACCAGCGGCTCGCGGTGCAGGTGGCGGCCGGCGACCCAGCGTCTCCTGATCGGGTGCGCACAGTGCCGGTCGACTCGGTCGGGCACAAGGTCGGGGACCAGACCGGGTGGGCCGAGATCACCGTTGCGCTGGCCGACTCCGGCCTGGACGCACCCAGCGCGGTTCGGGTACTAGTGCAGGATCGCGTCGCCGGTCCGGATAGCTGGCTTGCCGTCGCGCAACCTCGGCTGACTGTGCCGCGCCCGGTCACCAGCGTCATCGCCGGGCGGCCGGTGTTCGCCGACCAGGTATCCGCTGGGCTGTGGCCCTGCCAGGATCAAATCGCCGTGCGGCACGGCTTGGTGCAGGCCCCCCGGATGCGGCTGCGGATCGCCGACGGGCTGGAAGACGCGACCATCCACAACGCGATCTTCGCGGACAATGGGGGCACGCTGCTGCAGGTCAACCGGACCGCGACGTTCGTCGAGCTGCCGTCACAGCTCATGCCACCGGGCGTGCCCACCCAGGGCTGGGGCCATGTCGAGAAGGTGGTCTACACCCACCCCGTAGGCCTGGTCGATCTCCGCGTCGACCAGCACCAGCGTGCCGGCTGGACCCGCCTGCCCACGCTGATCGGGCAGCCCTACACCGGCCGCGCCTACACCGGCTGACTCCCATCCGCGCAGCCACATGGATGCTTATCGCACTCTGGGAGGGCGCCAGGACAGCGACATGGATGCTCATCGCTGCGCTAGCGGGCTTGTCTAGGGCTTGTCTAGGTAGTCGGAGCAACGGCTAAGTGGTGGGTCGCTATGAGTTACGTGGAGCTACTGATTGCAACGCGGTGGCCGCGTAGGCACGGTATGTAATGCCGAACCGGCTCTGCCGCCGGCGAGGTGACTTCAGTGCCCCGGCGACCGGGGGACCGCCTTTCCTAGGGGATTCAATGTCTGACGCGATCAGCTTTGCCGAGCTCGGCGAGCAACACGTGGAGCTGCTGCCCGCCCGTACCGTCCTGTCGATGCTGCATGCAGCCATTAACGGCCCCACCGGTGACTCGGGTACTCCCGGCGCCAACGGCCAGGGCATTTCCAAGATGACCTTCTTGGGGATGTTCGGCTGGGGCGGCTCCGACGCCGGCTACAGCCAAGCCAGCGGCGACTCCGGCAGCAGTGCTAACGGCAGTCACGGCTGAACACGCTGATGCTCGGGCCTGACCGCCTAGCCGCTCACCTGCGGGATCCGGCAGCTACCAGCTGGGCCACGAGCCCCGGGACGCTCCAGTTGGGGCAGTGTCCGCTGGGCAGGTGCACCACTTCTGGGTTGAGTCGGAGGAACCGCTTGCAGACCAACTCGGGCATCCGGTCGGCGCTACACCGTACTGCTCGAACGGCGAGGGTACCGGCGAGGACACCTGGGGGTGCGTGTCTTGCTACCTTGAAACGTTGGCAGCCGCCCACCGGTTTCAGTGCCACGTTCGCCGTCCCATCGCAGAAGGTGGATGCATCGCGTGTCGGTCCCCCCCACAAGCTCTGAAGTGCTGGCTGCTGAGCAGGCCTACCTCACCATGCTCTACCGCCATCTCGACGAGCGCCGGCGCTACACCGTGCAGCGGCTCGCCGAGGTCTTCCGAGGCGCCACCACCGGAACGCCCCAAGCGCTCAGCGAGCGCGACGCGGCCGCGGCGATGTACTCCGGCCAGCTCGCCGCGCTAGACGGGGTGGAGCAGGGCCTGTGCTTCGGGCGCCTCGATCTCGATGGCCATCACGACGGGGAAGACGGGGAAGACGACGGCGAGGAGCGGCGCTATATCGGGCGGCTCGGACTGCTCGACGAGGAGCGTGACTACGAGCCGCTACTCATCGACTGGCGGGCGCCCGCGGCGCGCCCCTTCTACACCGCGACCGCCGCCTGCCCGGAAGGCGTTCGCCGCCGCAGGCACATCCGGACCCGCAGCCGGACCGTGCTCGCCGTCGATGACGAGGTACTCGATCTCGACAGTGCACAGCAGGATCCGACCCGTACCAGTCTGACCAGTGAGGCGGCGCTGATGGCGGCGCTGTCGGCGAGCCGAACGGGCCAGATGTCCGACATCGTCGCAACCATCCAGGTCGAGCAGGACCGGATCATCCGCGCCAAGCCACAGGGAGTGCTGGTCGTGCAGGGCGGGCCAGGCACCGGCAAGACCGCGGTCGCACTGCATCGGGCGGCCTACCTGCTCTACACGCACCGCCAGCAGTTGGCCAAGCGGGGCGTGCTGGTGGTCGGGCCGAACTCGACCTTCCTGAGCTACATCGGGCAGGTGCTGCCCTCGCTGGGCGAGACCAGCGTGCTGCTGTCCACTGTGGCCCAGTTGCATCCCGGGCTGCACGCCTGCGGTATTGAGCCCACCGAGACGGCCGCGGTCAAGGGTCGCGCGGAGATGGCGAAGGTGGTCGCCGCAGCGGTCCGGGACCGCCAGCAGGTGCCTGTGGCGCCCATCGAGCTCGATGTCGAGGCCCAGCCCGTCCGGCTGGACCAGCAGGTGTGCCTGCCGGCTCGCACCCGGGCACGGCGCTCCCGGCGCCCGCACAACGAGGCCAAACGCATCTTCCATCGCGAGGTCGTGACCGCACTGGCCGAACAGGTCGCCGGCGCGCTAGGTGGGGGTCTGCTGGGTGGGGGTCTGCTGGATCGGGGCGACCTGGCAGACATCCGCGCCGAGCTGCGAGCCAGTCGGGAACTGACCGCCGAGCTGGATCGATTGTGGCCGACGCTGTCGCCGGAACAGCTGCTCACCGAGCTCTACGCCGACCCGCAGCGGCTGACCAGCGCCACCCAACGGGTGCTGCGTCCGGAGGAGCGCGACCTGCTGGCCCGTCCCGCTCCCGACCCGGCCACCGAACCCGGGCAGACCTGGAGGCCCGCTGATGTGCCGCTACTGGACGAGGCCGCGGAGCTGCTCGGATCCGACGGCAGTGCCGAGGCCGCCCGCGAGGCCGCTGCCCTGCGCGCCGAGCTGCAGTACGCGCAGGGCGTCTTGGACATCCTGGATCTGGACGATGACCTGAATCCCGAGCTGCTGCGCGCCACCGACCTGATCGACGCCGACCGGCTGGCCGACCGGCAACGGCAGCGCCATTACGGCAGCACCGCCGAGCTCGCGGCCTCAGACCGGACCTGGACCTACGGTCACGTCATCATCGACGAGGCACAGGAACTGTCTCCCATGGCGTGGCGTGTGCTGATGCGACGCTGCCCCAGCCGGTCGATGACGGTAGTCGGTGACCTGGCACAGACCGGGGACCGCGCCGGCGCGGTGTCGTGGCAGGACGTGCTCGGCCCCTACGTGGCGCAGCGATGGCGGCTGGAGCAGCTGACGATCAACTACCGCAACCCGGCCGAGATCGCGGAGCTGGCCGACGAGGTGCTCGCCGCTCTCGACGTCGACATCACGCCACCGCAGCCGGTGCGCCGAACGGGCGTGGTGCCCCGCGCGGTGCAGGTCGTCGCTCTGCCCGACGAGCTGCCCGCGGTGGTCGCCGAGGAGGCTGCTGCGGTGGGTGCCGGCCGGGTCGCCGTACTGGGGCCCGCCACCAGCGTGGACGAGCTGCACAAACTGATCCCCACCGCGGGCGGGGACGACCTCGAGGCGCCGGTGACCGTGCTGACCGTCACCCAGGCCAAGGGCCTGGAGTTCGACGCGGTAGTGCTGGTCGACCCGGCGGCGATGCTGGCCGAGTCACCGCGCGGGCTCAACGACCTCTACGTTGCGCTGACCCGGACCACGTGCCGCCTGTGCATCGTGCACTCCGGCGACTTACCCGAGGTGCTCGCCGCACTCCGGCGCTAACCTCCGCGTTCTGGATGCGACTGGAGGAGGCGAGCGAGTGGCACGCCTCTCGGTTGCGTTGCTGGTCGGCGTGATGGGTGTGCTGGTCGCGCTGGCTTTGCCGTTCGCCCCGGTGAACGCCGAGCAGACCACGGTGACCTGGCCCGCTCCTGGCCAACCGGCCGTGTCGAGTACCGCGTTGTTCGCGCCGTACCGACCGGCGGAGCTGACCGCGACCGTGCCGTGCTCGGCGATCCGCGCCGCCGCAGACTCCGGCCGTGCCACCACTGTGCTGGCCACCGGTTCCCACGGTGACGGGCTCGCGCTGGTCACTGACGCCGGAGCCGCCCGGCTGCTGCTGAACGGTCGGCTGGTGAGCACCATCCCGGTGGCCGGCCTCGCCAGCAACTGCACGACGCGGGTGAATGCCGGACCCGCCGCAACGGTGATCACCATCGGAGCCGGCGGCGATGGCCGGACGATCACGTTGGCCGGCGAGCAGGTCCCCAAGGTGTTCGTATTCGGCACCGACCTCGATGCCGCGCAGGCGGCCGGGATGACGGTCACCGCCCGCACCGCCAGTCCGTTCGCCACCAGCCCGGCAGCCCTGAAGATGCTGCTCATCGCCGTGCAACTGCTCGCGGCGCTGGTCGCGCTGCGCCTACTGGCCCGGCACGCAGCCGACCAGCCGGCGCGCATCCCCGGTTGGCGGCTCTTCAAGGGCGGCCAACCCCCCGGTTGGCCGCCCTTGAAGAGCTACCGATGGCGGTGGCGCACCGCGTGGGTCGATCTGGGTGTGCTCGGTGTGCTCGCCGGCTGGGCAGTCATCGGTCCGCTGACCGACGACGACGGCTTCGCCACCACGATCGCCCGCAACGCCGCGCAAACCGGCAACGTCGGCAACTACTACCGCTGGTGGAACGCCTCGGAGACACCGTTCGCGCTCACCCAGCAGCTGCTCGCGCCACTGACCGAGGTCAGCCTGGCGCCGCTGTGGCTGAGGTTGCCCAGCACCGCGCTGGCCATCGCGACCTGGTTCGTGGTCAGCCGCGGTGTACTCGGGGCTGCGCTGCCCGCGGTGGCGGGCACTGTCCGGATCCGGCTGCTGGCTGCGGTGTGCCTGCTCGCCGCGTGGCTGCCGTTCAACCTCGGTGTGCGCCCCGAACCGTACGTGGCATTGGGGGTCACCAGTGTGCTGGCGCTGCTGTGGCGCGCCCGCGGGCCGGCCACGGTGGGCTGGGCCGCGCTGATCGCCGGGTTGACCGTCGCGGCCAGCCCGAGCGGGCTGTTGGTCGCCGCCCCGATCCTGGTGTTCGCACCCCGCGTCGTCGCAATCCTGGGCGCTTCAGCGCAGGGCCGGGCCGACGTGCTGGCCCGCGTGACGTTGCTGTGCTGCATCGGCGCGGTCGGCCTCACGGTCGTCTTCGCTGATCAGACCTGGCACGGGCTGGTGACAGCCACCCGCTGGCACACCGATTTCGGACCGTCGCTGGCCTGGTACCAGGAGCCGAACCGGTACCGGTACCTGCTCGGTAACGACCAGGACGGCACCGCCACCAAGCGGATCCCGGTCCTGCTCACGCTGGCGCTGCTGCCGGTGATCGGACTGCTCCTGGCCCGCCGGGCCAATCTCGGCGGTGCCGGCACATCGACCGCTCGGCTGGCCCCAGTGGTGGTCACCACAGTGGTGGTCACCGCACTTGCCCTGCTGTGGCTCACGCCGTCCAAGTGGTCACATCACTTCGGCGCAATGGCCGGCTTGTTCGCGTCCTTCCTAGTCGTGGCCGTGGTGGCACTGCTGCGGTGCGCCCGCGCGCCGGACACCGACCGGGTAACCCGCGGGATCGGCCTAGCCGGCGGCGCTGCGGTGGCCGCCGCGGTGGGCCTGGCCTTCACGGGTCCGAACGCCTGGTGGCAGCCGGCGGTGTACGACGTGATGTGGGCGGCTGGCCCAGTGCGTCCGATCGGTCTCCCGCTGGACTCCCCGCTGCTGTGGGTCGGCGCGCTGGCGCTGGGTTACGCCGTGCAACGCGCGCGGCGACACACCGCCCGCGTCGGACCAGGACCAGCGCTGGTTGCCGCGCCGGCCGTACTTGCGGTGGCAGCGGCCGGCACGGCGGTGGCCGTGCTGCTCACCTCATTCCTGGCCGCGCCGGTACGTCGACCAGCCGGTTCGCTCGCGCTGGTGAACCTGCATCGGCTGACCGGCGGGCCCTCTTGCGGCCTCGCCGATGACATCCAGGTGCTGCCCGACGGCGACGTGCTGATCCCGGCCAACTCGTTCGGACAGCTGGACGGGTTCGCCAACCTGGCTGGTTTCGACCCCGACTCACCGGCGCCCAACCCGCCTGGCACCGGAATGTCCACCCAGCTGTGGGGAAGTCTGGCCGGCGGACCGCAGAGCAAAGGGACCCTGACCAGCGCCTGGTTCACGATGCCCGCACTCGGTCCTGCTAGTGGGGTGGCGGTCTCGGTTTCCGGCCGTACCGACGGGGGCAACAAGCTGATCCTGGAGTTCGGGCGGGCCGGCACTGCCGGTGTCACCATGTTGGGCGGCCGCTCACCGTTGGACCGGGTGCGCCCCGACCAAGATGATCTGGACGGCCCGCTGGACTACCGGCCCTGGCGGTCCATCGGGCTCGATGCCGACCAGATCCCGCCCGGCGCCGACCGGGTCCGGATCCGCGCGGTGGACGCCACCAGCGACCCGGACGGCTGGCTGGCCGTCACCGGGCCCCGGCTGCGCTCCGTGATCGGTCTCAACGAGTTCTTGACCGGCCGCGGGCCCGTGCTGGTGAACTGGCCGCAGGCGTTCCTGTTCCCCTGCGTACGGGACATCGCCGGGGTGGCCGACGGGCTGGCTGCCGCACCGCGCGCAGTGATCGAGGCTCCGCGCCGCCACGGCCGGTTGTCGGCGATCGCCACCGACCAGAGCCAGGGTGGCGTCTTCGCCGCGCTGCGCCCGTTCGGTCGGCTCTACGAGGTGCCCACCCGGCTAACCGGCCATCCCGACATCGACTGGGGCGCCCTGCACCTCACCGACTACCCCTCCACCCGGGACACCTACCAGCGCACCCCCACCCTGTCCCGACATGGAGACATATCGGGCCTATACCGGGTCCGATAACCCCGATAGGTCTCCATGTCGGGCGGAGGGGGGTAGCGAGTAGCCTCGGCGCCGATGTCTGAGATTGAGGTGCGCGCCCTTACCGGGTGGGGCCGGACCGCGCCGACCACGGCGCGGGTGTTGGCCAGCCCCACCGTCGAAGCAATCCAGCAGGCCGTCCGCGACCCCGGAGGGCGGGGGGTGATCGCTCGCGGACTGGGACGCTCCTACGGCGATCCGGCACAGAACGCGGGCGGGCTGGTCATTGACATGACCGGGCACGACCGGATCCACTCCATCGACGCCGGCAGCGGCCTGGCCGTGGTGGACGCCGGGGTCAGCCTCGATGCGCTAATGCGCGCCGCGCTGCCGTTCGGGCTGTGGGTCCCGGTATTGCCCGGTACCCGGCAGGTCACCGTGGGCGGCGCGATCGCAGCCGACATCCACGGCAAGAACCACCACACGGCAGGCACCTTCGGCAACCATGTCCAGGCGATCGACCTGGTCACCGCGGACGGCTCGGTCAGCACGCTGACCCCCGACGACGAGCTGTTCTGGGCCACTGTCGGCGGCATGGGACTGACCGGGATCATCGTGCGCGCCACCATCGCTCTCACTCACGTCGAGTCGGCGTACTTCGTCGTCGACACCGACCGCACAGCCAACCTCGACGAGCTGATGACGCTGCTCACCGACGGCTCCGACGACCGGTACGACTACTCCGCCGCCTGGTTCGATGCCATCTCGACAGGCGCGAAGCTGGGCCGCGCGGTGCTCACCCGCGGCAGCATGGCCCGCCGTGACCAGCTGCCACCGAAGCTGCGTCGCGCCCCATTGGCCTTCGACGCGCCGCAACTTCTCAACGCGCCGAACGTGTTCCCCAACGGCCTGGCCAACCGGGCGATCTTCGGCGCGCTGAGCGAGGCCTGGTACCGCAAGGCACCCAAGCGCCGCCGCGACGAGGTGCAGAACCTGACCGCCTTCTACCACCCGCTGGACATGATCGGCGAATGGAACCGAGCGTACGGGCCGCGCGGCTTCCTGCAGTACCAGTTCGTCGTGCCCTTCGGTGCGCAGGACACCTTGCGCCGCATCCTGGAACAGGTCGCGCACTCGGGGCACGTGTCATTCCTCAACGTGCTCAAACGTTTCGGCGAGGCCAACCAGGCACCGCTGTCGTTTCCCCACCCTGGCTGGACGATCACCGTGGACTTCCCGATCCGCCGCGGCCTGGCGGGGTTCTGCGACAGGCTCGATGAGCAGGTGCTCGAGGCTGGTGGGCGGCTCTACCTGGCCAAAGAGTCCCGGACGTCGCCCACCACCCTGCACCGGATGTACCCGCGGATCGACGAGTGGCGCAAGGTCCGCGCCACCGCCGACCCCGACGGGATCTTCGCTTCCGACCTCTCCAGGAGACTTGAACTGTGATCGACGCTGTGGGCAACCCCCAGTCCCTGCTGCTGCTCGGCGGCACCTCCGATATCGCGCTGGCCACCGCGGAGCGCTACGCCACCCGGCGGTCGCTGCGGGTGGTGCTGGCGGCCCGCCCGAGCGAGCGGTTGGACGCTGTCGCCGCGCGGCTGGACCGGGTGGGCGCCACGGTCGTGACGCTGCCCTTCGACGCAGCGGACACCGCGTCGCACCCGGAGACGATCGAGAAGGCCTTCGCCGACGGTGACATCGACGTCACCCTGGTCGCCTTCGGGTTGCTCGGCAACCAGGAGAAAGCCTGGACCGATCACACCACCGCGGTCGAACTCGCCCAGGTCAACTACGTGGGGGCGGTGTCGGTCGGGGTGCTGCTGGCCAACGCGCTACAACGGCAAGGGCATGGCGCGCTGGCGGTGTTGTCTTCGGCCGCTGCCGAGCGGCCTCGGCGCGCAAACTTCAGCTATGGGGCGAGCAAGGCCGGCTTGGACGCCTTCTACACCGGTCTCACTGAGGCACTACGGCCGTCCGGCATCAACGTGTCGGTGATCCGGCCCGGGTTCGTGCGCACCAAGATGACCGCAGGCATGAAGGCCGCTCCGCTGTCGGTCACCCCGGAGCAAGTCGCTGACGTGATCATGGACGCCGTGGCACACGGCCGCGAGCAGGCCTGGGCGCCGGGCCCCATGCGCTACGTCATGTCCGCCCTGCGCCACGTCCCCCGCCCGATCTTCCGCCGCCTCCCGATCTGAGGCTCAGCGCACCGGCGCGAGCACTAGCCAGCCGGAGCCGGTCCACGGCGATTGGATGTCCCACTGGCCTGGGCCATCAGCCCGCTGCGCACCGTCGTACCGGAGCATGCGGTTCGGTTGCACACGGGCTACATCTCGGTCGAGATACCGGTAATTGAGCTGGAACAGCCGTCGCTTCACCGGCCCGGCCTGCTGCTCGCGCAGCCGGATGACCTCGTTCATTGCCCCGCGGTCGGAGAAGGCGTCCACGATCGCGCAGTCACAGAAGTAGGCGAGCGTCCCGATCTCACCCGGACTTGAGATCGTCTGACCTTCCACGCTGCCGGCCAAGTCGGTTCCGACCCGCGCGTACTGGCCTGGCAGCGCCCAATTCGTGGTGATCGGAGCGACGGTCCACGGCATACCCCGAACCAGTGCGAAGCCCACGCTGATGATCGCCAGTATGGCCAGCGGTGCGGTGGCCAACACACCGACGCGGCGCCGTAACCAGCTGCGTCGCAGCGGTGAATGCCGCACAGCAGGTGAGGCCAGCAACCGACGGGCCGTAGTACCAGTGGTAGGGCGCCGTGCCCAGCGCAGCGAACGCGGCGAGATGGGCCAGTCCACCGATGCCGGTGACCACAACCACGGCGTGCCCGTCCGGCACAGCACGGCGCAGGGCGGGAGCCATCCAGGCCGCCAGGCACAGCAGACCAAGGACGGCTGGACCGGCAGCGAGCACGGTGGCCGTTGGGTATGCCTGGCCATATAACTGCCATCCGTTGGCGAAGTCGTAGCTGTCACCCCACTTCTCGCCCCCCGTCTTGAGCAGGAAGGTGTCAGGCAGCGCTGAGCCCAGCTGCACCCAGCTGATCAGATGCCACGGCAGCACCACTAGGACCGCGATCCCCGCAACCAGCACCATCTGGCGGCGCAGCGCGGCCACGCCGAGCACCGCGACCGCTGCGAACACCACCAGGTCCGGGCGGGTGAGCACCAGCAGTCCGGCTGCCACCGGCCGCCCCAGCACTGCGTAGTAAGCAAGCCCGATGACCAGGCTGGCGGCGATGAAGGTCTCCAGGCCGATGGTCGAGCCCAGCAGCGGACTCGCCAGCAACCCGAACACCGTGAGTACCGGCGCAACCCAGGACACTCCCGCCTGCCGTGCGGTGCGGGCAGACCAGACCGCGGCCGCCGCGGAAGTAGCCATCAGGATCACGCCCACGGCCACCACGGGCTGTCGCACCAGCATGGTGACCGCGGCGAGCAGCCACACATTGAGCGGGGAAGTCGCGGTATTTGACGTCTGCTGCTCGATCACGCCCCAGTGCAGGTGGAATGCAACGTTACGAGCGTAGGTCAGGGTGATGTATGCGTCGTCGATCAATGATCGATGCGCCAGCAGGAAGAGCAACCCGCTGGCCACCGCGCCCACGACCGCCGCCACCAGGTCCGGGCGTACCCGTGGTATCGGCCGCCGCGGTGCCATGCCCGCGAATCGGGCGGGTGACGAGAGCATCCGCGTATCCAACCCTGTCCAGGACCCGCCTCACGATGAAGGTCACCTCCCACGGTGCCCAGTGCGCACTCACGGGCTGGACGGATCCTTCGGCTGCGGAACATCCGATGCCGGCACATCGCGAACGCGTCGGGCGGACAGATAGCCGACGCTGGCGACGACGAATGGGACCACGTAGTTAAAGGCGATCCGCAGCCACGTACCGATCGTCGCGTCTCCACCAGCGACGACCGCGCCCTGGTTCACCGCCGACAGCACGGTGCCCACTACGGCCGCGGTGGGCAGAGCGGAGCGAACTGTATGACCGTGCAGGAACAGCCCGACCGCCTCGATCGGTCGAGTCCACATCGTTTGGGCCACTCGCTTATCCCGATGAACCGTCACGGCCGACGGACACTGCCTATGGTGTTCAGGATAGGTCTTGCGAGAGGGCCGTGGCTGTGTCCCGTCATGAGTTAGACGTACACGGCGGCGGTGAGGGTGAGCACGAGGCAACCGCCCAAGATCTGGAGCACCCGATCGCCGATAGCAATCTCCTCGGGCTCACCACCGTTGCCGCCGTCGACGTCCACGGCGTAGCGCAGCACGGCCACCACGAAGGGCACCAACGAAATGATCGGCCAGCGCGAGTCGTTGATCTCGCTGAGCTGGAAAGCCCACAGACCGTAAGTCATGATCAGCACGGTGGCTGACAGCGTCCACACGAATCGCAGGTAGGAGGCGGTGTAGCGCTCCAGCGACTTGCGGATCTTCGCGCCGGTGCGCTCGGCGAGACGGATCTCGGCGTAGCGCTTACCGGCCACCATGAACAGCGACCCGAACGCGGCCACCAGCAGGAACCACTGGGACAGTTCGATCTCGGCAGCAGCGCCACCCGCGATGGCCCGTAACAGGAAACCCGACGCGACGATGGCGATGTCCACCACCGGCTGGTGCTTGAGCCACAAACAGTACGAGATCTGCACCGCGATGTAGATCGCGGTGACCAGGGCCAGGTCAGGCGACGCCAGGAAGGACACTCCGAGCGCGGCCGCGAACAGCAGTGCCGCGACGGCCAGCGCCGCTTGCGGTGCCACCACCCCAGCCGCGATCGGACGGTTGCGTTTGATCGGATGCGCCCGGTCGGCCTCGACGTCCTGGACGTCATTGACCAGGTACACACCGGACGCGGCGAGCGAGAACGCGACAAAGGCGATCCCGACCGCGGTGAGCACGTGCCACTGGAAGATGTAACCGCCGGCGAACGGCGCAGTGAGCACCAACACGTTCTTCACCCACTGCCGGGGCCGCATGGTGCGAACCAACCCGGTGACCGGGTTGCCGCGCCCGACGGTGGTATCCCGCTGGGTTGTGGCGGTCATCGCTATCCTCTCGAGGGGCTCAGGCCCCAAGAAGTCGCTGACGTACCCCGGCGCCGATGGCGGCGCCCAGGGCGGAGCCCACGAGAACGTCGGTCGGGTAGTGCACGCCCAGCACCAGCCTGCTGACCAGCATCGGTGGCACCAGCACAGCGGTGAGTGGGCGGCGCAGCAGGCCACCGTAGAGGACCGCGGCTGCGGTGGTGGAGGCGGCGTGCGAGGAAGGGAACGACAGCCGGCTCGGGGTGCCCACCAGCACCTGAACCGACGGATCGGTCGGGCGGTGCCTGCGCACCACCCGCTTGACGGCGATCGACGTCCCGTGCGCTGCGGCCACCGTGGCCGTCGAGACCAGCCAATCCCGGCGCCGTCGCCGGTCGACCAGCGCACCCAGCACGCCCAGCGCCAGCCAGCCCAGGGCGTGCTCGCCGAAGTGGGACAGCCCGCGGGCCGCGGTGACCACCCGGGGCACCGCGATCCTGCGCTGCACAGCAGCAAGCAGGGCAACCTCTTCAGTCGAGGCCAGGTTTTCAGTGGGGAACTGTCGTTGCAGCGCTTGGGTCACCAAACTCATGCGTTGAACACCCGCTTCCAGCCGGCCCGACCGGTAAGTTCCGGGGCTGCGTCACGGTAGCGCTTGCGCAGGCGGGGGAATTCTCGGGCTAGCTCCCGGTGTAGCTGCACCGAACGGGTAAGCATCGAGCGGAACGAGCGCGGATCCCGCTTACGGTAGGTCACACCGCGGCCGTCCGCTGTGGACACGGTGACCCCGTCCATCCCGGAGAGCACGAACCACCGGGCGTCGGAGCGGGCCAGCGACAGCTGCGGGCGGTGCTGGGCCGCGGCATCGACCGGACGCAGCTGGTGTGCGAGACGTTTGAGCAGGGTTGCCCCGATGGTGATCGGGTTGGTGGGAGGTTTGCACATGCGCTGGACCTCGAGCTGCCCGCCGGCCGGCAGCGGAAGATCCTGAGAGTCCATCACCTGCCCGTCGGTGAAATCCGCGCAGCGGGCCCGGACCTCACCCAGCGCCGTGGGTAGCTTGTCGAACAGGGCCTGCGGCCCGGCCATGAAGTCCCGGATCGCCATCTCTTGCAGCGCCAGGGTGGAGTACTCCATCGCCAAAGCGTGTTTCAGGGCGTGTTTGAGGCTGTCGGCGAGCATCGCCGCCGGCCGCACGTCGGTGCCGTGCAGTGCCGCGCCGACCAGCCGGTTGCGCAGGTGGAAGTAGGCCTGCCAGTCGGTGGCGTCGTCCTTGTCGGCAAACGACATGTGCCAGATCGCCACGCCCGGCACGGTCGCGGTGGGATAGCCCGCGGCGCGGGCCCGCAACCCGTACTCGACGTCGTCCCACTTGATGAACAGCGGCAGCGGCAGCCCGATGTCCTCAGCGATAGCCCGCGGGATCAGGCACATCCACCAGGCGTTGTAGTCCACATCGGTGCGCCGGTGCATCCAGGCGGTCTGGCGCAGCGGGTGCTGGGCGAAGTCGTGGTCGTACTCGGTGCCCGGCGCCTTGTTCCACCGCATCCGCTGCCGGTCGACGATCTCCCCCCAGGCGTGCAGCCGGGAGCGGGCCTGCGCCTGCAGCATCTGCCCGCCGATCAGCATCGGGCGGCGCGCGTAGCGGGAGAACGCGACCGCGCGCAGGATCGAGTCGGGCTCCAAGACGATGTCGTCGTCCATGTAGAGGATCTGCTCGCAGTCGGTGTTCTCCAGTGCCTCGTACATCACCCGGGCGTAGCCCCCGGAGCCACCGATGTTGGGCTGGTCGATGATCCGCAGCCGGTCTCCGAGCACGGCCTGCGCCTGGGCGAAACCGTCCTGGTCGCAGACCTTGTTGGCGCCCTGATCGGGAATCACCACCGCGGTGACGATCGAACGGACCAGGTCGTCCTCCCCGATCGCGCGCAGGGTGGCCACGCAGTCGGTGGGACGGTTGAAGGTCGGCATCCCGATGGTCACCGCGGCGCGACCCGGCGCCTCGACCGGCGCGTGCCAGCCGCCGGAGTGCACGATCAGCTCCGAGTCCTCGGTGCTGATGTCGAACCAGTACCACCCGCCGTCCTCGAACGGGGTCAGGTCCAACTCAATGTCCAGTACCCGACGGCCCCCACTGCCATTCACAGAGCCGTTGACCAACTCACCATGAGTGTGGATCAGGGTGGCGTCGGCCTTGGATCGGTAGACGTCGATGCGGCCCGCGCCCTCGACGTCGAGCCGCAGGTGCAGCGTGCGCAGCGCGCTCCAGCGCCGCCAGTAGCTGGCCGGAAACGCGTTGAAATACGCAGCGAAGGACACTTCGGTCTGCTCGGGCACCCGCACGCTGGTCCGGGACAGCGCACGTACCCGCCGCGCATTGGGGTTGGCGAGGGTGACCTCGAGGTCGACGTCACGTGGGTCGGGGGCGCCGGTAGTGCCCGCTGGGGGCCACACCCGCCGAGCGGTGGCTGCTTGCTCGTCGACGTAAAGCGCCCGGACGGCCATCGGGTCGGTCCGCCGCGGCAGGATCACCCGCTGCAGCAACGTCGACAATGGCTCAACGGGCATGCTGGTGCCCGATTTCGCAGGGCTACAGACAGTGCTCGGCATGTACTCCCCAGTGCTCCGAGGCGGCTAGGCATAGCGTGGCCAGAGGGTAACGCTAGGCGGCGACACGAGACTGGCCGGCCACCCTTTCGCGAGGTACTGGTAGGTCACCAGGTGTCTTGCTGGCTCAACGGCGTGTCGTCGAGGGACTGGTTCTCGGTGAAGTACGGGGCGATCTTGTTGTCGTACATCGACAGCGCCGAGCCGATTGCCATGTGCATGTCCAGGTATTTGTACGTACCGAGACGCCCACCGAAGAGCACATTGCGGTTGGCTGTCTCCTTGCGAGTCAACTCCCGGTAGCGCTCCAACCTCGCTCGGTCCTCCGCGGTGTTGATGGGGTAATAGGGCTCGTCACCGCGCTGGGCGAACCGCGAGTACTCCCGGAAGATCACCGTCTTGTGGGTGCGGTAGTCCCGCTCCGGGTGGAAATGTCGGAACTCGTGAATCCGGGTGTAGGGGACGTCCAGATCGGCGTAGTTCATCACCGACGTGCCTTGAAAATCCCCAGTAGTCACTACCTCGTGCTCGAAATCCAGGGTGCGCCAGCCCAACTCGCCCTCGGCGTAGTCGAAATAGCGGTCCAACGGGCCGGTGTAGACCACAGGCACATCAGGCGCCAGCTCGCCAACGTTGAACCAGTCTGTGCCCAGATGCACCTCGATATTCGGATGGTTGGCCATCCGCTTCAGCCACGCGGTGTAACCGTCGACTGGCAGGCCCTCGTAGGTGTCATTGAAGTACCGGTTGTTGAACGTGTAACGGACCGGCAGCCTCGAGATGATCCCCGGCGGCAGCTCGGTGGGGTCGGTCTGCCACTGCTTGGCGGTGTAACCCCGTACGAACGCTTCATACAGCGGCCGGCCGATCAGCGAGATCGCCTTTTCCTCCAGATTGGTGGCGTCCTTACCCTGAATCTCGCCTGCCTGCTCGGCGACCAGCGCTCGAGCCTGGTCTGGGGTCAGGTACTTGCCGAAGTACTCGCAGATCGTGCCTAGATTCACCGGCATGGGATAGACCCGGCCTTGGTAGATGGTGAACACCCGGTGCTGGTAGCCGGTGAAGTCGGTGAACTGGTTGACGTAGTCCCAGACTCGCTTGTTCGAGGTATGGAACAGGTGCGCGCCGTAGCGGTGCACCTCGATCCCGGTCTCGGGTTCGACCTCGGAGTACGCGTTGCCGCCGATGTGGTCGCGGCGGTCCAGCACCAGGACCCGGCGATCGAGCTGGCTGGCGACCCGCTCGGCCACGGTCAGGCCGAAGAAACCGGCACCCACCACGACCAGGTCAACCTGAGGACTACTCACGGGCGTGGAGGATAGCCGTCGAACAGGGGCTGCCCGGCGTCGGGCCGGGACGCCAGCTCACTATGCTCACCGTCCGATCGTCTGCCTCGGCGCGGTCGGTCCGTGCCCGGTCACCATGATTACCCTAGATGAGCTTATTGTTCCGGTCTTTGCTCGTTCACGCTTCAGGATGGTATTGATCTTATGTACGCGAAGTAGAGGTACGGTTACCGAACGGAGAGGCTGCCTGCATGCGCGGGGACATGGTCGACCGACAGCACAGCACGTTTGGCCAGAAGAACCTGCTTGTCCAGCGCACGTTCTTCGCTGCCCCGTTCCCGGAGACACCGGACGATCTTTACGTCAGCATCAAGGGAGTCGTGGAACGACACCGAGAGCGGGTCGTCATCCAGCCGTATGCCCAGCTGTGCACCAATGCCTTCTTCGGACGGTTCCCGGCCAGCTACTGGCAGCGATGGACCGAGGTGGCGCAGGTCGAGTTCAGGGTCATCGCGCAGGGCACCGGTCGAGTCTCGATCAGGGCATCGGACAGCGTCGGAGATGCTCGCACTGTAGCCACCGTCGTGGTCGAGGGTACCCAGCGCGAGCAGGTGCGACTGGTGGCGCGCGTGGACAGGTTCGTCGACGGCGGGGCGATGTGGCTGGAGGCCTCCGCCGGGGAGACTGCACTGGTACTCGAAGCGGCCTGCTGGTGGGTGACCAAGCGCGAACGGGTTCGTCCGACGGCGGTGGTGATCTGCACCTATAACCGGGCCGATGACTGCCTGCGCACTTTGGAGACGCTGTCTGACGACGGCACCGCGCTCGCTATGGTGGACGCCGTATACGTTGTCGATCAGGGAAACGATACCGTCGAGTCCCGGGCAGGTTTCGCCGCCGTGGCGCACGTTCTCGGCTCGAAGCTGCATTACCTCAAGCAGCCGAATCTGGGTGGCGCCGGCGGCTTCACCCGTGGACTGTACGAGGTCGCTGAGGTTACTGCGGGCAGCGAGAACGACCATGCCCATATTCTGTTCATGGACGACGACATCATGCTGGAACCCGATACCGTGGTTCGGCTCACAACCTTCGCCAACTGCACGACTGCACCCACCATCGTCGGTGGCCAGATGCTGTATCTGCTGCACCCGAACCAGTTGCACGTGGGCGCGGAGGCCACGGACCTGGCGATCCTGCGCGCCGGACTGCCCGTCAAGGACGCGCTCGTCCAATCGGATCTGACCAAAAAGCGCCAGGACATCCGGGTGGATGCGGAATATAACGCCTGGTGGGCCTGCCTCATCCCGTCCGAAGTCGTCGCCGCAATCGGCTATCCCCTGCCGTTGTTCTTCCAGTGGGATGACATCGAGTACGGATTGCGGGCCCGCGCCCACGGTTATCCGACAGTGACGTTACCGGGTGCCGGAGTCTGGCATGCAGATTTCCACTGGAAAGACTGGGACGATTGGCCTCGCTACTTCAGCTTGCGCAACTCGCTGATCGTCAACGCCCTCCATGGTCAGCCCAGGTCGACCGGCACGGCACGATTCTTGATGGGTCAACTGCTGCTCTACGTAGCCTCGATGCGCTATGGCTTGGCCGCCACGCTGATCATGGCAGTGGAAGACTTCCTGGCTGGACCTGACATCCTGCATGACGGCGGTATCGAATCGGCCGCAGCCGTTCGCAAGCTCCGCGCAGAGCATCCTGAGACGGCCCGCCATCCCGCCCACGGCATCCCCGACATCCCGTCGACGGCCATACCGGTCACCGCAGCGTCACCGACACCCTCGCGACCTAATCTGGTGCTGGTCAAACGGTTGATCTGCCAGCTTCTGGGCAAACCTCGGGCCGCCGCCGCGATCAATGCCCGCGACTCGTACTGGTGGCACGTCTCTCTGTTCGAGACGGCGGTGGTCACAGAGCCCTCGCAGGAGGGTGTGCGGGTTCGCCGCCTCGACCGCACCATGATGCGGAAACTGGTCGTGCGGGGCGCGCGGGTGCTTGCCCGCCTCGCGCGCGAGGAACCGCGGGTACGGCGCCAGTACCAGGCTGCCATGCCGGAATTGACCAGCAGGCAGAACTGGCAACGGCTCTTCGATACGCGTTGACGGGCCTCGTCCGCATGGCGATCAAGCACGACAGCGGTCCACGTCCCGCGGCCGGATGCGCGGGCTCCCGGCTCAGCCAGATGTGACCGACACCCGGCTCAGCCAGATGTGACCGACACCTCGGCCGGGGCCGACCGTGCGCCACCCCGGGCCCTCGCCCTCCGCGTAATGGAGCTGGTGGTCAATCCGGGTCGGCGGCGGTTCGTCGAGGTGCGCGTAGTTTACCGCGAGCAACGCGCGCATCACCGGCCCCGCCTTGGCTTGCCGTTCGCGTACGATCTCCATGGCCTTCGACGGATCGGTGAACGGGTCGATGATGTCGCACTCGCAAAAGAACGCGACCGTGCCGATCTCGCCGAACCCGCCGACTATCTCGCCTCGGGGAATCGCCTGGCCAACGCCTTGGCCGACTGCGGCGTACCCCTGCGAGGTGGCCCAGTTGCCGTAGATAGCGGGTCTGTCCCACGGCAACGCGACGGCGAGCTGAGTGCCGGCGGTCAGGCCGATGAGCAGGCCAGCAATAGCCAGTACTGGCGAGAACGCGCGGTGAGCGGCGACGGCAGCGCTGATAGCCGCGGAAACGGTGAGCATCCCGACCGATGGCGTGTAGTACCAGTGGTAGGGCGGGACGCCGACGAGCGCGTAGGCGCCGTAGTGCGCGACCCCGGCCGCACCGAATGCGAGCGCCACCCGTCCTGCGGCCGTGAGCTTGCCGCACCACCACGCCACCGCCCACCAGATCATGGCCACGAGCCCAACGAACACCGGGAAGGCGATCAGCAGGAATACCCGCGTCCACATGTGCGCCATGAAGTACGGCCCGGTCGCGAACGTCTCACCAGGCGAGAACTGGCCGGCAGCGGTCTTGATAGCGAAGGTATCGGGAACGAACCCACCGAGCACGAACCACGAAAACATGTGCCACGGCAGTGCCACCAGCGCCGCGAAGCCGGCGACCATGCCCACCGCGCGCAGCCGCCGCGGTGCTTGCGACAAGAGCAATCCGACAACCAGCACCCCGGCGGGCACCGCGAGGTCCGGCCGCGTGAGCACCGCCAGCCCGCACAGCACGCCCGTGGCCACCAAGCGCTGATCCAGCGCGAATCGCGCGACACCGACGAGCACCGCCACGCCCAGGTAGGTCTCCAACCCCACGGTCGAGGCAAACAGCGGGCTGACCACCACCAGCCCGACCGCCACGCCGGGCAATAGCCATCGACCGACGCCGACACGCGCGGCAATGGTGGACAGCCAGCCGGCCGTCACTGCGGTAGACACGATCAACACCAGGCCCAGCGCCACGATCGGCCGGCCGGTGACCAGCGTGCCGAGCGCCAGCAGCCACACGTTCAGCGGCGACGTGGCGGTGTTCGCCGTGCGAAACTCGGTCACTCCCCACGATCCGTGCAAGGCTAGCGTCTTCGCGTACGACAGCGTGATGTAGCCGTCATCGAGGATCCCGCGGTGGGCGACGAGAAACAGCAGCCCCCCGGCAAGAGCCCCGCCCGCCGCGGCCAACCACGACGTCACGTCCCGGTCGAATTCGCGCGCGTGTGTGCGCCTCGACACGGACACTCCTCCTCTGGTGAGCAGCATCCGGGCAGTCTGACAGGTGCGACTTCGACCAGTAACGCAACCTGGTGTTGCCAAAGGGGGACTGGTCGTAGTTCACCGGCGTGCCGCTAAGCTGCCCAGCGGGGACCTAGCCGAGACATGAACGGAGACTGGCCACGTTGTCGAACCGCATCCGTGCGGCAGTGCGAGCCCGACTCGTGCGGGTGGTCGATGAGGTCGCCACCGCGCATCACCATGAGTTGGCGGCTGCGCTGACCGCGCACCACCGCGAGTTGGAGGCCGCGCTCACTGCGGAGATCAACCGCGCGATCAAGGCCGTACACGAAGTGGAGTTTCGTTCTCGGCGTGACCTGTGTGCAGCAGGCGAGCGCGAGGCCGCCGCATCCAGCGAACGCTTCGCCCGGGCGGTGATGCCGACCGCGTGCACGTTCGACCACCCGATCGCCACGTTGGAGCATGCCCTCTCCCTCGCTCCCGGCGTGGGGATGGCACTCGAATTCGGCGTAGCCACCGGTCGTACACTCGTCGTGATTGCCGACGCACGTGGGAGTAAGCAGGTTTTCGGCTTCGATTCCTTCCAGGGCCTTCCCGAGGATTGGCGGCCGAACATACCAGCGGGCACATTCCGAACCGACCATCTGCCTGATGTTCCCGGTGCTGAACTGGTTGTCGGATGGTTCGAGGACACCCTACCCGATTTCCTCGCAGGTCACCCCGGGCCGGTGGCATTTCTGCATATGGACGCAGACCTGTACTCGTCAACGGCCACCGTCCTTAAGCACGTCGGTCCCCGGCTACAGCCTGGGAGCGTCATCGTATTCGACGAGTACTTCAACTACCCAGGATGGGAACAGCACGAACACCGCGCCTGGCAGGAGTTCGCGGCGGAATATGGAATCGAGTTCCGGTACGTGGCCTACACGTCTAATAACGAGCAGGTAGTACTCGTTATCACCAAGATCCAGGATTCAGTCGTCGAACAATGGGACAAATAGCTGTCCTGGCGAGGGGATCGCGTTGCGAGTCACCGTCACGGTTGGTTGCCCTTGAACATCTGTTCCCAGGAATCGACGGAGGTAAGTTCGGGCACTGCGGCACGGTAGCGCTGCGCCGTCATGCTCCACTCCGCCACCATCCTGCGGTACAGCACGACGGTGCGAGCCAGCAAGGAGCGGAACTGCTGCGGATCCCGCTTGCGGAAAGCGACGCCGCTGCCGTCAGCGTTCGAGACCGTGGCTGAATCCACCATGCCGAGCAGGAACCACCGGGCGTTGCGGGCCGGCACGTTGATCTGGGGCCGGTCCCGGCTCGGCGGCGCCGGCGGGCGCAGGTGATGGGACACCGTGGACAGCGCGCGCTTGACGATGGCCGCCGGGTGCACCGGTGGCTCGAGCAACTGTTCGATACGCACCGGATCGAACAACGGCATCGGCAGTTTCTGGGCCGACGGAAGAATCCGGGCGTCGTCGTAGCCTTCGCGCAACGCACGGACGGCAGGCAACGCATCGCGTAGCGAATCGAACAAACCATCCGGCCCGGCGAGGAAATCCTCGATCGACTTATTGTGCAGCGCTACGGTCGAGTACTCCATTGCCATCAGGTGCTTGAAGGTGTTGCGCAGGCCATCTTGCACAAGCGCCCTGCGGACGTCATACGGGCTGTGCAACGCCAGGGTGATCAGCCGGTTGCGTAGGTGGAAATACGCTGTCCAGTCGGTCGCGTCGTCCTTGTCGGTCCAGGGCATGTGCCAGATGGCCGAGCCGGGCAGGGTGACGGTCGGAAAGCCGCACTCACCAGCCCGCAGCGCGTACTCCGCGTCGTCCCACTTGATGAACAGCGGCAGCGGCAGGCCGGTGCGTTCGAGCACCTCGCGGGGGAAAAGGCACATCCACCAGCCGTTGTAGGTGGAGTGGATGCGGGCGTGCAGCAAACGTTGCTGGCGCAGCGTCATCTTGGCGAAGTCGTGCTCGTAGACCGACCCGGGTGCCGGACGCCAGAAGCTGGTCCGCACGTCCACGATCTCGCCCATGGCATGCAGCTGGCTGCGGGACTGCAGGTTGAGCATCTGAGCACCGACGATCAGCGGCGATGACGTCGCGCTGGCGAAGGCGTGTGCGCGTAGCACGCTGTCCGGCTCCAGCCGGACGTCGTCGTCCATCACCATCACGTGCTCGATACCGGGAGTGCGCAGCGCCTCGAGCATGCCGCGAGTGAACCCGCCAGAACCGCCGAGGTTGTCCTGGTTGATCACGTCCAGCCGATCACCCAGCTGGGCCGCGACAGTGTCGAAGGCCTGTTGATCAGATACCTTGACGCTGCCCTGATCGACAACGATCACCTTCGCGACGACATCGAGCACTGCCGAGTCCTCCGCCAGCCCAGCCAGCGCGGTGACGCAGTCGGCCGGACGGTTGAAGGTCGTGATCGCCACTGCCAGCGGTTGTGTCGGCAGTGGCTCGTCGACGATCCACGCGCCATCGGCGATGGTCAGTGACTCCCGCTCGGTGGCGACGTCGAACCAGACCCAACCACCGTCCTCGAACGGCGCCAGGGACTTCCGGAACTCCAGCTCGATCACACTGTCGCCGGTGTCGAGTTGCTTACCCTCCAGGTGCACGACGTCGCCATCAGGCTTGGAGCGGTAGAGGTCCACCCGCCCGCCGCCCTGCACGGAAAGCCGTAGCGCCACCTCCTCCACCCGGGTCCAGCGCTTCCAGTAGCTGGCCGGGAAGGCATTGAAGTAGGTCGCGAATGACAGCTGGCTCCACGGCGGCAGCCGCACCGTCGACCTGGAGACGACTTCAGGGGTGCGACCGTGCAGGTTCTCCGGTTCGTCCAGGTAGAGCGGGCGTACGTCAGGGGGATCGTCGGCCCGGGGCATCACCACTCGGTGCAGGACCCGCGCCATGGACACCGACGCGGCCGACGGTCCGACCTGCAGCGAACTGACGTCGGACAGCTTGCTATCAGCAGCGTTGTTGCGCGCCGCTTCCTCGCGCGCGGCCCGCTCGATCGCCGTCGGGACCGCCGCCCGGTCGTTCGGGCCGTCCGCCAGCTGTACCTGCAGATCGCCTGCTTCGCTGGTGTCCACGTGATCCCTTCCGCGTCGGCTCGGCGACAGTCCAGATCCTCCCAGACCGGCCAGACTGCGGCGCACGGCGACCCTGCCGGCAGCGGAGTTGAACCGACTGGCCCGGGCCGACGAGTGCAATCTACCAGCTTATCAGCAGTCATATGCAACTGCGATATATAGGCATCTGTTCACTTGTTCGCCCATTCGGGTAGTGCTGGTCGATGCCCAACATGAGTGAGTTTGCCACCGATCTTTTGGGGGTAGTCTTCCTAGGGTTTTCCCACCAGGGAGAGGAGCCAGGATGTCAGCCAACCAGCCTTCATCTGAGGACGCGCCGTCGGCGGAGGAGCTGAAGGAACGTGTGGGCACTCTAGGCGAACAAACGAATCTCGGCGCAGGCAACAAAGAGCCCGATCCGGCTACCGCTGATAACCCTCCGAGTGATGTTGAGGCCGGAGACCAAAAGCGGCACCAGACCTGAGCTTGACCTGACCCTCTGGATCATTAACGCGATACGCGCCGTATACGTAAAGGAGGATGTCATGAGCCTTGCCGACAAGGCCAGGAACAAGGCCGAGGAGATGAAGGGGAAAGGCAAGGAGACCGCCGGTAGGGCGACCGATGACGAGCAGCTCAAGGCTGAAGGTCAGACGGATCAGGCCAAGGGAAACCTCAAGCAGGCGGGCGAAAAGATCAAAGACATCTTCAAATAGTACCGACCCGCAACTCGTGCAGGCCGCCTCCGGCCAGAGATGTGCCGAGCCAGACGAGAAGCGAGGTCACCCGGCGACTTGTCAATTCCACCACATTCGACGCGGGTTATTCGACGCGGGTTATTCGACGGAGCCACCCCGGCAGGTCTCGCAAGTCGAGCGCGAGGGTGTAAGCGACACCGATATGGCACCGGCAGGCCCTCAGGGCGTTGGGATATCTACCAGCACGTCGGGAAACGAGCCACCGCGTACGGACTCTGAGGCGACGCGCCGTTCGGACCGGCTGGATACCGGTGTTTCTCGTGAGGAAAACGTCGACGCTGATAGCCCGGCGATGCATTCAGGCGACCACGGGAGCTGATTCGTTTACAGGCGGGCGTCGCCTCGCTCGAAC
>JBOHGX010000056.1:0-56974 GCA_050700255.1 Pseudonocardiaceae bacterium
CGTCGTGATCAGCCACGCCGGTAGCGGGTCGGCGCTGGCCGCGCTGGGTGCCGGGCGGTACCCGATCCTGGCCACCCGGGACAGCGCGCGGGGTGAGCAGGTCGATGACCACCAGCACGAGCTGGCCACCGAACTCGCCCGCCGGGGTCTGGCGATGCACCGCGACGCGGACTCGATCACCGTCAACGACATGCTCGCAACCCTGCAAACCTCCATCCGGCGCACCAGCACGCCGCCCCCCTACCTGCTCCGCTGGTAACAGCGAATCGGTACCGTCGCCTCCGTGAACTCGGAGGTAGTGCTCGTCGACCCACGCAGCGATGCCCGCTGGCGCCAGCTCGCGCTGGGCCCACGCGGCAGCGTGTTCACGTCGCCGCCGTGGATCGACGCGGTGTGTGCCACCTACGGCTTCACCCCGAACGGCAGCATTCTCCTCGGCTGGGACGGAGAACCACGCGCCGGACTGGCCTGGGTCCCGATCAGCGACATCCGCGGCGACCGGTTGTCCAGCTTGCCGTTCTCCGACCGCGCCGACCCCTTGATCGAGGACCAGGTCGATGGGAAAGCCTTGGTGGACGGTGTCATCACCACCGCTGCTCCGTTGACGCTGCGGTGCTTCGACACCGCTGTACCCGTCGGCGATCCCCGCTTCGACCAGGTCGCGATGGCGGCATGGCACGGTACGCCGCTGGACGGCAGCGTCGAGGAGATCCGGCAGCGGCTGTCCCAGCATGCTCGCCGCAACATCGCGATCTCCGAGCGCGCCGGCGTCCGGGTCGAGGCGCACACCGGCCTGGATGCCGTGCGCCGGTTTCACGGGCTGCATGTCCTGCTGCGCAAACGCAAGTACCGGCTGCTGGCCCAGCCCTGCGAGCTGTTCGACCACATCTGGGAGGTCTTCTCGCCCGGTGACGCGATCGTGACGATGCTCGCGCACGCCGGCGAGGAGCTGATCGCCGGCGCGGTCTTCCTCACCTGGGGCGACCTGCTCTACTACAAGTTCGGCGCGTCGCGCCACGAACACCTGGCGCTGCGCCCGAACGACGCGATCTTCTGGGCCGGTATCCGCTGGGGGGTTGAGCGGGGTGCCCGGCTCGTCGACTGGGGGCTCAGCGACCTCGACCAGCCAGGATTGATCGCGTACAAGCGCAAGTGGGCTACCGAGCAACGCACCATCGTGACGCTGCGCGCCGGCGGCGAACAGGCCCGCAGCAGCGCTGAGGCCGGCTCGATGCTCGCCGAACTCACCCGGCTGCTCACCGACGATGCGGTACCGGACGAGGTGACCAGGCAGGCCGGGGCACTGCTGTACCGCTACTTCTGCTGAACCAGGTGATCCGGCCGTTTCACGGGTCGCTTGCCGACCGCCTGTGCCGCCCGACCGTGCGGTGTCTTGCCCCATGGCTTGACCACCGAGATCCCCGTCGCCGCGAGCAGCAGCACCAGCGCGAGCGACCTCGCGAGCAGCGTCTGCATCTGGACCGGTTCACCTTCTCCGGCGGCGATCTGATGCAGCCGAGGCAGCATCAACAGCAGCCCGGTCGTGGTCAACACGACGGCGATCCCGCACTTGGAGAGGACCCACCAGTGCCGCACCAGCCCCCACGGGGTGGACAGCGCGAGCACCAGCCCAGTGACCAGTGATGCGGCCACGACCGGGATCAGCACCCACGAAGCGAGCGCGCCCATCGCGGCGGCAATGCCTCCCTGCACTACCGGGTCACCGGCGGACAGGCCGGTAACCTCCAGCGCCACCAAAGCACCGTCGAGTCCGAGCCACCCCACGGAGACCGCGATGTGGACCGTGAGCAGGGCCGCCCGGGCCCGGCGCGTTAGCCGCGGGATTGCGAAAGTCGAGGTAGCGACGGCCGTCAAGGCTTCCCCCAATTGCCGGCAGACAAATCCTGGTCAGCGTGCGCCATGCCCCCGTAGCAGCGTCGGGACGGTTCGCAGGAGGATCGTGAGATCGGTCCAGAAACTCCAGCCACGCACATAGGTCAGATCGAGTTCCAACATCTCCAGCGTGCCCATCGTGCTGCGCCCGCTGACCTGCCAGAGCCCGGTGAGACCGGGCGGGACGTCGAAGCGCCCCGCGTACTTGGGCGGGAACATCTCGGCTTCCCACTCCAGGCACGGGCGGGGGCCGACCAGCGCCATCTGGCCCCGCAGGACGTTGATGAGCTGGGGAAGCTCATCGGCGCTCGTGCGCCGCAGGATCGAGCCGATCCGGGTCACCCGCGGGTCACTGTCGATCTTCCAGCTGCCGCCGACCGAGGTGTCCTCACCCCGCAGCTCACGAGCGATGAGCTCGCGGTGTTGCGCGTCGGAGCCGCCCACCTGCATGGTGCGGAACTTGTACATCGTGAACGGCCGACCCCCCCGGCCTACCCGCTGCTGGCGGTACAACGCCGGGCCCGGAGTCCCCAACTTGATCGCCAGGGCGACGAGCAGCATCGGGATCACGAGCACCAGCAGTGCGATCGACACCACCCCGAGATCGACCGCGCGCCGGGCAGCCGATTCCCAACGAGCGGGTAAGCGTACTTGTTCAACGCCGCTGGACACTGAGCCTCCCCGTGGTGATTCCCATCAGCATGAAAAGCACGTCCCCGGTGCCTCGGAGCGTCAGGTGCGGATCGATGACGGTGAGGATGAGCACAAACCACCAGCAGACCCACAGCGCCGAGGCCGCCGAGCCGACGGCTCCCGGCCGCTCCATGAGCTCCCTGGTCCTGCGCAGCACCGCGACCGCCAGCCAGATGAAAGCGACCAGCAGGGGGATGCCGCCGATCCAGAGCAACTGCAGGTAGCCGCCCTCCAGATAGATGACCTCGCGCCACCTCTCGGGTGCCGGCAGCACCGAGTTGGGCGATACTCCGAGCAGGACGTTGATGAAGTCGAACCTGGGTAGGTAGAAGTCGGACAGGTTGTTCCAGCGGCCGATCCAGCTGCGCGGCACTCCGTACTCGCCGAACCCCTCCAGCCGGCCGATCAACGCAGGCGCGCCGAACGCGAACGCGAGCGGGACGAGCCACAGGAACCGCAGCGAGCTGCGTCGCACCATGCTGAAGCGCCACATGATGAGACCGGCCACCACGGCCGCGGAGATCCAGGTGGAGAACTGGCCTGCGGCCAGCACCCCCGCACCGAGTACGGCGCCCAGCGCCAGCCGCTCCCGGTAATCCAGCAGCCCCCGAGCCGCGCAGCAGATCACCAGGGTCAGGCAGATGATGATGTAGTCGCCGGTGGCCAGTGGCGAGCCGAGCGTCGTGGTGCCGCGCTCGGCGAGCGCCGCCAGGTTGGTGTTCGGGGTCCAGATGGCCCGCAGCAACGCCACGACCGGGCCGAAATTCAGGGTCTGCAGGATTGCGATCACCGCGACCACAGCCCCCGGCCAGATGATCAGCCGGAAGCACCGCACCAGCTGGGCCTCGGTGCTGACGGTCAAGCGCACTAGCAGGTAGATGGCGACGAGTTTGCACACCGGCAGCACGGCGGCCAGGTCAGTGATTACCGGTGTCTGACCGCGCAAAATCATGGACAGCAGCGGCCACGCCGTCGACATCAGCAGGAAAACACCGATCGGGATGTCGAGTTGATGCAGCCGTATCGGCACCCGATCGCCCCGGCACCATCGGAGGTAACCGCCGACCACCGCCCCAGCCAGCAACACGGCCAGCAACGCCTCGTTGGGACGTACCAGCGGGATCAGGTTGCCGCGGTCGATGCCGGCGATGATGGGCAGGGTGCCCAGGTAGGCATACGTCGCGAAGACCGGCCGGTAGGCCGCCGCGGCGAACAGCCCGATCACGGCCAGCGCCCCGATGACGGCGAGGACGATCATCGGCCCGGCCGCGACCGCGAGGACCCCGCCGACCAGGGCGCAGCCGGCAGCTCCCAGCCCGAGCCGGCGGCTGATCACCGGGACTGACCAGCTCTCCCCAGCGGCAGGGACCGGGTCAGTCCCGCCGGAGACGGGGATCGGGCCGGACCCGCCGGAGGCGGGACTTGGTCCAGGGCCGGGCGGAAGCGTTCGGGTCATGACCCACCACCGATCCTTCGCGGCACCGCGACACGGATTACCAGGACGTAAACCCCGAGTGCCAGGACACCACCCAGGGTGAGCAGGGCGAGATCACCGAGCCGGCCGATGCTCGTGACGTGCTGTAACCACCACGCCGTGGCGGCCACCGGCACCATCGCGATCGTGGCCACCAGGGCGCCGGCAAGGGGCCGAAACTCGATGAACCGCTCGGGCCGGATCACCTGGCGCAATGCGACCAGCACCATCGCGGCGGCGGCGAGCTCACCGGCCAGGATGGCTCCGACCAGCCAGACCAGGCGCGACCCGTCGGCGGGCACCAGCAGCGTCGCGGCGGCGATCACCAGGATCACGCCGAAGGCCACCTCGCTGGCTCGCCGCGGAACACGGTCGTCGAGGCGCGCGAACAGCGCCTGGCGCCCGATGTCGTGCACCCCGCCGACCAACTGGGCCACCGCCACCACCCCCAGGCAGGTGGCGAGTACCCCGATCAGAGCCGCATTCCGCAGTTCGCCGTTGGCAAGAACGTTCGCGGTGGGTCCGGACAGCACGGCGAGCAACACCAGCAGCGGCAAGCTGGCGATGACGGCGTAGGACAATCCTTGGCGCCACGCCGAGCCGAAGGTGACACCGTCATCGTGATGGGCGGCGTTTGACAACCCGGGCAGCGCTGCCATCGACACCGCACGCGCACTGACGTAGGACAGCGCATAGAAGACGGAGTAGGACAGCTGCACGACGAAGACACCGCCCGGCACCGTGCCGGCCAGTGCCAGCAGCACGAACATCGCCGCGGTCGGCCATGCCGCCACGCCGACCGAGCGCACCAATCAGCGGGGGACCGCCTGCACCTCGGGGTCATGCCGCCAGCGCATCGACGGACGGATCACCATGCCCACCCGCGCGGTGCCGAACATTTGAAGCGCCGCCTGCACCGCCACGGCCGCAGTGCTGCCCACCCCGAGCACGATCACCAGCTCTACGGGCACGTCGGCGACGTCGAGGCCCGTCCCGTAGTACCAGCCGGCCAGCACCACCGTGGCGATCAAGATGATGTTCTCCACGGCCGGTGCCCCCGCTGCGAGCGCGAAGCGACCTCGCGCCTGTTGAGCGGCCATACCCAGGTGCAACACGATGTACAGCAGCAGCTGCGGTGCGACGAGCAGTACCAGCAATGTGGTCAGCCACAGCCCGCGAGCCCGTTGCGCGGGATCTGGGATCCCGAAGGTCAACATCCAGGCCACCGCGGGAGCGAGGATCATCAGCAGCGCGACGACCCCGGCCCCGACGGCGAGCAGCCACCCGCTGACCCGGCTGAAGACCTCCCGGCCCCGTGACATGCCACCGGCACCCACGGCGCGGACCACACCAGGTACCAGCACCATCGCCAGCACCGGCCCGGCTATCACCGTGAACACCAGGTTCGGGACGACATAACCGGCCTGGAAGGCGTTGGCGAAGTAGGTGGGGCCCAGGACCGCGCCGAGCGCCACCACGCGGAGCAGTCCGGTCGCCCGGCTGACCAGCGTCCAGCCGGCAACAGTCGCCGAGTCGCGCGCTGTGGTGGTGGGAGCTTCGTCGGCGAGTGCTGTTACCGGCAGGGCGGCCACAGCCCGGCCCTCACAGCCTCGTCCGGCGCCGGGCACCCACCGCCACGACCCCGCCAGCCACCAGCAGCCCGACCAGCGCACCGGTACCGGCCGCGATCAGTGGCTGCGGGCTCACCGGATCGGGCAGCACGTAAGCCGGTGTCAGCAGTTGAGCGTTCGGTCCTGACCTGCCGGTGAGGTTGATCTCGTCGATCCGGACCTGGATCGCCTTCTCCCGATCCACGGACGCGGTGAGCTGCGTCCGGGCATCGTTGAGGGCGATCTGGGTCGCGGTCCCGGCCAATACCCCAGCCGTGAGCTGCTCCACCTGCGTCTGGATACGAGCAGTGTTCGCGCGTGTTGCCACGAGCTGGGTTTCGAGGTTGCGGGTTACCCCGCTGGGCTGGTCGGCGAGCGCCAGGTACCCGTCCATGACTGCCTGCAGGGTCTGCCTCGCAGCCTCCTTGGTGCTCCCGTGCGCCTCGACCTGGATGACCTCGCTGGTCTGCAGGACTTCCACGCTCAGGTTCTCGTCCAGCTCCTTGAACTGCATCCCCTGCTTCTGCGCGATCGGGCCGAGGACGGCCCGGCTCTTGAGGAACACCAGCTGGGTGCTGAGCTGGCGATCCTGGCGCAGCGGATCCCCGCCCTGCTGGTCCTGGCCGATGGGATAGAGAATCTCCGCCCGCGCTCCGTAAGTCTTGGGCAAGGCGAGCGCGCCAGCCAGCCCGGCACCGGTGCCGAGCAGGATCAGGATCAGCGCCACCAGTACCAGGCGCCCCGTCACCGCAGCGCCACCGCGGGGATCCGAGGCAGGTTCGGTGCGGATCGGCGGACGCTTCGGCGGGGTCACGTCGCCATCCCTCGCAGGCTGCTGCGACTGCTCCTGGGAAGCGATCGAGTGTCCGTTGGGCTCACCACTGCCCCCGTAACGAAAGACATTGTCGACATTGGTCACAGCGCACCTCCCAGCACATCGCAGACCCGGGCAACCTGCTCGACGGTCAGGGTTGGGGACATCGGAACGGAGAGAATCCGGCTGGCCGCGCGCTCTGTCACCGGCAATTTCTGGGCCACCGGCAGGGACTCCTGGAATGCGGCCAGGGCCGGCTGCTGGTGGCAGGGGATCGGGTAGTGCACACCCCATCCGATGCCGGCCGCGGTGAGGGCCTCGCCGACCTGGCGCCGGTCATCAACCTGGATGACTGCTAAGTGGTAGACGGGTTCGGCGCCCGGCGCCACCGTCACCGGCGTGCAGCGCTGCGGCAGCAACTCCCGGTAGGCCGCCATCGCGGCCGCACGCCGGGCATTGCCGGCGTCCAGTCGGGGCAGTTTGGCCGACAGCAGCGCCGCCTGCAGCGTGTCGAGTCTGCTGTTTCTCCCGACGAAGTCATGCAGGTGGCGATCGGCTGCGGACCGCCCGTGGTTGGCGATGCTGCGGATCTTCTCGGCCAGGGCGAGATCGCTGGTGACCACGGCGCCGCCGTCACCCAGGGCCCCGAGGTTCTTGCCGGGATAGAAGCTGAACCCGGCGGCGACACCCACACTGCCGGCGGTGGTGCACCAGTGCCGGGCGCCATGCGCTTGCGCGGCGTCCTCGATGAGGGCCAGCCCGTGCGCAGCAGCGATCGCCGAGATCCGGTCGGGGTCCACCATCTGGCCGTACAGATGCACGGCGATGATCGCGGCCGTCGAGGGGCTGATCGCCGCTTCCACAGCATCCGGATCGATCAGCAGGGTGTCCGGGCAGACGTCCACGAATCGAGGCCGCGCACCGGTCGCGCAGATCGCCTCGGCCGTGGCGATGAACGTGTTCGCCGGGAGGATGACCTCGTCGCCGCGCCCGATTCCGAGACCGGCGAGGATGAGTTCCAGCGCGTCGGTCCCGTTGGCCACCCCGATGCAGGCCCGGGTCCCGCAGTAGCTCGCGAACTCGCGCTCGAAACGCTCGACCTCAGGCCCACCGATGTATCCACTGTGGTCCAGCACGGTTTTCCAGGCGAGATCGAACTCCTCGCGCAGCCCGTTGTTGACACCCGGCAGATCGAGAAAGGGAACACTGCCGGTCATGAGGCCACCCCCCGCCTGAAGTCCGCCCCGGCTGAGTCGGTGCTGCGAGCGATGAGTGCCGGGCGTCCGGTGGCCTCGGCAACGTCGGTGGCGGCCAGGACCCGCACGATGTTCAACCCGCGCTCGCCGGATGTGTTCGGCTCGGCACCGGTACGAATGCACTCGATAAAGTGGCTGTCCTGAACCAAGAGCGGCTCATTGAACTGCACATATGGTGAGACGATGTCTCCGGTCCGATAGGAGACCGGCATAGCGTGCGACTCACCATGGTCGTCGGGATCCGCTGGATCGACGCCGATGTCGTACACCCGGATGCGCTCGTTGTCCGACATGTCGTCATAGACGGCCATCTTGCGTTCGCCGACCACGGTCACCCGCCGGACCTTGCACGGGTCCAGCCAACTGACGTGCACGAATGCGTGGGTAGCGGCCCGCTCGAAGTCCAGTCGCAGATAAGCCACGTCGGCGTGGCGGTGCCCGACGTGCCGCTTGGCCCACACCCAGGCAGTCCGGGGAACCTCGTCGAGCAAGAACGAGGCGATCGAGATGTCGTGCGGGGCAAGGTCCCAGATGACGTTGCAGTCGCGCTGGTACTTGCCCAGGGACAGCCGAGCGGCGTCGATGTAGAGAATCCTGCCGAGTTCCCCGGCGTCGATGATCTCCTTCAGCTTCCAGACGGCCGCGTTGTACTCGAAGGTGTGGCCCACCATCAGGTGCACGCCGTTCGCCGCCGCCGAGTCGACCATCTCCTGCGCGTCGTCGACCGTCGTGGCCAGCGGCTTCTCCACCAGGGCGTGCCGCCCGTGGCGCAGTGCCTGCAGGGCGATCTCAGCGTGCGCGGAAGGCGGGGTCGCGACGACCACCGCGTCCACCCGCTGCAGCACGTCGTCGAGATGATGTGCAGACTCCGCCGCCGGGTAGCTTCGCCGCGCTTCGGCAATCCGCTCGGGATCCTGCTCGACGATGGTCACATGCACGCCCGGCATGCTGCTGAGCACCCGCATGTGCTTGGAACCCCAGTAGCCATACCCCACTACCGCTACCCGGACGTCGGGATCGAACGTCGTGACACCTCCCGATTCCGAACGACGAGCCAGCGTTGCTGCCGGTTGGGTGATACCTGCGACGAACTGCATCGAGACGGGCCCCCTGCCGTGACTCAACGAAATGGTGTGGAACGCACACGGCAAGTAGGCTCGGCCCGCAACCGAGCGTCCCCCCGCGAGCGGAAGTCTCCCCGTACGTGGGATCGCCCCTTCCCACACCGCGTATATCTACCACGCACCGCCACACGTTACCTGCTGAGAGTAATCCTTTAGGGTTATCACCCTGATGGCGCAATCTTTTTGTTGTGCGCGCACAGTGATCAAATGATTACACAGCGGGGTAGCCGGTGGCCAGTCGCCTCGCACTGTGTGTCTTCCCCCAGTGTCTCCCCCCAGCCGTCTCCCCCAGCGCGGGTGCAGCCGGTACATCGGGCGTAGGCCCGCTCAGGTCCTTGCGGCGAGCTTCGCCAGCCGCTGCGGAGTCGGCCAGCGCACGTTCCAGGCCCAACCGAGCTTCTCGAACAACCAGATCACTCGGGCCGAGATGTCGATCTGCCCCCGCAGCACGCCGTGCCGGGCCGACGTCGGGTCAGCATGGTGCAGGTTGTGCCAGGACTCCCCGGCGGACAAGATGGCCATCGGCCAGAAGTTCGCGGCCTTGTCGCGTGAGGCGAACGGCCGGTTGCCGACCATGTGACACACCGAGTTCACCGCCCAGGTGACGTGGTGCAGGAACGAGACCCGTACCAGTCCCGCCCAGAACAGCGCAGTCACCGCTCCCCACCACGACCAGGTGACCAGGCCGCCGATGATCCCAGGCAGCACTAGGAAGATCCCGGTCCACAACCAGAACAACCTGCTGACTCGCACCATCGTCGGGTCGGCCAGCAGGTCTGGGACGAACCGTCGTGGGTTGGACAGGTCGCGTTTGAACAACCAGCCCATGTGGGCATGCCAGAACCCCTTGGCCACCGCGATCGGTGAGGTTCCGAACAGCCAAGGCGAATGCGGGTCGCCCTCCTTGTCGGAGAAAGCGTGGTGGCGCCGGTGGTCGGCTACCCAGTGCAGCAGCGGCCCTTGCATGGCCGTGCTGCCCAACACCGCCAGACTCACCCGCAACCAGCGCTTCGCCTTGAACGAGCCGTGGGTGAAATGGCGGTGGTACCCGACGGTTACCCCCAGGCAGCTGATGTAGTAAGTGGCCACGAACAGCGCGACATCGATCCAGCCCAGCAGCCCCCACCCCCAGGCGGCCGGCACGGCGGCCAGCAACGCCGCCAACGGGGCGAGCACGAAGAGGTAGACCAGGATCTGCGGTCCCAGCGTTCGCCGGCCGGAGAGGATGGGCTCGGGGCCCGTTCGCTGGTGGCTGTCTCGGGCGGTCAGCATCATCGGCGTGCTCCTCGTAATATCCGGGGCGCGGCGACCACCCGCGACAGCGGAGGTGCCACCATGCTCACGCCTGTGGCGGGACCGTAGGTAACGGTCGTGGCATAACCCAAACCGAACCGTAGATTACCTGCCCTGCAGCAGTCACGACACGCCGTGTACTGCATGGCGTGTCTCGCGTGTCCCCGGCCGAGCGTCGCGCGCGGTTGTGTGTGGAACACTGTGTGTGGAACACAAGGAGGCTGCGCTGACCGGCGCGGGGCGCCCGTGTCACCATGTGCCCGCGGGTTCGGGCCCGCTCGTCCGCCGTAGTGTAAAGGCAGCACCTCGGATTTTGGTTCCGATGGTCCAGGTTCGAATCCTGGCGGCGGAGCGCTACCAGAGTATGCGTGTCCCGACGAGTCCAGACGAAGCCCAGATGGACATCGGATGCGACCACGCCCGCACTGCAACAGCGCGTTCCGTAGGATCCCCGCTACCGGGGGGATCGACCATCACCAAAATGCGGAAGGGGCAGGCCGATGCTCCCAGACGCGAGCCTCACGACGGCAATCGTGCTGGCTGCCGGCGAGGGCACCAGGATGCATTCGGCGATCCCCAAGGTGCTGCACCCGATGGCCGGCCGTCCCCTGGTGGAACATGCAGTGCGGGCTGCCGCCGGGCTGGCTCCCGAGCATCTCGTGGTCGTGATCGGCCACGGCCGTGACGCGGTGCACGCCCACCTCCGCACGCTTGCCACCACGCTGGGCCGCGACCTGCGCGCCGCAGTGCAGGCTCAGCAGCACGGCACCGGCCACGCCGTCTGCTGTGCGTTGGACGTGCTGCCGGCCGGATTGTCCGGGACCATCCTGGTCAGCTACGGCGACGTGCCGCTGCTGGACACCGGCACGCTGTACGGACTGATCGCCCAGCACCATCACACCGGACACGCCATGACCGTGCTGTCCGCGGTAGTGACCGACCCGACCGGCTACGGGCGGGTGCTGCGTGATCCCTCAGGTGCGGTCGCCGGCATCGTCGAGCACCGTGACGCCACCCCCGCGCAGCGGGCCATCACCGAGATCAACTCCGGCGTGTACGCCTTCGACGCTGCCGCACTGCGCGATGCGCTGAGCCAACTGGGTTCCGCCAACAGCCAGGGCGAGCTGTACCTGACCGATGTGTTGGCTCTGGTCCGGGCTGGCGGGCTACCGGTCGGCGTCCACCCTTGCCCAGACCCGTGGCTGGTGGCCGGGGTGAACGACCGGGTGCATTTGGCCGCCCTGGGTGCGGAGTACAACCGGCGGCTGCTGGAACACTGGATGCGCGCCGGGGTCACCGTCGTCGACCCAGCCTCGGTATGGCTGGACGCCGACGTGCAACTCGCCCCCGACGTCGTGCTGCATCCGGGGGTACAGCTGCACGCCGGCACAGCGGTGGGGCCCGGTGCCGCGATCGGGCCGGACTCGACCCTGTCCGGCTGCACCATCGGCGCGGGCGCCACCGTGGTGCGCACCCACGCGATCGGCGCTGTCGTGGCCGACGGAGCGCAGATCGGCCCGTTCGCCTACCTGCGGCCGGGCAGTCAGGTGGGCAAAGGAGCCAAGGTCGGCACCTTCGTGGAGACCAAGAATGCGGAGCTGGGGCCAGGGGCGAAAGTGCCGCACCTCAGTTACGTCGGGGATGCGACGATCGGCGAGGGAAGCAACGTCGGCGCAGCAACCGTGTTCGTCAACTACGACGGGGTGGCTAAGCACCGCACGACCGTGGGTGCGCACGCCCGGACCGGTGCGGACAACATGTTCGTGGCCCCGGTGACCATCGGCGACGGCGCCTACACCGCGGCCGGCTCGGTGATCACCCAGGACGTGCCGGCGGGCGCGCTGGCGGTGGCCCGCGGCCGCCAGCGCAATGTCGAGGGGTGGGTGAGCCGGCGCCGCCCGGGAACCCCAGCGGCGGAAGCAGCGCAGCGCGCACTACAGGCCGACGGTGACCCGACGCGGCAGGAGCGGACATGAGTTTTTCCCCGATGTCAGCGATCTCGAAGAAGAACCTGATGCTCTTCTCCGGGCGTTGCCACCCAGAGCTGGCTGAGGAAGTGGCCAAGCACCTCGACGTGGCGGTCACCCCGCAGTCGGCCTACTCCTTCGCCAACGGTGAGATCTTCGTCCGGTTCGAGGAGTCCGTCCGCGGCTGCGACGCCTTCGTCGTGCAGGCCCACGCCGCCCCGATCAATGACGCCATCATGGAACAGCTGATCATGGTTGATGCGCTCAAGCGCGCGTCGGCCAAGCGGATCACCGCTGTGATGCCGTTTTGGGGCTACAGCCGCCAGGACAAGAAACACCGGGGACGCGAGCCCATCTCCGCGCGACTCATCGCGGACATGTTCAAGGTCGCCGGCGCGGACCGGATCATGACGGTGGACCTGCACACCTCCCAGATCCAAGGCTTCTTCGACGGTCCGGTGGACCACCTGTTCGCGCTGCCGGTGCTTGCCAACCACATCAAGAACACCTACACCCAGCGTGCGCTGGCCGTGGTGTCGCCGGACTCCGGTCGGGTACGGCTGGCCGAGCGCTGGGCCGAGTCGCTCGGCAATACGCCACTGGCGTTCATTCACAAGACCCGCGATCCCCGTAGGCCCAATCAGGCGGTCGCAAACCGGGTGGTCGGCGATATCGAGGGCCGGCTCTGCGTGGTGATCGACGACATGATCGACACCGGTGGCACGGTGGTCAGTGCCGTGCGCGAGCTGCTCGATGGCGGCGCCACCGATGTGGTGATCGCCGTCACTCACGGTGTGCTGTCGGATCCGGCTACCCAGCGGCTGTCCACCTGCGGCGCCCGCGAGATCATCTTCACCAACACGTTGCCCATCCCGGACTCCAAGCGCTTCGCTGGGATGACCGTGCTGTCCATCGCGCCGCTGCTGGCCCGCGCAATCCATGAGGTATTCGAAGGCGGCTCGGTCACCAGCCTCTTCGACGGCAACGCCTAACCCCTCCTCCTCCTCCCCGGCGTGTCTCCCTCCCCTGCCCGGTGTGTCGGGCGCTCTTGCACGGTGTGTACGGCGCTCCGGCAGGCTGCTGCGAACGGGGCTCACCCTGGTGTGAAGCTGGTGAACCCGTCGCGCCTATACTTCATGGGGTTGCCTCGGCGAGGGAGAGCTCAACGCTTTTCGTGATCGACGCGGCGGTGTCGCGCTCGTGATGTTCAAGCTGGGCGCGCCTGTATCCGGTCACGAGGGCGGGCCCCGCCGCAGGTCCGCCGACCGCGATCCGGCGTCACGCCTCACCGGCGTCGCGCCTCGAACCTGCGAAGGAGTTCCACTGTGTCCGAGGTACGCCTCGCTGCCGAGCCGCGCACCGAGTTCGGCAAGGGCGCTGCCCGCCGCACCCGCCGGGCCGGCAAAATTCCCGCAGTGCTCTACGGGCACGGTAGCGATCCACAGCATGTGGCGCTGCCCGCACTGGAGTTCGCAAGGGTGGTGCGCGAGCAAGGCAGCAACGCCGTGCTAAGCCTGGACCTCAACGGGCGGCCGCAGCTCGCGCTGACCAAGACCGTCACCGTGCATCCGCTCCGACGCTACATCGAGCATGTCGACCTACTGCTCGTCCGGCGTGGTGAGAAGGTGGTGGTGGACGTCAATATCGTCGTCACCGGCAGCGCCGCGCCGGAGACGCTGGTCACCCAGGAGCTGGGAACCCTGCAGGTCGAGGCCGATGCGCTGTCGATTCCCGAAGAGTTCGAGATCTCTGTGGAAGACGCCGCGGTCGGCACCCGGGTGCTGGCCGGTGAGGTCACCCTGCCACCGGGCGTGGAGCTGCGGACCGATCCGGAGTATCTCGTGGTCAACGTCGTGGCCGCAACGACCGCCGAAGACCTCGACGCTGAGGTCGCCGGGGATGAGACGGCACCCGCAGCAGCCGAATCCGCCGACGAGCAGGACTGACCAGCACCCCGATGACGCCGTGACCGCTGACGGCAGCACCGACCAGGTCGCCGGTGAGGTCGCCCTTGTAGTGGGGCTGGGCAATCCAGGGCCCGGCTACGCCGGCAACCGGCACAACGTCGGCGCCATGGTGGTCGACGAGCTGGCCCGCCGGGTGGGTGGGCGTTTCAGGTCGCACAGGGGCGGTGCCGACGTCCTGGAAACACGGCTGGCCGGGCGGCGTACGGTGCTGGCCCGCCCGCGCTCCTTCATGAACGTCTCCGGGCCGGCGGTGGCTGCGACGGCGCGGTTCTTCAGGGTTCCGCCGACCGATGTGGTAGTCATCCACGACGACCTGGACCTCGACTATGGCGTGCTCAAACTCAAACGCGGCGGCGGCGAGGGTGGTCACAACGGGCTGCGCTCGATCTCAGCGTCCCTGGGCAGCCGGGATTACCTGCGGGTGCGTTTCGGTATCGGGCGCCCGCCGGGTCGGATGGACCCGGCCGACTTTGTGCTGCGCGACTTCTCCGTCGAGCAGCGCCGCGAGCTCGACGTGCTGGTGGACCGCTGCGCCGACGCCGTCGAGCAGCTACTCGCCCAGGGGCTGGCCGCCACCCAGAACCAGTTGCACTGATCCGGACACCAGATACCGACACACCGTGCACCAGGTGAGGACACGCGGGTAGTTAGGGCTGGGTAGTTAGGGCTGGGTAGTTAGGGCTGCAGGTAGTCCGCGATCCGGTCCCTGACTGCAGCGCGGCGCAATTTACCCGACGGCGTCTTGGGCAAGGTAGCCGGTGGCAGCACCACCACGGCGCCCGGCCGCAGACCCACCGCATCGACCACCCGTGAGGTGATCTCCTTGCGCAGGATGCGCTCGGCCTCGGTGTCTCCCGCCCGGTTGGATTCGACAGCCACTGCAAACGATTCCCGCCGCGCACCGGCGTCGATGCGCACTGCCGCCACGTTTCCCGGCCGGACCCCGTCGACCAGTCCCGCGGCCCGCTCGATATCGGTCGGATAGATGTTGCGCCCACCCATGATGATGACGTCCTTGCGCCGCCCGCAGATCACCACCTCACCGTCGGCGAGGTAACCCTCGTCTCCGGTGTCCAACCAGCCGTCGGGATCCTGGGTGGGCCGCGCCCCCTCGACGGTCAGGTACTCGCGGGTCACCGACTCGCCGCGCAATCGGATCCGGCCGACCTCGCGCTCCGCCAACAGGTGACCGTCGTCGGCGACGACTTGCGCCTCCAGCCCGGGCAGCGGTGGCCCGAGCCGGGGAAAAGCTCGGACGTGCCGGTCGGATGGCTCGGCTGGGACGGCGCACCGCCGCGCCTCCAGCGCGTCGGCGTCCACCGTGTCCACCTGCATGCCGATCTCCAGCGGCGCGAAGGAGACCCCGACAGTGGCCTCGGCCATCCCGTAGGCACACACCACGCAGCCCTGCGACAACCCGAACCGCGCTCCGGCGGCGGTGAACGCCCGTACCGCGGCCGGCTCGATGGGCTCGGCACCGTTGAGAGCGAGGCGCAGGCTGGACAGGTCGAAGTGCTCGTCGGCGCCAGCCAGCCGCCGGGCCAGCAGGGCGTAGGCGAAGTTCGGCGCCGCGGTGATCGTGCCGCGGTGGCGACTGATCAGCTCGGTCCACAGCAGCGGACGGGACATGAAATCCGAGGGGGTCGCCTTCACCAGCTCCAGGCCCAGCGCCATCGGCACGGTGAGGAATCCGACCATGCCCATGTCGTGGAACAGCGGCAGCCAGGAGACCATGACGTCGCGGGCCGGATCGAGTGCACCGGCCTGCGCCATCGCGGTCATGTTGGCGTAGAGGTTGCCGTGGGTGATCCGGACCGCCTTGGGGTCCGCGCGGGAACCAGAGGTGAGCTGCTGCAGCGCGGTGTCGTCCTCGCCCACCGGCACCGGCGCACGGAGTGGCCCGGCGGCCGGATCATCGAGGTCGGCGAGCATCAGGTAACCGATCCCGCGCTGGTCGAGCACCGGGGCAAGCTGGTCGAAGGGCGGGCCGAGCAGTACCAGCTTGGCACCGATCATGCCGAGCACCCCGACGGTGTCCGCGGCCCATGCGGTCAGGTCGGCGCGGGGGGTGGGCTGGTGTAGCATGGTCACGCTGCCGCCGGCCAGCCAGACGCCCTGCACCGCGGGAGCGATCAGCGCAGGGTCAGCGGCCAGCACGGCGACCGCGTCGCCGTGCTGGACAGCGGGCGCGGCGCTACCCGTCAGGGTCCCAGCGGCCCGCAGGGCCTTGTCGTGCACCTGCGTCCACGTGAGGCGGCGCGGCTGCGTCGGTTCACCGATGGTGATACCGCGGTCTGATCGGGTCGGCGAGTCCGGCGCGCTGTGCGCCAGCAGAGTGTCGACGAACCTGCTCACGTCTGATCACCTTACGGGCAGTGGGTGCCAGCACGCGCAATGTCTCAGCAACCAGGTGTGTCAGCCAACGGCGTCCGCGACCTCCAGCCAGCGGGTCTCCAGATCATCCTTCGCAGCGAGCACCGCGCGCAGTTCACCGTCCAGCTCACGGAACGCGCCCTGATTCGCGGCCTGTTGGGCTATCCGGCGCTGCAGGTCAGCCTCCTGGCCGGCCAACCGCTCCAGCTGCCGCTCCAGCCGAGCCAGCTCCTTGCGCGCCGTTCGCTGTCGCGCAGCGCCGGTGGATGCGTCCGACGGTGTCGGATACGCCTGCGCGGCGCCGGTGGTCACAGCAACCCCGTCCCCCGCAGCTGCATCCCAACGCTGCAGGTACTCCTCGATGCCACCGGGCAGCTGGGTGATCCGTCCGTCACCGAACAGCGCCACCACGGTGTCACACACCCGTTCGACGAGATAGCGGTCGTGCGAGACCACCACCAGCGAGCCGGGCCAGCCGTCCAGCAGATCTTCCAGCTGCTGCAAGGTGTCGATGTCCAGATCGTTGGTGGGCTCGTCGAGCAGCAGCACGTTCGGTTCGGCCATCAACAGCCGGGTCAGCTGCAGCCTGCGCCGCTCCCCGCCGGACAGGTCCCCCACCGGAGTCCACTGCCGCGACGCCGGGAAGCCGAGCCGCTCGGCCAGCTGCGAGGCCGACAGTTCTTGACGGCCCAACGCAACCCGGTTAGCGACCTCCTGCACGGCCTCCAAGACCCGTAGCGACTCGGGGATGTCCTCTAGTTCCTGTAGTTCCTGGGTGAGGTGCGCTAGCCGGACGGTCGAGCCCTGCACCCGGCGGCCGGCGTCGGGCTCGCGCTGCCCGGCGAGCAGCCGCAACAACGTGGTCTTGCCTGACCCATTGACCCCGACCAGCCCGATGCGCCCTCCAGGTCCGATCCGCCACGTCTGAGCGTCCAGCAGCGTGCGGCCGGCCACGGCCACCGTGACATCCTCGAGTTCCAGCACGGTGCGACCCAGCCGGCGCCGAGCGAAGGTCAGCAGCTCGACGTTGTCCCGCGGCGCAGGAACGTCAGCGATCAGAGCCTCGGCGGCCTCGATCCGGTAGCGCGGCTTGGAGCTGCGCGCAGGCGGTCCGCGGCGCAGCCAGGCGAGCTCCTTGCGGGCCAGGTTGCGTCGCCGGTCCTCGGCTGCTGCGGCCAGCCGGGTTCGCTGCGCCAGTGCGTAGGTCCAGTCCGCGTAACCTCCGTCGTAGCCGTCCACCCGGCCGTCAACGACCTCCCAGGTGCGGGTGCAGACGGTGTCCAGGAACCACCGGTCGTGGGTTACCACCACCGCTGCACAGCGCCGCGCCAGCAGGTGCTCGGCAAGCCACCGCACACCCTCCACGTCGAGGTGGTTGGTCGGCTCGTCGAGAATCAACAGATCAAGCTCACCCACCAGTGCGGCGGCCAGCGCGACCCGGCGCCGCTCCCCGCCGGAGAGCTCGGCCACCGGCCGGTCCAGCCCGAGCGACAGGATGCCCAGCCCCTCGAGCATTCCGCGCATCCGGGCGTCGCCGGCCCACTGGTGCTCGGCGGTGACCCCCAGCGGATCCAGCACCGCCTGGCGCACGGTGACCTGCTCGGGCAGCTCGGTGCGTTGGGTCACGACTGCGGTGCGCAAGTCCCTGGTCCGGCTTACCCGCCCGGCGTCCGGCGCCTCGATTCCGGCGAGCACCTCGAGCAAGGTGGTCTTGCCACCACCGTTGAGTCCGACGACCCCGATCCGGTCGCCCTCGGCCACACCCAGCGAGATACCCGACAGCAGCGGGCGAATCCCGTAGGACTTCGAGACGGCCTCGAAATTGATGAGGTTGGTCATCATGCGTGCGCGAGAGGCTCGGGGGGCGGCACTGGGCGCGGGTCCTCCACCACACGTGCGCCGGGCACCGGGCCGCTGGCAACCCGAACGGTGCGACAGACCCCGGCGCCAGCCAGCTCGGCGGCAACCCGGACTGCAGCGTCGGCGTCAGCGCACAGAAACGCGCAGGTCGGCCCGGACCCGGAAACCATGCCGGCCAGCGCCCCGGCATCCACCCCGGCGCGCAGAGTGCGGCGCAGCGCGGGACGCAGCGACACCGAGGCGGCCTGCAGATCGTTGCCCAGCAGCAAGGCGAGCTGCCGCGGATTTCCCGAAGCCAGCGCCTCCAGCAGCGGCTCGACGTCGCCGAGCCGCTGTAACGCCGGGCCCCGGGGTGGGGAGCCCTGGGCCCGCAGCCGATCCAATTCCCGGTAAACCTCAGGAGTGGACAGGCCGCGGTGATCCAGCGCGATGACCCAGTGGAAGGTGTGCCGGGTCAGCACCGGCACCAGGGACTCACCGCGCCCGGTACCCAGCGCAGTGCCGCCATGCAAGGCGAACGGTACGTCGCTGCCGATCCCGGCGGCGAGCCCGGCCAGCTCCTCGCGGCTGATATCCAAGCGCCACAGCCCAGCCAGTGCGACCAGGGTGCCTGCCGCGTCGGCGCTGCCGCCGGCCATCCCGCCGGCCACCGGGATGCCCTTACGGAGCACGACCCGCACTGCAGGCCGGCGTCCGGCGTACTCGGCCAGTGCGAGCACGGCACGCCACGCGAGGTTGCGCCGATCGGAGGGCACCGTCCCGGCGCCCTCGCCGTACACCTGCACGCCGGGTGCGTCAGTGACCGCGACGGTGACCTCGTCGGTCACCGACAGCGCTTGGAACACGCTGACCAGCTCGTGATAGCCGTCCAAGCGCAGGCCTCCCACGGCCAGGTGCAGGTTGACCTTGGACGGGACGCGCACGGTGACCGGTTGCGGCACAACGGCGAGCACGCCCCCAGGGTAGGCGCTGCGCGCTCGTGAGTGAGTTTGCGTGCCAGAACACCGTTACGCACTCACGAGCACGATGCGTGCAAAATCTCCGACGGTGAGCTGCTCACCGCGGGCGGCCGGGTCCACCCCGGCGGCCCGCAGTACCCGTTCGGCGGCGGCAGCCGAACCAGCCCAGCCGGCCAGGGCAGCCCGCAGCGTCTTGCGACGCTGCGCGAACGCGGCATCAACGAGTGCGAAGACCTCTTCTCGGGGCACTGTGGACGGTGCTGCGCGCCGGGTCAGGGCGACCAAACCGGAGTCCACATTGGGCACTGGCCAGAACACACCGCGGGGCACCGATCCCGCGCGGCGGACCTGAGCGAACCAGGCGACCTTGACGCTGGGCGCCCCGTAACTGCGGGTGCCCGGCGGAGCAGCCAGCCGGTCGGCCACCTCGGCTTGCACCATCACCAGCCCGCGGCGCAGGCTCGGCAGCTCGGTCAGCAGGTGCAGCAGCACCGGAACGCCCACGTTGTAGGGCAGATTTGTGACCAGCGCGGTGGGTTGCACACCACCGGCCGCCTCGACAATCTCCGCGTGGCGCACTCGCAACGCGTCGGCCGTCAGTACCCGCAGCCCACCGGCGTAGTTCCGGGCGCGGTCGGCGACCGTGGCGGGCAGCGCGTCGGCCAGCAGCGGATCCACCTCCACGGCCAACACCCGCTCCACCACGCCGAGTAGGGCCAGGGTCAGCGAGCCCAGGCCAGGCCCCACTTCGAGCACGACATCGTCGGCGGCCAGGTCGGCCACAGCCACGATGCGGCGCACCGTGGTGGCATCGTGCACAAAGTTCTGCCCGAGCCGCTTGGTCGGTCGCACGCCAAGCCGAGCCGCCAACTCGCGCAGCTCAGCCGGCCCTAACAGGGCAGGCCGCTCCCCCGTCATGGGGCCATAGTGGGCCAGATCAGTTCAGTCCAGACCTAGACGCGCGGAGCAGGCCGGCCATGCGCTGTAACCGCCCCGCGAGTTACGGACCCTCTGCGCGACCGCAATCTGCTCTTCGCGCCTGGCCTGATGCGGGTAGGAGGCATACCGGTTGCCGCCGTTGGAACTCCAGGTGCTCTTGTCGAACTGCAGGCCGCCGTAGTAGCCGTTACCCGAGTTGATGCCCCAGTTCCCGCCGGACTCGCACTGGGCAAGGCGGTCCCATACCGACCCCTCGGAGGCAGCCGATCTCTTCGCGCCGACCCGAACAATGCTTGGCCGAGGTGCAGTGATCTGCTTGCTGGAGAGTTCTTCGCGGCCGGTCTCCTGGCCATTGGTCATGGTGAGCCGGACAGTGATGATCTTCTCGCCTGGTGCGCCGGGATCTTCGACGACGGTCTCGCCGCTGGACAGCGCGGGATCCTTGATCTTCTTGACCGGGGGCGGGACCGACCACCGCTCGGTGCGCTCCTCGGTGCGGATCCGGGTGACCTCCACGGTCATCCCGGGCAGCACGGGAGAGTCGGGTTCCGGGCTTACCGTGTCCCGATCCTCCAACGGAACTCCTTGCAGGGTGAGCAGGTCACCGACCGAGAGCGCGGTGGAGTGGACCTCGCGGGCCAGCAGGCCACCGTCGAGCAGGGTGATCGGCTTGGCGATGCGCAACACCAGCGCAATGCCCTCCAGCGGGATGCGCTTGGACCGGTCAGCCGATAGCTCCATGACTTCCGATCGCATGCCGACCTGCCGCAGCGCGTGGTCGACGGTCAGTGCGGTGGTCCAGATTTCGCGCCGCGTCCCGTCGACGGTCAGGGCAAGTGGTCGGCCGCGCTTGAGCACGATACGACTGCCGTCGTCAACGGTGCTGTTCGCAGACGGAGCCAGGGTGTCCTTGTCCTCGACTCTCAAACCCGCTGATTCCAGCGCCCCGGATACCGATGAAGCGTATGTGTGGATGGTCCGCTGCTCGCCGTCGACTTCGACGGTGATGGTCTTGCCCATGGTGAGAGCTGCGGCCGTACCAGTTGGTAGCGCCATGACGAGAGCCACGAGGGCGCCCCGGACTAGCGTGCGAGTGGTCACCAGTGTCCAGTCGTCGCAGTTCCGGGCAGGGGAGCACGTGAACGTGCGAAGCCGACTTCCTACCCCGACACAGCGGCAGGCTTACCCGACTGTCACGGCCGCACGGCTCGTTCGCCGCTGGTCATGACGCACGTACCCGCACCCGAGAACATCCCATCCCGGCTGACAGTGACGGGACGGTAACGGAATGTAGCCAGATCGGCAAACACCTCGGCGGTAGATGTCGCCGATCAACCCTTCACGATCGGTGAGCGGTATCGGTCGCGCCGAACTGCGTCGCCAGACGCGCGAACCCGAAAACCCGGTCGGCGGTGGCAGAGCTCGACGCGGCCAGCTCTGCCACGTCCTGACCGCGTAGTGCGGCGAGATCGACCACGGTGTAGGGCAAGTTGACCGGCTCGTTGGGCTTTCCTCGGTGCGGATGTGGGGTGAGGAACGGGGCGTCGGTTTCCACCAGTAACTGTCCCTCGGGCACCAGCACCGCTGCCTCACGCAGCGCGCGGGCATTGCGGAAGGTCACGGTGCCGGAGAAGGACAGCACGTAACCGGCCTCGACGCAGGTCCGCGCCATTGCAGCGTCCCCGGAGAAGCAGTGGAACACCACTGTGTGCGGCGGACCTTCCTGCTCGAGCACCGCCAGCACGTCGCCGTGGGCGTCCCGATCGTGGATCATCAACGGCTTGCCGACCCGCTTGGCCAGGTCGATGTGCCAGCGGTAGGCTTCGCGCTGCGTCTCGGGCGGCGAGCAAGCCGGATCAACCCGGGTCCAGTAGTAGTCCAGGCCGGTCTCGCCTACGGCTACCACCCGGGGCTGGCGCACCAGCCGCTCGAGCTCGGCGCGATCGGCGTCGGTCATCATCGCCGTCCGGGTGGGGTGCAGCGCCACGGCCGCGAAGACGCGGTCGTCCCAGCTCGATGCCTGCACCACCCAGCGCGCCGCGACCATGTCGTCGGCCACCGTCACCACTGCAGCGACCCCCACCGCCGCGGCCCGGTCCAGTACCGCGCGAACCCCCGCCTGATCGGTGGCGTCACAGGCGTCGAGGTGGGTGTGGGAGTCGACCACCGTCGCAGGCAACGGCGGAGGCGGAGGCGGCATGGCGCTCGTGAGTGGCATTGAGTGTTAGAACACCGTTACACACTCACGACTGAATCGGGGCCCAATCGGGGCCCGATTCAGCTAGACCGGGGTCGAGCTTGGTGAACAGCGGGGTGGGCTTGGCCAGCGGGCGACCCACCTCGATCGGGATGCTGGCCCAGCGCGCCTGCTGTGCGGCGTAATCGCCGGTGAGCACCGGGTAGTCCGGTCCGCTGCCCACGACGATCTCTGCGACTTCTTTGATCTCGGGCTGCGCCGACCACACACCGGTACCGCCGAGCTGCTCGTGCACCCGCTGGGCGGCATGCGGCAGGAACGGGGTGAGCAGCGTGTTGGCGTCGGAGACGACCTGCAGCGCGGTGTGCAGGATGGTGTCCCGGCGCTCCGGATCGTCCTTGCACTTCCACGGTTCCTGCTCAGACAGGTACTTGTTGGCCGCGCCCACCACCCGCATCGCCTCACTGATCGCAGCCTTGAACCGGTTGCGCTCCAGCAGCTCACCGACGGTGTCGAAGGCCCCTCGTGAGCTGGCCAGCAGCTCGGAGTCGACGGCCTGCAGCGTGGCCGGCCGCGGCACTGATCCGACGTTACGGTGCGCCATCGAGATCGAGCGATTGACCAGGTTGCCCCACTCGTTGGCCAGCTCGAAGTTGATCCGGCGGACGAACTCGTCCCAGGTGAAGTCGGTGTCCTGGGTCTCGGGACCGGCCACCGAGATGAAGTAGCGCAGCGTGTCCGGGCCGAACTCGCGCAGGAAGTCCCCAACGTAGATCACCGTGCCTCGGGAGGTGGAGAACTTCGAGCCGCTCATGGTGAGGAACTCGCTGGAGACGATCTCCGTCGGCAGGTTCAGGACACCGAACGGGCCGGGTTCGCCGCCCCTGTCCCCCGCGCCGTTCTGCCCGAGCAGGGTCGCGGGCCAGATCACCGTGTGGAAGGTGATGTTGTCCTTGCCCATGAAGTAGTACGAGCGCGCGTCCGGATCGCACCACCACTGCCGCCAGGCGTCGGGCTGACCGACGCGCTGCGCCCACTCCACCGACGCCGACAGGTAACCCATGCAGGCGTCGAACCACACGTAAAACCGCTTCATCGGTGCGTCCCGCCAGCCGTCCAGCGGCACCCGCACCCCCCAGTCCAGGTCACGGGTGATCGGGCGCGGCCGCAGGTCGTCGAGCAGGTTCAGCGAGAACTTGAGCACATTGGTCCGCCACTCGGTGCGGGCCTGCAACCACGAGCCGAGCGCGCCAGTGAATCCGGGCAGGTCCAGGAACAGATGCTCGGTCTCGACGAAGTCCGGCTTCTCGCCATTGATCCGCGACCGTGGGTTGATCAAGTCCGCTGGATCGAGCTGGTTGCCGCAGTTGTCGCACTGATCGCCACGAGCGCCGTCGTAACCACAGATCGGGCAGGTACCCTCGATATAACGGTCGGGCAGAGTACGTCCGGTGGACGGGCTGATCGCGCCGAGCGCGCTGCGGGTTAGCACGTAGCCGTTGCGGTACAACGCCAGGAAGACGTCCTGCACCACCCTGTGGTGGTTGGCCGTGGTGGTACGGGTGAACAGGTCATAGGACAGGCCCAAGCCCTGCAGATCGTCCACGATCATCCGGTTGTACTTGTCGGCGAGCTCGCGGGGCGTGACGCCCTCAGCGTCGGCCTGCACCTGAATCGGCGTGCCGTTCTCATCAGTGCCCGAGATCATGAGCACCCGGTTGCCGGCCATCCGTTGGTAACGGGAGAAGATGTCAGAGGGGACACCGAAGCCGGATACGTGACCGATATGCCGCGGCCCGTTGGCGTATGGCCACGCCACGGCGGTGAGCACGGGTGCGTTCATAACGCCCAGCCTATGGGCCTGGGCCCGCGACCTGCCGGCCAGGGCCTTGGCTTCAGGTCGCAGCCGAGCTGCAGATCGGTCGGCTGACCTCGCCGGGTCCACCGAAGGATCATCACGCCGTCGGAGGGGCGTCCGGCAGCGGGCGGAGCAGCATCCGAAGCCGCCGGAGCCCGAGGAATATCCGCGATTTCACGGTGCCCAGCGGGACTTGCACCAGCTCGCTGATCTCGCGGTAGGTATAGCCGCCGTAGTAGGCCAACAACAGTGGTTGGCGCTGCTGGAGGGGCAGCCGGTGCAGAGCCGCGCGGAGCTGGCCGGCGACAACCGACTCGAGCGCAGCCTCATCAGCGCCCGGGCTAGCGGCACACTGGCCGTCGGCGCTGCTCGGGATGGTCTGGCGGTGCGCGGCGTGCTCCCGGCGCAGCGCATCCACGGCCTTGTGGTGGACCACGGTGAGCAGCCAGGCGGAGAAGGCGCCCCGGGCTGGGGTGTAGCGCGAGTACTCGCGCCACAGCATCAGGAAAACCTCCTGTCCGACGTCCTCGGCCAGACTCTGATCGCGACAGATCCGCTGAGCCACGGAGTGCACGAGGCGGGCATAGCGCTCATAAAGAAGCCGCATGGCATATGGATCACCCGCGTCGAGCCGGGCGAGGAGGTCGACGTCGGTCGGCCCGTCTGCGGGATTGATCGGCGCGCTTGGTCTGCTCCGGGACCTCCCCACGGCCGCGGCTCGGGCAGTGGCGCTCATGTGGTCCACGCGTCGGGTCCTCCACTGCTGGCACTGTCTTGCCGGGGCCGCGTTATCGGTGATCTTCGTTGCCGGTGTTGCCGACGCAGACACATCCTCGGTGGAGCCCACCAGCGACCGTCGCGGAGCAATATCTGATTCCGATTGGATCATGGGTGTCCCAATACATGCGGACAAACAGCACAGGTGAGATCGTTCCGGTCGCCTGCATTCGGCTCGGCGACAGGCGGTTTCAGCTCAGTCGTTCGCATGTTCCTTGGCCTCCGTCAGTGTTGCGCTTTTCGTCGGCCGCCCGCGAGCTCACGGCGCGTGACGAAATCCGATTGCGGTGCGTTCCCGCGCTCGCCATGACTCCGATCACCAGCAACGTCAAGATGGATCCCGCCATGAGTTGCCTCCTGAGCCCCGTTGCGTGTGCACCCACGGATCGGGCTCGAAGAGAGTTCGCCTGCCCCGGCTCGCCTGTCGGTTCACTCGGTGTCGCCGAAGTCCGGGGCGATACCCCACGCTACTCCGAACCCGCTATGACCGCGACGACTGCTGGCGTGAGCTCACTGGTCTCGCGGTGATCCGGTTGCCGCGACCGACCGCGAGGTCCGTGCCACACCTCGTCGCGTCCGTCGAGTTCCAGCCGGGCGGCACTCGTCGACCATCGCCTCGGGGACCTCAGCACGGCGAGTGGGCCAACATTAGCCCCGGCTCGAAGTACCACGCGCTCGAAACGCTCACTCGGGACGGTTTCCTGCGCGTGGTCGAGACCGGACGCCGGGGTCGGCGCTGTCGGTCGCCGCGGTCGCACCTTCCAGTGGGAGAACCCCTGGCCCAGGGGTCCTCCAGCAGCATGGTCGGCCAGCGGTTACCGTGCATGAACGTGGATGACCAGCCGCACGTCCAGGTGGCGATCATCTGCTCGGGGTTCGCCGGGCTCGCCATGGCGATCCAGCTCACCCGTCATGGCACTCGATCAAGACCTCCCGCGGCCGATTCACCGCAACCGTGCTGGTATCGGCCACCGGCCAGCTCAGCGAACCCGTGATACCGCAGCTGCCCGGCCTCGAGCGCTTCACCGGGACGGCCTTGCACACCTCACGCTGGGACCACTCGCTGGTCCTCGTTGGCGGTGTTGGGAATCGAGATTCAGGCTTCGCTATGTGCTCGACGCACTGCGCGTGATGGCGTCCCATGAGCTGGCGGCGGTGGAGGTGCAGCCGCAGGCCCAAGAGGCTTTTGTGCGCACAGTACGGGCCCGGATGTCGGGGACGGTGTGGGTGACCGGTGGTTGTCGTAGCTGGTTTTTGGACCACGCTGGCCGCAACACCACCGCCTGGCCTCGTGAGTGGGTAACAGTGTTATAACACTGTTACCCACTCACGAGCTGTCCACAGCCGCTTGGTAGAGGTCGCGTTTGGGAACGCCGTGCGCGGCCGCCACGGCGGCGACGGCCTCCTTGAGCCGCTCCCCCGCAGTGACCCGCTCGGTCACCTCGCCGACAAGGTCGGCCACCTCCGGTGGACCAACGGGTGGCGCACCCGAGAGCACGACGGTGATCTCGCCGCGCACGCCGTCGGCGGCCCACTGGGCAAGCGCGCCCAGGCCACCACGGCGGACCTCCTCATAGGGCTTGGTCAGCTCCCGGCACACCACCGCCGCCCGGTCTTCTCCCAGCACCTTAGCCGCCTGGGCGAGTGTCGCAGCGAGCCGGTGCGGGGACTCGAAGAACACGCAGGTGCGCCGTTCGCCGGCGAGGCCGGCCAGCCACCGCCGACGGGGACCGGCCCGGCGCGGCGGGAATCCCTCGAAACAGAACCGTTCGCAGGGCAACCCGGAGACGGCCAGCGCGGTGGTCACCGCCGACGGACCTGGCACGCAGGTGACCGGCAAACCCTCCCGCACGCATGCCGCCACCAGCCGAAACCCCGGATCTGACAGCACCGGCATCCCGGCGTCGGTCACGACCAGCACGAGGCCGCCGGCGCGGATCGTTGCCAGCAGCCCGGGGATGCGCGCCGCCTCCACCGCGTCGTAGTGCGAGACGACCCGCCCGGTGACCGTCACACCCAGCGCCGCGGCCAGCGCCCGCAGCCGGCGGGTGTCCTCGGCAGCCACCACGTCCGCGTGGCCGAGCACCTCGATCAAGCGTGCCGAGGCGTCCCGGGAGTCGCCCAGCGGGCTAGCAGCCAGTACCAGTGCCCCGGAATCCGAGCCCGGAACGTCTTGCACGCAACCAAGCTTACGATCAGCCCCGTGACGACGGTTCGGGAGGCGAGCCCCGACACCCCAACGGCCGGGTCGATTCCTCCGGTGCCGACCAGGCCCGCTGGTCCGCTGCAGTGGCTGGCTCCGCGCCCGCTCACCGACCGGTGGCGGGGCTGGGTCGTGACGCTGGGTGTGACCCTGGTCGCCGGGCTAGTTCGGCTGTGGAATCTGGGGCAACCCACCGACGGCGGCACCCCGGTGTTCGACGAGAAACACTACGCGCCGCAGGCCTGGCAGATGCTGCGCAACGGCGGGGTGGAGGACAACCTGGGCTACGAGCTCGTCGTACACCCGCCGCTGGGAAAGCAGCTCATCGCGCTGGGCGAGCTGCTGATGGGCTACAACGGCTGGGGGTGGCGGCTGTCCGCGGCGCTGGCGGGCACGGTGTGCGTGTTGCTCATCGTACGGATCGTGCGCCGGATGACCCGGTCAACACTGCTCGGCGGGATCGCTGGGGTGCTGCTCATCGCCGACGGCGTCAGCCACGTGCAGTCGCGCATCGGCATGCTCGACGTCTTCCTGGCGATGTTCGTCCTTGCGGCGTTCGGCTGCCTGGTCATCGACCGGGAGCAGGTGCACGCCCGGCTGGCCACGGTGCTGCGAGAAGGTCGCATCGCCGGCACCGACTTCGGGCCCCGGCTGGGAGTGCGCTGGTGGCGATTCGGGGCCGGTGTGCTGCTCGGACTGGCCTGTGCCACGAAGTGGTCGGGGATGTACTACCTGGTGGCGTTCGCCGTCATGAGCCTGCTGTGGGATGCCGGCGGGCGGCGCATTGCGGGGGTCCGCAGGCCGTGGGCCGGCACCGTGGCTCGAGACCTCGGACCGGCGGCGTGGGCGATGGCATTGGTGCCGGTCGGGTCCTATCTGGCCGCGTGGTGGGCGTGGCTGGGCAGCGAGACCGGCATCGACCGGCACGTGGTGGGCAACGAGATCGGCACCGACGGTCTGTTCTCCTTCGTGCCGCCAGCGCTGCGAGCGCTGTGGTACTACAGCGCGGCGGTGCTGAACTACCACGAGGGGCTGTACACCCCCGCTGAGCCTCACCCCTGGGAGTCCAAACCATGGAGCTGGCCGATGGGACTCCGGCCGATGCTCTACTACTACGAGTCCGGTGCCGGTGCCGCTGGATGTGGACGGCAGGACTGCGTGGCCACGGTGATGCTCGTCGGCACACCGGCGCTGTGGTGGCTTGCGCTGCCGGTGCTGGGCTGGGCGTTGTGGCGGGCCGCCAGCGGGCCGGACTGGCGCTACGCGGCGGCCCTGGTCGGCTACGCCGCCGGCTGGCTGCCCTGGTTTCTCAACATCCAGCGGCAGATGTACTTCTTCTACATGACGCCGGTGGCGCCGTTCCTCGTCATCGCGGTGACTTTGGCGCTGGGCGAGATACTCGGTCGGGCCCGAGATGGGGCCGAGCGCAGGGGCACGGGACTGCTGGTGGTCTCGCTGTACATCGGTCTCGTGGTGGCCAACTTCGTCTGGCTCTGGCCGATCCTCACCGGTGGCTCGATCACCCCGGAGCACTGGAACGCCCAGCTGTGGCTGCCTTCCTGGCGCTGAGCCCTCTTCAGCTCCAGCAGTCGCAGTGATCAAGCCAGTTGGATCGTGTCACCCGAGACAGTGACTTGGCGTTCTTCCAGCGGACGTGACGCCGGGCCATTGACCACCGAGCCGTCGGCGATGGCGAACTTGCTCCCGTGGCAGGGGCAGTCGATCGTCCCGGATGCCACCTTGCTCACCGTGCAGCCCTGGTGAGTGCAGACTGCCGAGAACGCCTTGAAGGTCCCCGCCTGCGGCTGGGTCACCACCACATTCTGATCGGCGAACACCTCGCCGCCGCCCACCGGGATGTCCGCGGTGCTCGCCAGCGACTCGCCTGCCGGGCCTGCCGGCGGAGCGTCCGGTGCAGGGGGAGCCACCGGTTCCAGCGGGGCTGGTTCAAGTGGAGCTTGCGGTGCCGGCTGAGCCGGATTCCCGTAGCTGCTGCATGCGGCGAGCGCTGCGGAGGCGGCCAGCGCACCGGTGCCCGCCACGACGGCGCGCCGGGTCATCTCAGGTCCTGGTGGGATGCGGTGGGACATCGTCACTACCTTGCCAGTAGGGAGCCAGTAACTAATCAATTGGGGTCACGGCGCAGGGCCACTGTAACTGAATCGTTACTCGGTGTCACCGCAGTGATCAGAGGGTTACTCCGAAGGTCGTGAAGAACCACAACGACGAGGTCAGCCAGAGGCCGACGAGCGCGGAGAACACCACGCCACCGATGAATGGGACCACCCAGTTGGGCAGCCCGCGGCGGGTGAGCAGGAGCATTTTCGTGGTGAATGCTCCGAAGAAGAAGCAGCCAAGCAGCGAGTGGATCAGGACCCGTGGCGTAGCCGGCTGAAAGCCGAGGGCGTACAAGCAGTGCACCAGGACGGGCACGGTAAGCAGCACCGCGAACCGGCCCGACCAACGATGCAGCGTGGGGACCCAGGGCGGGCCCGGCAGCTTGCCCCACATCACCAGCGCGGAGACAAGCTGAATGCCGGCGAGCAGGAACGCGCCGGTGGTCAGCCAGGCCTTGACCGCTTGGGCCCCGGAGAAACCGGCGATATTGATCGCGATCCCGGTTGGTTCGTGCAGCCGGCCGTACACCCCAAGCGCAACGGCCACCGCGGCCCCCGCGACGATCGGCAGCAGAATCATCGTCGCGACTGAGTCCGGCGGCCGGTGGATCGCCACGGTGGGCTGGGTCCGGGAGAAGGCCATCAGTGTTGGTCCTCCTCAGGCCGGTGGTCCGCTGACGACTTCAGTGTCACCGGCAACCCGTTGGGGGTCGAGCCGGGAACCGTCGACGGTGAGGTCGGTGAGCGACTCGGGGTCAAGCAGCGGAGCCGGCTTTCGGATTCCGTTGCGGTTCCAGATGCCCACCTGGCTGCCGTCTTGCAGCACGATCCAGCCGATCCGGTTGAGCACTCCGTTCGCCGTCCCGTTGCCCTGGTAAAGGCCTGCCGGTGGGCTTGCCAGCTGCGCGGAGTACGGCCATCGCTCGCCGTTCACCGACACCGTCCCGAATATCGCGTTGCCCTCGACCACGCCGGTCGCGCTGGCGTCGCGGGCACCCTGCGCAGTCAGGCGCCCGTCGGCAATCGTTCCCTGCAGCCAACTCTCAACCTGGCGGCCGTCGCAGAGGTAGGCGGCAACCTGATTGTCGCGCACCGCAATGGCGATGGTTGCCTCGTTGCCGCTGGTGCGCCCCGCATAGGTGACCTGCTGGGGGGCCGCCGGGGGGGCTTGTTCGGGGACCGCGGGGGGAGCTTGTTCGGGGGCCGGTGGAGGAGCTTGTTGGGGCTCCGGCGGTGGAGGAAGGGCCAGCGCACCGGGCGGCGCCTGCGTGGCTGCGGGCGTCGCTGCAGGAGAGGGGGCAGCGGTCTGGGCGGTCGTCGTCACGTTGAGTCCGACGAGCACGACGGCCAATGCGGCGACCGCGAGCAGCGTGATGACCGGACCGCGGTTACTCCTATTTGCCCTTGAGCTGCGACGCGGGGAATCGACGCGGGAAATCTCTGCCACCAACCCGTCAAATCTCAATCACGCGCGGTGATTATAGGGACACGGGCTGTAAGTCCGACATGACTTACAGCGATATACTGACTACAAAGAGCACATAACGCCGCGCTCATCTGATGTAGCCGCAGGGATCGTACCGGAACTGAGCGGTTGAGCAACCGTCCAAGAACGGTTGGGCACATCCAATCGAGTTCGAACCGCTTGCTGCTCGGATTCGAACCCTCCTTATATAAGGAGGGAATCCCGATGATCAACGGTAGCGGGCACGTCTTCGCCCGGAACAACGAAGTTCAGCGGCACCAGCGGCACCAGCGGTACGGCGACATCGCTGCTGAACAGCTCGGTTATAAGGATTCGGCCCGCACCAAACCCGTTCGGCGCAGCGTGGACCTGTGCCCCGCTCACCACGCCAGGCTCACGCAGTGGTGCGCCGAGACCGCCGACATGATCGGCACTGCCCGCGTGACCGGTCAGGACGTCATCCGGGCCCTGGTTGCTCGGTTGCTCATGGATGAGGCCCTCGCACAGAGGATCCGAGCCGACCTCAGCATCGATATCTGACCCGATCTGGTCAACGACGCCGAGCCTTGTTAGCCGCCCTGGGGGCCGCTAACTGCTGGCGCAGGAAGCTGACCGTAGCGTTCCAGGCCGTGGCGGCCTGCTCTGGATCGTAGGTGCCGAGCAGGTTCTGATCGTTGAAGAAGGCGTGCCCCGCCGGGTAGAAGCGGAAATCCGGCTTGCGGCCGGACTGCCGTTCGATGGTCGCCGCAAGTTCGCGCACCTGATCGGTGCTCTGCATCTTATCCTGATCACCGAAGTGGCCTAACACCCGCGCGGAGAGGTGCTCAAAGCTCGGATACTGCTCACCGAGCACGCCGTAAAACGGCACCGCGGCGCCGATCTTGTCGCCCTGCTGGGCAGCGAGCATCAGCACGAAGCCGCCGCCCATGCAGAAACCGACTGCGCCGATCGTGGAGCTGGTGACTGCGTCGTGGCCCAGCAGGTAGTCCACCGCGCCGCCCAGGTCACGGGCCGCCCGCTGCACGGGTAGCTCCTGCATGAGCCTGGTCGCCTCGTCGGCGTCGTGAGTGGTGGCGCCGCCGAAGAGGTCGGGTGCCAGAGCGACGAATCCCTCGGCAGCCAGCCGGTTCGCCACGTCGGCGATGTGGCTGGTGAGCCCCCACCATTCTTGGATCACCACGACACCCGGACCACTGCCCGACTCGGGCAGCGACAGGTAGCCGTGTGCGGGGGAACCGTTGGACGCGAACGTGACGTTCTGCAGCGCGTTCTCCATGCCCGTGATCCCACCACGAGCCCACCTCCCCCCGTGTTCTGGGGACAGACCGCAGTTCGGTTTAGTGCAGTCAGTCCCCAGAACGCGGTTCAGCACACCCGGCGGCCGGTCTCGGCGCTGGAGTACCCGCCGAGAGCTTCCACCGAGGCGCGGAACTTCTCGTCGGCCAGCATCGTCCACAGCGGGGCCAGCACCTCGGAGTCGTAGGCGGCCCGGGTGACGACGAGGTCGTAGGGCTCCTGGGTGACGGGCACGAAGTCCAATCCGAACGGCTGGGCGGCCGCGAGAATGCCCAGCCCTGCATCCGCTCGCCCCCCGGCCACCGCAGCGGCGACGGCGAGATGGGTGTGCTCCTCGCGCCGGTAGCCGGTGACATCGCCTGGCGCCATGCCGCGACGGCGCAGCTCGTGGTCCAGCAGCACCCTGGTGCCGGCGCCACGCTGCCGGTTGACATAGCGCAGTCCCGGACGGCTGAGGTCCTCGATGCTGGCGAGCCCCAGGGGATTACCAGCGGCGACGATCAGGCCCTGGTCGCGATGCACCAGCCGGACCACGGCGACATCGGCCACCGCGAGGGCATCACCGAAGACTCGCGGCAAGTAGGGCAGGGTGTACTCGCCGGTCTCAGGGTCGAGCAGGTGTGAGCCGGCGAGGTGGCACAGCCCGTCGCGCAGCGCCACCAGCCCGCCCAGCGAACCGACGTTGGACGACGCGAGCGTCACGCCCGGGTCGGTGCCGCGTAGTGCTGAGGCGGCCAGGTCGAGCACCAGATCGTGCGAACCGATCGCCACGATGGTGCGGTCGATCTCGGCCAGCCCGCGCAGCAACTGCACCTCGACGTCCGAGCCAGGGTGATAACCCTCCAACCCGGCCGGCACGACCAGCAACCCGTCGGCCCGCACCAGCGACGTCAGCACCCCGGCACCGCGCGGTAGCGGGGTGGCCACAACCTGCCCGCCGACCCGTCCCAGCCGTACCCGCACCCAGTCGTCTTTCCCCAGCGGGGAGGCTAATTTGCGGGCCAGCCGGGCCCGAGCGGTCGGGCGGGCCGGCGTTGTGGTGCCTTGAAGGGCAGCCAACAGCGGCGCGGCGAAGATCTCGAAGGTCAGCGCCGCCGAGACCGGATATCCGGGTGCACCGAGCACCGGGGTGGTGCCCGCGGTGCCGAGCACCACGGGATGCCCTGGGCGCACTGCCACACCGTGCACTGCCAGCGTGCCCACCCGAGCGACCACTGACGCGGTGTGATCCCCTCGACCAGCGCTCGATCCCGCGATGATCAACACCAGGTCGGCGCGCTCGGCTGCAGTCAGCACCGCGGTCGCGATACGGTCCGGGTCATCCGGTTCGATGGGTAGCGACAGCACGTCGCAGCCGTGTTCACTGGCCTGGCCGGCGAGCATCAGTGAGTTGGTATCGGGAATCTCGCCGATACCGGGCTCGGTTCCCAACGGCCGGATCTCGTCGCCGGTGGGCAGCACAGCGACCACCGGGCGGCGGCGCACCAGGATTTCGGTGACGCCCGCTGCGGCGGCTGCTGCGATATCGACCGCGCGCAACCGGTGGCCCTGCGGCAGCAGCAGCTCCCCGGCCGCGACGTCCTCGCCGATGGAACGGACGTGCTGGTAGGGCGGCGTGGCCGCGATCAGTTCAGCACCCTCGCCACTGAGGTGGACGTGCTCGCGCATCACCACCGCATCCCGGCCCTCGGGCAGCGGGTCACCGGTGTCGATGACGTCGAAGTCGGTCAGGGTGACCGGTGCCGTCTCGCTGGCGCCCACGGTGTCCACCGCGCGCACTGCGATGCCATCCATCCCTGCGGAGTCGAATGCCGGGGAGGACCGCCGTGCCCACACCGGCTCGGCGGTGACCCGGCCGATCGCCTCGGCCAGGCTCAACCGCTCGGTGCGTACCCGATCCGGACACCCCGCGGCTGCACAGGCGTCGCGCCACGCGTCCAACGCCTGGGCTGCCGGGACGTCACGGACGAACGGGCTGCGCGGCACAATGGGGACGCTACTCGGAGGTTAGGTGAAACGACGTCGGCGGTAGCCCGCACTGACCGATGGGAGAGCGGGCCACCGCCGACGGCTGCGGGGCTGGTAGCTACTTCACAGGATCCCTAGGATACTGTCGGTCTCGTCATCGTATGTGCGGTAGTTGTTGTTACGGGATTCTTCTAGGCCAGTGAAGTAGTTGGGGTCGTCACGACCGCGGAAGTCGCTATTGCAACTGCCGCCACAGTCACCGTAGTCGTAGCTGCTAGCCTGTGCGAAAATGGCCGAAATCCTCATGCCGACTCCTTCGTGTCGAGGTAGGCGCAATGGAAGCTAAACTTGGACCAGCCTAGGCAACATGCATGCAGCTACCTAAAGCGCACGGTCGATCTGCTGTCAGCCAGATTTTGATCCGTCGCTAGTACGTGCCGGAGAAGTGTTCTCACGACGTAGTGCCGCTACCTCGACGCGGGCAGTGCCCCCCGGTGTCACACCGGCAGCTCGTCATCGCATAGTCAGCGAACCCAGGTGGTCTGAGCTGGCCTCCTTACTCCCCGTGGTCGAATGCATCTCGAACGTAAGCCATCTCACGAGGGATTTCAACGATAACTTCGCGTACATGAACAACTACGCACAGTGAAGAAGCTGGGGGAAGCTCTTCTCCGCGCTAAGAGTCACAGAAGCCTCCGACACCCAGCGTCCAGGCTGGTAGCCGGTTCAGACACCCCCCATCAGATAGCCGTCAGCATGCGCGAACGGGCGGTCGGCAGACGCCTCGAACGACTGCCTGTCTGCTCCTTGGCCGGGCCGCACTCGCACCGCGTCGTGGCGGTCCATCTCGGGGGGAGGTTGCTGTGGGTGACTGGCCGGTCTGGTTGGCGGGCGGGGTGTCTGGTGCAGGTGGGCGCAGCGCAGGCGGCGGCGCTCGGTCGTTGCATGCCATCCAGATAGCACTGCAGAAATGCGTTGTAGAAACGGCAGTCAGGATTGGGGTGTTGCGGTGGTGAGGGTGGGGGGGTGGTGGAGGTGGTAGAGGTGGGCGTACTGGTTGTTGTTGGTGAGGAGTTCGGTGTGGGTGCCGGTTTCGGTGATGCGGCCGTTGTGGAGGTAAAGGATTTGGTCGGCGTCGGTGACGGTGAGCAGATTGTGGGAGATGATGATGGTGGTGCGCCCGGTGATGAGTCGGCGCAGTGGGGTCAGAATGCGTTGGCTGGCTTCGGCATCCAGGCCGGTGGTGGGTTCGTCGAGGAGCAGGATGGGGGCGTCGCGGATCATGGCGCGGGCAATGGCGATGCGTTGGCGTTGTCCGCCTGAGAGCAGCCGGCCGCGTTGACCGACGCGGGTGTCATAGCCCTCGGGTAGCGCGGTAATGAACTGGTGGGCGTCGGCGGCTTTGGCGGCGGTGACGAGTTGGTCGTGGCTGGCGTCGGGGCGTCCGGCGCGGATGTTGTCGGCGATGGTGCCATCGAGCAGCAGGGTTTCTTGCAACACGATGGCGATGTTGGCGCGTAGTTGGTCGGGGTCTAGCTCGCGCAGGTCATGACCGTCCAGGGTGATCCGCCCGGTGGTGGGGTCATAAAACCGCAGCAGGAGTTTGAGCAAGGTGGTTTTGCCGGCGCCGCTGGCGCCGACGATGGCGGTGGTATGGCCGGGTAGCGCGGTGAAACTGATCTGGTCCAAGACGTCGCGTTGGGTGTCGGGATAGGTGAAGCTGACCCGTTCCAGGCGCAGCTGCCCGCGAGCGCGGCCCAGCGAGAGGGGGTGGGCCGGGGCGGTCACGGTGGGACGCTGATCGAGCAGCTCGATGATCCGTTCGGCGGCAGCGGCGGCGGCGAACAGTGAGGTCGACATCGCTCCCAGCCCTTGGACCGGGCCATAAAGCTGGGACAAGAACACCAAAAAGGCCAGCAGCCCACCCAAGCTCAGGCGCCCGGCCGACAGCTCCCAGATGCCCACTCCCACGATGGTCAGCACGCCGGCGACTTGGACCAGGTCCACCAGCGGGGAGAACATCGCCCCCAGCCGGGTGGCGGCCAGCCGAGCGTGCACGCTGCCCATGCTTTGGGCCGCGAAGCGGTCAGACTCAGCGCCTTGGCGACCATAGGCCTGGATCAAGGTGGCATTGCCCAAGCTTTCCTCGGCGACCACAGTGATCGACCCGGCGCGGGCCCGCACCTCCCGGGAGGCGACCTTGATCCGGCGGGCGAAGACGCGGGCCGCGGCCCAAAACACCGGTACCGCGATCAGCGACGCCAGCGCCAGGCGCCAGTTCAGATAAAACAGCACCCCGGTGAACACCACGATCTTCATCAAGTTCGCGATGATCCCGATGACCCCCGACAGCACCACACCCTCGATCGCGGCCACATCACCGGTCAGCCGGCTCAAGATGTCACCCAGACGACGGCGATCGAAAAAACTCACCGACAACGTGTGCAGATGAGCGAACACCCTCGTCCGCATCCGATGCAGGAAATTCTCCGCGATCCACGCACCCAGATACTGGCCGACGAAACCCAAAAGACCCACCAGCAGCGTCACACCCACAAACGCCGCAGCCACCATCGGGAACGCCCCGAAATCCCGAGGAGCCAACACATCATCGACCAACACCTTGAACAACAAGATCGCGCTAGCATCCACCACCGGTCCCACGATGATCAACACCAACGACAGCCACAACCACCGCCAAAACGGCCGAGCATCAGGCCAAAACCGCCGGAAAACCTCCCGCAGACTCGCCGCCGGAGCCGCCTCCACCAAACCCCCATCATCACCCGACGCCGGGCGGAACAGCGACCTCACCACCTCCCGCACAACCACTCCATTCCATGAAATCCGAGCCCTCTGGGTCTAGGTTGTCTCGGTTTGGCGCCTCAATGTCTCACGGTCTCAACCTGAGCACGACGTCGGCGGTGGCCCCTACCCCCCGAGGAGAGTCGAGGCCACCGCCGATAACCAACGGCCTGATACAACTGACTTCAGTCGAGGAGGAAGCTTAACAGTCCGTCGTCATCGTCATCGTCGCGGCAGCACCTCTCACGGCCGTCGTTGTAGCCATTGTAGGCACCGAAGCGGCCCCGGCCCCTACTCCCGTAGTAGCCACCGAAGCTGTAGTTACTGTCGCTATCCTCGTAACCGCTGCCAAGTGCGAAGATTCCCGCGATACTCATGCCACTCCTTCATGTCGAGGAAGAGCAACGCAAGCCCAAAAGACCCGAACCAGCCTGGGGAACTCTCATAGCGAAGTCGACCCGCTGTCGTCAGATTTGTGATCTCAAGTGCGTCCGCGATATTCGATGCCGTCCAACGTCTTAGCGAACTCGCCCCCGCCGTCAACACCAGCAGCTCGTCAGTCCTTCGCACATCAGCGAACCCAGGTGGTCTGAGCTGGCCCCCTTACTCCCCGTGGTCAACGCACACACGAACGTAAGCCACCCGGTTGACGATTTCAACGATAACTTTCTGTACTTAAACGACCACGCTCTGTAACAGACTCTTACTGACCGCCAGCACAGGGCGACGGAGGGTCAAGGCCGCCGCTCATCGGCGGCTCAGGTAACGACGCATCGCAAGGCCGCGAGGTACCCCGTCAGTGGCCTCTGGCCAGCCAAAACCCTACCACGGCGGACAACGGGCCACCCGGCGATCCACTAACCAAGCACCACCGGACGCCCCGAGCACACCGCCACACTGCGCACCGGTCCATCGCGGTGTGGGAGGTTGCTGTGGGTAATCGGTGTGTCTTGCTCGGCGGGACGTGGTGTCTGGGGCCGGCACCGCGGTGTCGTTGATCTCGGGTGTCGTTGATCTCGGGTTTCGTTGATCTCGGGTTTCGTTGATCTCGGTGCAGCGGAGGCTGCGGCGTTCGGTCGCTGCGTTCACGCGCCAGTGCGTTGCAGAAAGGGTTGCAGAATCGCTGATCAGGATTATCGGGGGTTACGCTGGCGAGGGTGGGGGTGGTAGAGCGGTCGTTTTCCGAGGGCGATCCTGCCTGCGCCTGGGTGCCCGCCTGCTCTCAGGCTCCCGGCGCAGGTAGGGCTCGGGAGGTGGATATGCGGCCACCGCGAACTCTATACGCGATCTTGAAACGATCGTGGGTCACACCCAGAGCACGACGTCGGCGGTGGCCCCTACCCCCTGACGAGAGTCGAAGCCACCGCCGATGAACAGCTAACTAAGTTTACGAACTACCTCACCCGAGGATGCCGCCCAGCAGGCCGTCGTCGTCATCATCATCGTAGTCGTCGCAGCACTTGTTGTAGTCACGGTCGTAGCGACCATAGCTGCTGTAGTGATGGTCCCTCTTGTACTTGTAGTCGTGCTTGTCATTGTCGTAGCAGCCGCCACCAAGTGCGAAGATTCCCGCGATACTCATGCCACTCCTTCAGTCGAGGAAGAGCAACGCAAGCCCAAAAGACTCGAACCAGTCTGGGAACTCTCATAGCGAAGCCGACACGCTGTTATCAGATTGTGATCTCAAAGCACCCGGAGAACGTGTCGCGGCATGATAGCCGCAGTATTCGACGCACTGTACAGTAACGTCTCAGCGAACTCTATCCCCGGTGTCAACACCAGCAGCTCGTCGGTCCTTCGCACATCAGTAACCCCCATGGCGTTCCGAGCTGGCCCCCTTACTCCCCGTGGTCAACGCACACTCGAACGTAAGCCATGCGGTTGACGATTTCAACGATAACTTTTCGTACTTAGATGGCCACAAGTAGTGAAATACCTGGCACGCTGTTCAGCGGTACATGGTGATCGATACTTGGGCACCGGCGTCCAGACCGGTGGCCGGCTCGGGCACGACGAAGTAGCCGTCAGCGCGAGTGAGCACCGACAACAACGCAGACGCCCCGAACAACGGCTCGGCGCGACCATCGTTGAGCTGCACCTGCACCACGTCGCGGCGGCCTGCCTCCGAGGGCACCGCACGGGTCAGCGACGCAATCACCGACGGCTCAGGGGGCGGCGCGCCACAGCCTGCGAGGCGCCACACCACTGGCATTCCGACCAGCCGGAACACCACCAGGGCGGACAGCGGGTTACCCGGCAATCCGATCACCGGCACGCCGTCACACTCCGCAAGCAGGGTGGGCTTGCCAGGTTTGACCGCAAGCCCGTGACAGAAGATCCCGGGCTTCCCGAGACTGGCGACGGCATCGGCGGTGGCGTCGCGCGCCCCCACCGAGGAACCGGCCGAAATCACCACCAGGTCCGCCTGGCCTAGCGCCGCCCGCAGCGCACCATGCAACGCAGGTGGGTCGTCAGGCACGATCCCGCAGGGCACTGGTACCCCGCCCGCCTCGATCACCAGCCCAGCCAGTGCCGAAGCGATAGCGTCCCGGACCTGCCCTGGACGCAACGTTGCAGTGTCAGCCGGGACCACCTCATCTCCGGTGGACAGGATCGCCACTCGCGGCTGGGCATGGACGACCACCTCGGTGACCCCTGCCGCGGCGAGCATGCCCAGGTCCGCCGCGCGCAGCGGCCGACCGGCGGGAACGAGGACAGCTCCGGCGGTAGCGTCTTCATCAGCCCGGACCACCCCACCGCCGGGCGCGACGGGTCGCAGCACCTCCACTACGGCGGGCATCGTCTCGTTGGTGTACTCGACCATCACCACCGCGTCGGCACCCACGGGCAGCACTCCGCCGGTGGGAATCTCCACCGCGGTACCCGCCGCTACCGTCACGTCCGGCTCGGTCCCCATCCGCACGGCGCCGATGACGTCCAGGTACGACGGCAGCCCCTCGGAGGCGCCGTAGGTGTCGGCCGCCTGCACCGCGTAACCGTCGACGGTGGACCGTGCGAACCCGGGCAGCGGCCCCGGCGCAACGATGTCGTGCGCTGGCACTCGGCGCCACGCATCAGCGAGGGTCACCTGCTGCTTCGCGGTGCGTCGGGAGGGGGCGAAGCCGGCGAGCGCCTCGCCGACGGTCCGGGTGGTGAAGAACTCCCGCCCGGTCATCACGTGCCGCCGGACCCAATCTGATCGTCGAATTGGGGGTCGTCGTCCTTGGGCTGCTCACGGACGATCGTGCCACCGCGCTGCAGGCCGAACACGCTCGCTACCGGTCCCAGAGCGACCTGCCCAAGCCCGCAGATCGACGTCTTGCGCATCACCAGTTCCAGCTCCAGGATCCGCTGCCGGCCCGCGTGGTCCAGGCCGCCGTTGCCCAGCGAATCGGTGAGCAGGGTATGCGCCTTGGTGGAACCGACCCGGCAGGGCACGCACTTGCCACACGATTCGTCGCGGAAGAACCGCAGCACGTTCGTCGCCGCCGCGAGCAGGTCAGTTCCCTCGGCGATGGCAACGAGGGCGCCGGAGCCGAGCATGGAGCCCGCCGCGGCGAGCGTGCCGAAGTCCAGCGGCACGTCGAGCTGGTCGGGTCCCAGGAAGTTCGATGACGCGCCGCCGGGCTGCACCGCGGCCAGCGCAGCCCCGCCGGCCATCCCGCCGGCTTCGTCGAGCAACGCCCGGATAGTGGTGCCCATCGGTACGCAATACACCCCGGGGCGGGCTACGTGGCCGGAGACGGCGAAGAACTTCCATCCCACCGACTCCCCCAGGCCCGCGTCGGCCCACCATTGCGCGCCGCGTTGGACGATCACCGGGACGTCGGCGAAGGTCTCCACCGAATTCATCAGGGTGGGCCGGCCGTGCAGCCCGTACACGCCCGGGAACGGTGGCTTGTTCCGCGGCTCGCCACGGTGACCTTCCATACACTCGATCAACGCGGACTCCTCACCGAGGATGTAGCCCCCGGGCGAGGTGAAGATGTCCAGCATCAGGGTGCGTCCGCTGCCCAGCACGTCCACCCCGAGCAGACCGTCGGCACGCAACGCCTCGATCTCCGACCGCACGACGTGCTCTTCGGGACCGTACTCGTGGCGAATGAACACCCAGCCCTGCTCCGCGCCGACGCAGAGCATGCCCACTAGCAGCCCTTCGAGCACCAGGTGCGGCTGGTCAGCAAGGATCTGCCGGTCCTTGAAGGTGCCCGGCTCGGACTCGTCGGCGTTGCAGATCGCGTACTTCACGCCGTCGGGCTGGCTGGCCACCAGTTCCCATTTCTTGCCAGTGGGAAAGCCCGCGCCGCCCATCCCGCGCAACCCCGATTCGGCCAGCGTGGAGATCACCTCGGCTGGTTGCAGCGATCCGGTCAGCAGCGCCCGCAGCACCTGGTACCGCTGGTCGCCCGGGTTGTACGGGTCATTAGGCCATGGCGTGCGACGACCAGACGGGGTGGGCTGCGCCACCGCCAGCGCACCCTCGCGGGCGGCGGCGACCAGCGCGTCGGCGTCCACGGCGCGCGCTGGCCGCTCGTTCACTGCGACGGCGGGCGCCAGGTCACAGCGTCCCAGGCAGGACACCTCGCGGAACTCCACTTCAGACGATCCGTAGCGCCCGGCCAACCCCGGTACGGACCCGGCGAGCCAGCAGGACAAATCGCGGCAGGCATGTAGTGTCACTTTCGGTGGCGCGTCGGTGCGAAAGTGCGGGTAGAACGAGATCAGACCCTCGATCTCGTACAGCGGCCGGCGCATCCGGCGGGCCAGCGCCACCAGCTCCTCACGGGGCAACCAGCCGAGCCGGGACTGGATGGCGTTGAGCTCGGGGATCAAGCTCGGTCCGGGAAACTTACCGGCCCGAGCCTCCACACCCGCCACCCCAGAGTGACGATGCGGGCCTTCCATCTCATGGCGACCTGCGCCGCTGTCGTGGGCCACAGTCACGAGGTTACGCAGGTCAGGATGCGCGGCTCCTCCGTGCTACGCTTGCTACGGAGGTGGGCGACGATGCCAAGGACGATCTCGCACCGGGAGCTGCGGAATAACAGCAGCGCCGTGCTTCGAGAGGTACAGGCCGGTGAGACAGTGTACGTCACCAACAATGGCGAGGTCGTCGCCGCGCTCGTGCCGCCACCACGAGTGGCCGGCGCGTCGCTGCGGATCCGGCGGGCTACGGTCCGCGGCGGATTCGCCGAATTGGAGCGGACCGAAATCCAGGAGCCGGTCCAGGACGTGCTGGACGAGCTCCGCGGTGACCGGTGATCCTTTACATCGAGACGTCGGCGGCGGCGAAGCTACTCGTCGACGAGCCCGCATCAAGCCGGCTGGCGGTTCGGCTCGACAATTCCGTGGCTTCCGACGATGCCCTGCTTTCGAGCATGCTTCTAGAGACCGAGCTGCGCCGGCTCGCGGTACGGGTGGACCTCGCCCAGGCCGCCGTGACTCGCCTGCTTGAGCGCTTCGATCTAGTGGAGACCGACCGCTCCCTCTACCGGGAGGCAGGTCTGCTCCCGGGACGCCACCTCCGCAGCCTTGACGCGCTGCACCTCGCGGCCGCGCTGCGAGTCGGCGCCGACGTCATGGTGACCTACGACCGTCGACAGGCCGGCGCGGCCGATGCCGCTGGGTTGCCCGTCCTCGCGCCATAGCCCGCACTTCCGCCGACGAGCCTAGATATCACGTCACCCGTTAAGACTCAGAGCACAGTTGCGCGCCGCCGGGACATTTCCGTCGGTGGTGAGTCATCCGCGATGGCCCAGCGGCTCGATCTGGACGGCGCAGAATTTGAACTCGGGGATCTTGCCGTAGGGGTCGATCTCGTCGATGGTCAGCACGTTGGCCGCGGCCTCCCGGAAGTGGAACGGGATGAAGCAGTTGCCGGGCGCCTCGCGGTGGGACACCTTCAACCGCAGCTCGATCTCTCCCCGGCGGGAGCGCACCCGCACCATCTCACCGTGCGTCAGCCCCCGGTCCGCGGCGTCCTTGGGGTGCACGTACACCTCCGCCTGCGGTGCGATGGCGTCCAGGGCGTAGGAGCGGCGGGTCATCGACCCGGTATGCCAGTGCTCCAGCAAGCGGCCGGTGTTGAGCACCAGCGGGTAGTCGGCGTCGGGCAGTTCCTTGGCCGGCAACCACTGCGCAGGCACCAGGTGAGCCAACCCATCGTCAGTATTGAACCGCTCATCGAAGAGCACCACCGTGCCGTCGGAGTGTTCCGGCTCGGGGTTGGGATACAGCTTGCCGGTGCCGCCGAGGTTGTCGTAGGACAGGTTGGCGTAGTTGGGCATGAGGCTGACCAGCTCGTCGAACACCTCACGTGAGCTGGTGTAATGCCAGTCCAAGCCGATTCGCTGCGCGATGTCCTGCACGATCTGCCAGTCGACCCGGGCCTGCCCGGGCAGGTCGAGCACCTTGCGACCGAGCTGCACCCGCCGGTCGGTGTTGGTGTAGGTGCCGTCCTTCTCCAGGTAGGACGACGCGGGCAGCACCACGTCGGCGAACTCGGCGGTCTCGGTGAGGAAGATGTCCTGCACCACGAGGAACTCCAGCGCCGACAGCGCCTTGCGCACCTTGTTGATGTTCGGGTCGGACAGGAACGGGTTCTCCCCCAGCATGTACATCCCGCGGACCCCGCCTTTGAGCGCAGAACCGATGATCTCGGTAACGGTCAGGCCCTTGTCCGGATCCAGCCCGCTGACGCCCCAGGCCTGCTCGAAGCGCGCACGCACCTGCGCGGAGTCAGCCTTCTGGTAATCGGGGTAGAACATCGGGATCAGTCCGACGTCGGAGGCGCCCTGCACGTTGTTCTGCCCGCGTAGCGGATGCAGGCCGCTACCGGGCTTGCCGACGTTGCCGGTGATCGCGCACATCGCGATGAGGCATCGCGCGTTGTCGGTGCCGGTGGTGTGCTGGGAGATCCCCATCCCCCAGAAGATGATCCCTGCACCGGCACTGCCCCAGACCCGGGCCACCTCGGTGATGGTGTCAGCGTCGATGCCGGTGATCTGCGCGGCACGTTGCGGCGGGTAGTCGGCGACGGTGCGCGCCAGCTCGTCGTAGTTGGACGTCCGGCTCGCGATGTACTCCCGGTCGATCAACCCGAGGCGGATGATCTCGTGCATCACCCCGTTGTAGAACGCCACATCGGTGCCCGGCTTGAGCTGGCAGTAGATATCGGCGTGGTCGGCGACCCGGTCAGCCCTGGGGTCAATGTAGATGATCTTTGTGCCGCGCCGGCGGGCCTGTTTGAAGAACGAGCTGGCCACCGGGTGGTTGGCGGTGGCGTTGCTGCCGGTGATGATCGCGACGTCGGCATTGACCACGTCGCCATAGGTGGTGGATACCGCACCGGAGCCGATGCCCTCGAACAACGCGGCCACCGACGAGGCGTGGCACAGCCGGGTGCAGTGGTCGATGTTATTGGTGCGAAAGCCGGTGCGGATCAATTTCTGGAAGAGGTAGGCCTCCTCGTTGGAGCACTTCGCCGAGCCGAACCCGGCGATCGCCTGTGGTCCGCCGTCGGCGTGGATCTCTTTGAGCCGGCGGGCCACGAGGTCCAGCGCCTCATCCCAGCTGGCTTCCCGGAAGTGCGGCAACACCTCGTCGTAGTCCACCAGCCCGCCTGGCTTGCGGCGCTTGCGTTCGCCTTTCACGTCCGCCGAAAGTGGCCCCTTGGGGTACGAACTCTCCCGGCGGATCAGTGGAACCGTCAGCCGCTGCGCCGACGCCGCGTAGTCCCAGCCGTAGCGCCCCTTCACGCACAGCCGGCCCTGAGATCCGGGCTGGTCGCGGCCCTCGGCGTAGGCGATCGCGCCGCGCTCGCGGTCCACGTGGTAAGTCAGCGCGCAGCCCACCCCGCAGTACGGGCAGACGCTGCGCACCGCGTCCAGCTGCTCGCGGGGGCGGATCGGGATGTTATTGATCGGCTTGTTGGTCAGCGCCCCGGTGGGGCAGGCGGCGACGCACTCACCGCAGGTCACGCAGGATGAGGCACCCATTGGGTCGTTGAGGTCGAAGGCGATCCGGGTGGTGTACCCCTTGCCGGAGCGGCCGATCACGTCATTGTTCTGGATGTCGTCGCAGGCACGGGTGCAGCGGTCGCACAGGATGCAGGCATCGTGGTCAACGGCAATCACCGGGTTGGAGGTGTCGGTGCCCCGGCCAGACCCACACGGCAGCGCGGTGATCTCCCGGGACACGCCGTAGCGGTCGGCTAGCGCGAGCAGCATGTTGTCGCCGGTGGTGGTCTGCTTGGGGTCGGCGTCGCGCGGGGGCTGGTCGGCGATCAACAGTTCGGTCAAGGTGGCACGGCTGCGGTGGAGCTCGTCGCTGGTGGTGCGCACCGCCATGCCGTCCTCGCAGGGCCGCACGCAGGCGGCGGCGAAGACCCGGGCACCGGTGTCCACCACGCACATCCGGCAGACCCCGACCGGGTCGTACCGGTCGTCGTGGCACAGCACCGGGATGTCGATGCCGAGCCGGCGCGCCGCGTCATAGATCGTGGTGCCCTCGGGCACGGTGATCTCCCGCCCGTCGACGGTGAGGGTGACGCTCACTCTGCGCTCCCTTCGGTCGCGCTCGTGAGTAGGCCGGCGAGCGCTTCGCTCGTCGGCCTACCCTCGGGATCCAGCCCGCGGGCCGCGTAGTAGCCGTCGATCATCTCGTGCAGCCGGTCGGGGGTGAGCGCGGCTTGGCGCCCGGAACCGAGCTGGATCGGCTCGCGCAGCAGCCGGGCGGGCAGCCAGTCGTCAGCCCGGGTCCACCCTTCGCGCAGGTTGAACATCCGCTTGATCAGCACGATCCGCCGGGCAGTAACGCGCAGTTCTGCTGCGTCGACGTCCCACCCGGTGACGACCCGCAGCAACCCAGCCCACTCGTGATACGGCTCGTCGAAGACTCCGCGCAGGAACTTGCACAGGATCATCGAGTCCATCACGGCGGCCCGATCCTCGGTGCCCACCGCGGCGGCCACCTGGGCGTCGCCGCCGGCCAGCCGGTCGTAGTCGCCTGACAGGTCGGCCTCGTAGGCACCGGAGCGGTTGTGATCGGCACCCCGGGCGTTGACGGCCAGGCCCAACGCCATGCCCTGCAGCGTGCGGGGTTCGTAGCCGGGCAGCTCCATGCCCTTGACGTGCGGTGCGAACTCCCCTGATCCACCGCCCACGACCACCGCAGCACGCCGGGAACCCTCGGCGAGCAGGGCACCCAACCCGTCGCCGCTACCGATCTCGTCCAGGGCACGCAGCAGCGCCGCACCGTCACCGAAGCGCAGCCACGGCGCATCGAGCAGGCCACGCTGGGCGCATTCCATCGCCCAGGCGATGGTGCCCCCTGCGGAGATGGTGTCCAGACCCAGCTCATCGCAGCGTGCCGAGGCGGCCAGCACGTCGTCGGGGTCGGACACCCCGCACATCGGGCCCAGCGCGAAGACATTCTCGTACTCCACCCGGGCGCTTCGGCCGTCGCGGGCACGGTAGATGTGCTCGCAGCCGATGCTGCAGGAGGCGCAGCCGCTGCGGGTGCCGCCGCGCAGGTCGTGTAGCTCCTCGGCGGCCAGCTGCGGCGCGCCGGCGAAGGTGGCGGAGGTGAAGTTGCGAGTGGGCAGCGTGGAGATGGCGTTGAAGGCCAGCAGGTTGGCCAGCGTGCCCAGCTCGCGGTACTTCGCGGTGGCCGGACCGAAGGAGCGCTCCCGCAGGTCCCGGGCGGCGGCCAGTACCCCGTCCGGATCGGCCGGGCCGATCTTCGTGGCGGCCCGCACTGCGACCGCCTTGATGTTCTTCGCGCCGAGCACCGCACCCAGCCCGCCGCGTCCGGCGTGCCGCCCGTCGTGGGAGATCGTCGCGTAGCGCACCCCGCGCTCTCCCGCCGGTCCGATCGCGGCGATCCGCCAACCGCGGCCCAGCTTGCGCTTCAACATGGCCTCGGCCTCGGCGGCCGGCAGGCCCCAGGTATCCTCGGCCGCGATCAGCCGGGCACCTTGGCCGTCGACGAGCAGCACCGACGGGGTGGTTGCCCGCCCGGTCAGCACGATCGCGTCGTGCCCGGTGAGCTTGCCCGAAATGGCGAACTGGCTGGACGCCAGCGCGTCATTGAGCATCCCCGTCAGCGGTGACTTAGCGACGACGGCGAACTTGGCACTGGTGGTCAACGGCGTGCCGACCAGGGGCGAGAACACGAACGCCAGCGGCGCCTGCCCGCTCAACGGATCGACGCGCGGTGGGGCGAGCCGATGCAGCAGCCAGGCTCCCAGCCCCACGCCGCCCAGGTAGGCGCGCAGCACCCGCTCGTCCAACGGCAGCGTCGTCACATCCGGGCCGCTCACATCGACGATCAGCGCCCGACCCGCATACCCCCCAACCCGTCCCCCACCGGCGTGTCCGCGCCCCATGCCCGGTGTGTACGCCTCGTGTGCCCGACTCATCGGGTTCACCCGCCCGCGTCCGCGGAGAGGAAGGCCACGGTGTCCCCGTTGGCGAGCGGTACCTCGCCGTCGCGGCTGATCTGGTCGCCATTGAGTGCGGCAACCACGTGGCGATCCAGGGCAAGACCCACCGCGGCGGCCGCACCGGCCAACGTGGCGGCTTGAACGGTGCGCGGATCGCGGTGCCCGTTGCGGGCCAGCGCGCCGTACCGCTGCACCGTGACGTGCGGAGCAGGGTGGCACCGAGCACTGCGATAGTCGTCCGGGGAGTTGACGTTGACCACCGAGTCCAGCGCTGGATCGGCCGCGGCCAGCACCGGGTCCTCAAGCAACGCGGCATCATTCAAGCGCAACGTGGCACACCGCTGGAACAAAAAAGCCGGGCGTAGATCGCCAGCCGCCACCAAGTCAGCGACCAGCGGCGCCAGGGCGACCCGGTAAGCGGCGGCGAGCGGCTGCGGGAAGCCGCGAGCGACCGGGAGCACTACGTCGGTGCCGTCGGTGAGCGCACGCAGCACCCGGCGGATGAAGACTGGGTGCAGGAATGGCAGGTCGGTGGAACAGAGGAAGGCAACCTGTGCTCGACCGGTCAACGCGGCAAGTCCCGCGGCGATGCCCTGCAGGGGCCCCAGCCCCTCCTCGGGATCCTCCACCACCTCAGCCTGCGATGGGATCGCAGGTAATGGCTGGCCCGGGGCGCGCACCACCACCAGCGGCCCGTCGATCGCGCGGGCGAGCACGCCCAGGGTGCGGCGCAGCAGGGTGGAGCCGTGCCACTCCAATGCGGCCTTCGGGGTGCCCATCCGAGACGATCGGCCCCCAGCAAGCACCACGCCGGCCGCCAGGTTCCCCGCCCGCGCAGCCATGCCCCGATCGTAACGCGCACACCGCGTCCTCCTCAGCGATCCGACCCGCCAACCACAGCGGTGCGTGCCGAGCACGATCAGGTTCACGCCACGATCAGCAACAACTTGAGGGTGGCCAATATTGGGCGCGCCGATCGCGGTCCGCTGAGCGTTCACCGTGCCTGGTGCGCAGCCGAGGCCTCACGGTTGGGCTGGCGGGCGTAGTCGGCGAGGACGAGCGCGCCGGCTGGGCCAGCCAGAGGACCGAGTGCGGCAGGAACGATGAAGTCGTCAACACCGTGTTCTGGCAGTCTGTGGTAACCGGCCATGGTCTCCGCGAGCTTGACGCGGACCAGTGCGGACAGTCCCGGCAGGGCAGTCACGCTGCCGCCGATCACGATGCGCTGCGGTGCGATCGTGTAGACGATGTCGCGCAGCCCGGCGGCCAGGTAGGCGGCTTGCAGCGCGACAGCTTCTGCAAGCTCGTCTCCGTCGAGTTGCTCAGCCGGGCGCCCCCAGCGAGCGGCGATGGCCGTCCCACCTGCCATGCCCTCCAGGCAGTCGGCATGAAATCGGCACTCGCCGGGGAAGTCATCACCGGGCTGGCGCGCCACGCTGATATGGCCCATCTCAGGGTGGCCCAGCCCGTGCAGGACTCGGCCCTCGATCACAGCTCCGACGCCGATGCCGGTACCGACGGTCATGTAGACAAACGTGTCCAGACCACGGGCGGCCCCCCAGCGGCCTTCGCCGAGCGCGGCCCCGTTGACGTCGGTGTCGAACCCGACCGGCACGTTCAGCGCACGATGGACGGGACCAACCAGGTCGAGATCCGACCAGCCAGGCTTCGGGGTGGTCGTGATGAACCCATACCGGGGATGGGATCGCCGCAGCTCGACCGGGCCGAACGTGGCGATGCCGATCGCGTCCAGCGGCCCGCCCGCAGTCACCTGCTCCTTGAAGAACGCGACGACCTGGTCCAGCGTCTCGGCAGGCTCACCGGTCGGGATCCGGACTTGCCTGACGATGTGATCAGGATCGGAACCGACCAGGCAGATGACCTTCGTCCCACCCGCCTCGATCGCCCCCAAACGCGGCGATGTCATCTCTTGGAACCTTTCCGGAAGGCGCCACCGCCGTCTCCCTCGCCGCTGACTACGGCCTGAGCCTCAAGAGTGTCAAGCGCCTCCTACACATCGCCGGTGTCCACTGGACCTCACCCACTCGACGAGCTACGAAGGCAACGCCGATCGCGACGCATCCGTAGCCGCTCATGCCCGGCGTGCGCCGCGCGCACAGCGGCATGAGCCGAGCCGGCGGTGCTAGCATCGCAGTCGACGACAGCATCGGGAGGTGAATGTGGTGGCGACGCTGACGATTCGTGGGCTGGATGACGAGACACGTGCACGGCTGCGCGTTCGTGCGGCGCAGCACGGTCGCTCGATGGAGGCCGAAGTACGGGCGATCCTGCACGAGCTGCTGTTTGCTCCACCGCCCGAGCATGGTCTGGGCAGTCGTATTCACGCCCGGTTCGCGGCCCTCGGTGGCGCGGAGCTCGAGCCGCCAGTTCGCCGTGAAACGCCCCGCGAGGCGGTCTTCCACGCGTGATCGTCCTCGACACCAACGTCCTCTCGGAGCTCACCCGCCAGGCCCCGGAGGAGGCGGTGCTGGCCTGGCTGGATGCCCTTCCCGCCGCAGAGGTCGCCACGACAGCGATTACTGTCAGCGAGTTGCTCTACGGGATTGCCCGTCTGCCATCAGGGCGCCGGAAGACGGTACTTGCAGAAGCGGTGCACGCGCTGATCAACGACGATTTCGCAGGCCGCGTCGAGCCCTTCGACGTCCTGGCGGCCGAGGCGTATGCGGTCTTGGTCACCGAGCGAGACAAGCTCGGTCGTCCCATCACCGTTCCCGACGCCCAGATCGCCGCCATCTGCCGCGCCCGTCACGCAACCCTGGCCACCCGCAACACCAAAGATTTCGAGGATGCCGGAATCGAGCTTGTCGATCCCTGGCAGGCCCAGTAAGCGCGGAACTCCCGGCATTGGACAGGTCGGTGAGGAAGTCACCGATGTGCCGGGCAAGCGGATGCAGATAACGAGGGTTTTCCCGCGATGTGTTTTTATCGAAGAAGTTGATGGCCTTCCCGGTCACGAGTTATCCGAGAGAAGGCGTTCCTCGGCCGATCGTCGTGTGTGAGATGCCGCGAGATGTCAGTCTCGGTCGGTACGGTGCCTCGCATGATCGAGCCGTCCTACGTACGCGCCACTCGGGCGGGCTACGACGCCGTCGCCGCCGATTATTCCGAGTGGGTCAGCGACGCTCTCGCGGTCAAGCCCTTGGACCGTGCGCTGCTGGCCGCGTTCGCCGAACTCGTCCACGCCGACGGCGCCGGACCAGTGGGCGATCTTGATTGCGGATCCGGTCGGGTGACGGCGCACCTGCGTTCTCTCGGGTTGAGCGCCTTCGGTGTCGATCTGTCGCCAGCGATGGTTGCCTTGGCCCGGCGGGCGTACCCGGACCTGCGGTTCGACGAAGGCTCGATCACCGCTGTGGACGCGGCTGATGGTGCTCTCGGCATCGTCGCGTGGTACTCCATCATCCACACGCCACCAGAGGAGTTGCCGGTGGTGTTCGCCGAGTTCCATCGCGCCCTGGCACCGGGCGGGCGCCTGCTGCTCGCCTTCCAAGTCGGCGACGAGCCCCGCCACTTGGCGGAGGCGTTCGGCCATGTGGTGTCGCTCGACTTCTACCGGTTCCAGCCAGATCGAGTCGCACAGTTGTTGCATGAAGCCGGGCTTGCCGTGTTCGCCCGGCTACTGCGCGAGCCCGACGAGACCGAGAGGGTCCAGCAGGCTTACGTCCTGGCCCGGAAACCGACGACGATTGGCGACATCAACGACGTCCGCTAGCTGTTGCGGTTCATGACGTTGTTGTCGCGGTCGACGTTGCCAGCGTGGCTTGGCGGTCTTGGGTACCGCAGGTCGTTGGCGGGCTACGTTGTTACGCCCAACTCGATGTCCAGGTATTGGTGTCGCGGGGACCGATCGGCCTGCGGCTGAGGTGCTCTCGAAGGGCCGCCGGGAATCCAGATCCTGTGCCCGGCGAGTTCGGCGGGGGCGATTCGAGCGTGCGGTAGCGAGTTCGTGGGCGGGACCGGTCACGAACTCGACCGGTTCGTCGAGGACACGCACGCTCTTACGTTCTCGGGCAATCGGCTCGGGGGAACCCATTGGGTGCAGAAAGCAGCATCGATCGTGCCGGCGTGAACGGCCGCGGTGGCGGCGTCCGCGTTCGGAGAGTTGCTCTTGAGTTCGGACCCAGCTGTGTTGACTCCCACAATTCAGGACGTGGTCTGCACTTCGTGGAATACCAGGCGCACGATGACGGCATGCGCGCGGACTCGGAGACCTACACCCACGGGCACGCTGAGAGCGTGCTGCGGTCGCACATGTGGCGCACCGTCGAGAACTCGGCGGCCTACCTTGCGGGTCACCTCCGCGCTGGCCTGGACGTTCTCGACGTTGGCTGCGGACCGGGAACGATCACCGTGGATCTCGCGCAGCGCGTCGCCCCCGGCCACGTCCTCGGCATCGAGCCGGTACCCGAACCGCTTGAGGCGGCCCGGGCCGCGGCCGCTCAGGTCGGCGTGGAGAACGTGACGTTCGTGACCGGCGACGTGTACGCCCTCGACGCCGGTCACGACGCGTTCGACGTGGTCCACGCCCATCAAGTGCTCCAGCACCTCGGTGACCCGGTCGCTGCCCTGCGGGAGATGTTGCGGGTGTGCCGGCCGGGCGGCCTCGTCGCCGCCCGGGACGCCGACTACGAGGCGATGACCTGGTACCCCGCCGACCCTCGTCTCGACCGCTGGTTGGAGATCTACCGGGCGGTCGCCCGGGGCAACTCCGCCGAGCCCGACGCCGGGCGCCGCCTGCTGGCCTGGGCGCACACCGCCGGGGCGGTCGAGGTGATGTCCGCGGCGTCGGTCTGGTGCTACGCGTCGCCCGAGGACCGGGCATGGTGGGGCGGGATGTGGGCCGACCGCATCGTCTCCTCGGCGATCGCCCGCCAGGCCGTCGACGGCGCCCACACCGACCCCGCCGAGCTCAGCGAGATCGCGATAGCGTGGCGGGAGTGGGCCGCGCAGCGCGACGGATGGTTCGCCGTCCTGCACGGTGAGATCCTTTGTCGCCCGGCGCCAGGCTGACGTCAGCAACCTACTCAGGTCTCTCCGGCTCTCCACCACCCCTCCACGGAGCAGCCTCGGCACGCACAGCGACTACGGACCGGGCACCATTTCCTGCTGCGAGTTCGGCAAGTGCCCCCTCAGGATCCCCACCAACACAAGCGGTCCCAGTAGCAGTTCAGCGAGCGGAGTGCGCCAGATAACACTGCAAAAACACCGCCATAAACCGGTGAATTTCACAACTAAGCCGGTAGCGGTTTGATCTTGTTTTGGTTTCAACGAATGTGGGTCGTGGAACGCCTGTGTAAGGTCCCGACAGGATCGGTTGCCGGGTCCCACGGGGGCAGCCGTTAGCCCCCGTCACCGAGACATCTCAGCGGCGGGGCATGCGGGAAACAGCAAGTCCAGACCCGACTGTCGGCGGCCATTCGTTGAGCTGCCTCGGTGGCGGTTCCAGCGGGTGGAGCGGATCTTGGTCAATGTGCGACGTTGGCCACGAAGCCGAGGATGGCGTTCGCGCAGCCATCCGGATCGTCGTCGTGGATCCAGTGCCCGGCAGCCGGCAACTCCACGAGCGTGGTGCGCGTACGCCGATGATCCATGTCGGTCGCGAGCCCGCTTGGCAGCAGCATGCTGCGCCCTCCCCGCAGCAACAGCGCGGGACAGCACGAGCCCAGCCAGTCCCGGCCACCAGTCCCCCGAGGCCGTGTCGCTGTACATTCATCATCTCGTCGGAGTCGAACAGCAGCCGCCAGCCGTCACCGTCCGGGACCGCGCTCTGCAGGAAGTACCTCGCGTCCGGAAACGCCCTTTGCTTTGATCATCTGCGTCAGCGCTGTCAGCGACGGCGCCGGGAGTTATTCGGTGGGCTGGTGTCGTACGGAGTGCAGCAGCCTCCGGTAGGTCTGTGTCAGCTGCTCGGGCCAACGCATGAAGTTGATCAGTGCGTCGTCGGCGTGGGTGAGCTGGTCGATCCCGCCGACTGCGACCCAGCCCGCGCAGGGCCGGTCGGTGATGGTCTTGGTCGTCGCGGTGACGAACTGCGCGGTGTTGAGAACGGGGTAGGGCCGCACCGCGTCGTTGATGTTGACCTGGAAGTCGTCGATCGCCGGGACGACCGGGTCGCTGATCGCCAAGGCCGGGTGGCGATGCCCGAGGATGACCAGAGTGTGGGACAGGAGCACCAGGCCAGCAGACGGCGTGCCAGATGGGCGAATACCACCCCACGGACCAGCACTGGTACCTGCCGATGATCGGTGTTGATCCGGCGCAACAGGGGCGCGGATACGGCTCGGCGCTGCTCCGTCATGGGCTCAAGACGTGCGATGCGCAGGGCGTCCCGGCCTACCTCGAGGCGACGAGCGAGCGGAACAAGCCGCTGTACGAGCGTCATGGGTTCGAGGCGATCGGCGTCATGCAGTCCGGTAGCTCGCCGCCGATGTGGCCGATGTTGCGCAAGCCGCGCTGAGCGCAGGATCGACAACCAGTTACGGCGGGTCTACGAACGGTTCACCATCCGCCGGCTGCGGATACGAGGTCATCCCTGGTTCCGTGATAGCCGCCGAGAGGTTTGCTCGGTCAGCTGCGGCCGCGCGGGCCGCCCGCCAGCAGCCTGCCTCGCTCTTGCTGCGCGACCGCCTCGGGCGGCCCTTGACCCCGAAGCCTCTGCCAACCCTGCGGCAGGATCAACGGGCAGGCCACAAGCTGTCCCCCACACCACGGGCCGCCCGAGCTCACCCCGAACCGGCGGTCCGTGGACCACGCCCAAGCGTCGTCGAGGGCCACCCGATCTGCGTTGAAGCGGTTGGGAGACAGCCTCGGTGTGTGACCTGCTCTGTACTTGGCTGCTGTACGAGGGTCCAACGCCCGGTGTGGAGATCACCGGATAAGGGCTCTGAGCTGGTGTGGAGCTGAGGGGAATCGAACCCCTGACCTTCTCGATGCGAACGAGACGCGCTACCAACTGCGCTACAGCCCCTCGCGGTGCGCGCCGAGCTTAGCAGCCGGTGGCCGGTTACTCGCCGACCGCCCGACGGTAGCGCGGCTCGAAAGACGGCTTGAGCTCATCAAACATCGGATCTTCGTCGTCGAGGTCGAGCGCGACGGCTGTGGGGTGGGCGGCGGGTGACGTGGCAGACCGCGCTGGCGGCTCCTCGATCGGCTCTTCGGTGTGGTGGGCCGCATCTTCGCGTGCCTCTTCGGGGACATCCCGAGCGGACACGCCGGCTCGAGAACCGGCCAACCGGGCGGCGCGACGTTGCCGCACCTCATCCTCGATCTGCACCTGCAGGCGTAGGTAACCGAGATAACCGATCACGGTCACATCCAACGCAGCGTGCGCCCACCACAGCAGGCTCGACACGGTCAATGCCAGCACCACAGTGGCAATCGCTGCAACTACCAGGCCAACCACTACTCGCTGCCGGAACACGTATTTCGCTCGGGCCACCTGGGCGGCCACCTCCGGGTCGTAGCCACCGCGGCCCGGTCGGTACCGGCGCTCGTTCAAGGCGGGATCCCGCTCCGTGATCCGTTCGCCGATCATGAATACCTCCCGATTGTGCATCAGCGCCGCACGGGGAAGGTCCGGTCGACGCAACACCCGAGAAGCCAGTGCAGCCTCCGCTGTGCGCACTACCTCCTGCCGTCGCTTCGCGACCATCGGGACAAGGACGATAAGCCATGCCGCCGCCAGCGCCGCAAAGATCAGCGAGCTGGGCACCCCTAGCCCCCTACCCCGGTCGGTCATCACAAGCTGCTTGCACTACCGCGTGTCACGGTAGCCACAGCACAGTTCCGGATCTCGGAGGCGCGCCGGTGATGATCGCGTACACCAGAGCCCGACACACCGGGCACCAGGTGCGGACACGCCGGGTTTTCGGGGGGTCCGCCGGTTACGGGTGGCGGGCGTATCCTGCGCGGATCAGGCGCGACACCAACCCGGCACCGACCTCGTCCTCAAGCAACGCCAGTAATTGGTGATCCCGCCACGCGCCATCCACTTCCAGATAACGTCGCAGCAGCCCCTCGTCGCGGAACCCGAGCTTGGCCAGCACCCGAAGGCTCGCCACGTTCTCCGGACGCACGGTGGCCTCCACCCGGTGCAGCCCGACGGGTCCGAATGCGTGATCCACCGCCAACGCCACAGCCGCGGTCGCGACACCACCTCCGGCTGCAGTCGACTCCACCCAGTAACCGACCCATGCCGAGCGCAGCGAACCCCGCACCACGTTGCCCAAGGTGAGCTGCCCGGCGAGCTGGCCGTCCAGCGTGATGGCAAACGGTAAGGCCTGCCCGCGCCGGGCCGTTGCGCGTTGCCCGCTGCACAGCACCGGCCAGGCCACGGTGGTGGAGCGCTCCGCCCAGGCGCCCTCCGACTCGGGCTCCCAGGGGCGTAAGTATGCCTCATCACGCACCCGGAACCGGCTCCATGCCGCGCCATCGCGCAGCCGCACCGGGCGCAGCGCGATCTGCCCCGCAGCGACCTGTACTGGCCCCAGCCGCGCCGGCCAACCGGGATGGCGGCCTGCGGGCCGGTCATTGAATGCGAACACGGTGGTCACGCTCGCTGAGCCAGGAAGCTCACCGCCACCTCCTCGCCGAGCGGCACCTCGGTGGTGTCGGCATCGACAAGGATCAGGCAGTTCGCCTCAGCCAGCGACGTCAGTAGATGGGCACCGGAAATGCCCAGTGGCTGCACCAGGTACTCCCCGGTATCGGGATCACGAAGCAGCTGGCCGCGGAGGAACCCGCAACGACCGGCAGCGGACGTCACCGGCGACAGCAGCCGGGCGGCGATTGTACGGCGGTAGGGATTGCGCTTGCCCAACGCGAGCCGGATCAGCGGCCGCACCAGCACCTCGAAAACCACCAGCGCGCTGATCGGATTGCTCGACAGCAAGAAGGTAGGCACCGAGTCTGGGCCGAGCCGGCCGAAGCCCTGCACCGAACCGGGGTGCATGGCCACCCGGCCCACGTCCAGTGGGCCGAGCTCGGCCAGCGCAGTGCAAAGCTCGTCACCCATGGATCCACCGGCCGCCCCGGTCACCACCACGATCTCTGAGACCAGCAGCCTGCCCTCCACCGCGTCGCGCAGCCGGGACGGATCACTGGGGGCGATGCCGACCCGGTGCACGTCGGCGCCGGCGTCGCGGGCCGCTGCGGCCAGCGCGTAGGAGTTGACGTCGTAAAGCTGTCCGGTGCCCGGCGTGCGGTCGACGTCGACCAGCTCATCGCCGACCGAAAGCACCGACAGCCTCGGCCGTGGGTGCACCCGCACCTTGGCTCGTCCCACGGCGGCGAGCAGTCCGACCTGCGCCGAGCCGATCACCGCACCTGGACGTACTGCTACGTCACCGGTTTGCACGTCGTCCCCGGTACGACGCACGTAGGCCCGGGAAGGAACCGTCCGCGTCACGGTGACCCGCGCCGCGTGCTCAGCGCCGTGCTCGGCGTGTCCCAGCGGAACGACCGCGTCAGCCAGGGCTGGCAGCGCCGAGCCGGTGGCCACCCGGACCGCCTGACCGGGCTGCAGCCGCATCGGCTGCAGGGACCCCGCAGCAATCTCGCCGACTACTGGCAACGTGACCGGAACCTCCGTGACGTCGACGCT
>JBOHGX010000057.1:0-2277 GCA_050700255.1 Pseudonocardiaceae bacterium
GGTATCCACAGGAACTGGTACCAGTAGAAGAACGGGAAACCCAGCAGCCGAGGCTCCACCCGGTTGTACACCGGCGTAATCAAGATCAACAACGGCACCAGCAGTAGCAGATTCCACCCACTCCACCGCAGCGACGACATCCCGACATTATGCGCATTCAGCGGGCTCAGCGGGGTAAAACAGGGTCGGATAACCCCGCTGAGCCTGCTGAATGCGGGGGGCAGCTAGGGAGGCGCTGCTTGAGGGCGTCGAGTTCGTCGTGTAGGGAGCTGGGTAGGGTGGTGCCGATCTTGCCGAACCACTGTTCGATGCTCGGGAGCTCGGCTAGCCACTCATCGACGTCCACCGCCAGCGCAGCAGTCACGTCGCTGGTCGGGACGTCCAGCCCGGACAGGTCGAGCTGGTCAGGGCCGGGAACCCGGCCGATCGGGGTATCGGCTGCGGCAGCCCGGCCCTCGATCCGCTCGATGATCCACTTCAGCACCCGGCTGTTCTCTCCGAAGCCCGGCCACAGGAAGCGCTGGTCGGCGCCGCGGCGAAACCAGTTCACGTAGAAGATCTTCGGCCGCTTGCCGGCGTCGGCGCCCTTGCCGACGTTGATCCAGTGCTGGAAGTAGTCACCGGCGTTGTATCCGATGAACGGCAGCATCGCCATCGGATCGCGACGCACCTCGCCGAGCCCACCGGCCGCCGCCGCCGTCTTCTCGCTGGATAGCGTGGCGCCCAGGAACACTCCGTGCTGCCAGTCGAAGGCCTCGTTGACCAGCGGAATGGTGTCAGCCCGACGACCACCGAAGACAATCGCCGAAATCGGCACGCCGGCCGGGTCGTCCCACTCGTCGGCGAGCACCGGGCACTGCGCCATCGGGGTGCAGTACCGCGAGTTCGGGTGCGCGCAGCGCTGCCCTGCCGCTCCATCAGCCGGTGTCCAATCCTGCTTGGTCCACGATATGGCGTGCGCCGGCGTGCCCTCCATGCCCTCCCACCAGATGTCGCCGTCATCGGTGAGCGCGACATTGGTGAAGATCGAGTTGCCGTACTGCAGGGTTCGCATGGCGTTGGGGTTGGTCTTCCAGCTGGTATTCGGGGCGACGCCGAAGAACCCGTTCTCGGGATTCACCGCATAAAGCCCGCCGTCGGCACCGAAGCGCATCCAGGCGATGTCGTCACCCAGCGTCTCGACCTTCCAGCCCGGGATGGTCGGCTGCAACATCGCCAGGTTCGTCTTGCCACAGGCCGACGGGAACGCGACCGCGAGGTAATGGGTCCGGTTGTGCGGGCTGGTCAATTTGATAATCAGCATGTGCTCGGCGAGCCAGCCCTCGTCTCGAGCCATCACCGAGGCGATCCGCAGCGAGTAACACTTCTTGCCCAGCAGCGCGTTGCCGCCGTAGCCGGAGCCGAAGCTCCAGATCAGCCGCTCGTCGGGGAAGTGGCTGATGTACTTGGTGTCGTTGCAGGGCCAGGGCACATCGGCCTCACCACGCTCTAGGGGGTAGCCCACCGAGTGCAGGCAGGGCACGAACTCCGCGTCGCCGCCGTCGGGTCGGATGAACTTGCGCAGGGCCGCAGCGCCCATCCGGGTCATGATCTTCATCGAGCACACCACGTAGGCGGAATCGGTGATCTCCACACCCAGCTTGGGATGAGCGTCCTCCAGCGGGCCCATGCAGAAAGGCACCACATACATCGTCCGGCCGCGCATGCATCCCCGGTACAGCTCAGTCATGATCGACTTCATCTGGTCCGGGTGCATCCAGTTATTGGTTGCACCGGCGTCGCGTTCCTCGCGCGAGCAGATGAAGGTGCACTCTTCCACCCGGGCGACATCAGACGGGTCCGAGACGGCCCTGAACGAGTTCGGCTTGCGGTTCAACCGGGTGAAGGTGCCGGCGTCGACCAGTTGTGCGGTGAGCCGTTCCCACTCCTGCTCAGATCCGTCGCACCAGACCACCCGGTCCGGCATGGTCAGCTGTGCCGTGTCGCGCACCCAGTCGCACAGCCGTGCGTGGTTGAGAGGGGCATTGTCGAGACCGGGAATGGTCACTGCCGTCACTGCTCGTCTCCTACCTGCGGGAACGCCGAGTACCGCCCGTGGGACGCACGGGCGGTTGAGACGTCAAAAGGATCACCACAAGACTAGACCAGCCCCATCACGGCGACCCTCAAATTGAGAAATCCCTCACAAAACTAGGCGCCCGCCAAGACACGTCCACGACCGCGTTCTGGAGGCAGACTGCTGCTACGGGGGCCGAATAACAGCAGTCTGCCTCCAGA
>JBOHGX010000058.1:0-2897 GCA_050700255.1 Pseudonocardiaceae bacterium
GGATCGCAGCGGAGCGAGCGTTGCTCGCTCCGCTGCGCGACGAGGCTGATCTGGTGCTGGACACCACCGGGGTGTCCGTGCACCAGCTGCGGGCCAAGATCGAGCATGCGTTTGGTGGAGAAGCCAGCACCCGTACTCGGATCACCGTGCTGTCCTTCGGTTACAAGTACGGGCTTCCGATGGACGCCGACCTCGTGATCGATATGCGGTTCTTGCCCAACCCGTTCTGGATCCCGGAACTGCGCGACTTCACCGGTCTGGACGCCGACGTCCGCAACTACGTGCTCTCCCAAGAAGGCGCCGAGGAGTTCCTGGACCGCTACCTCGAGCTGCTGCGACTGATCAGCGGTGGATACCGGCGGGAGGGTAAGCGCTATCTGACCCTCGCAGTGGGCTGCACCGGTGGTAAACACCGCAGCGTGGTCGTGTCCGAGGCGCTGGCCGCCCGGCTCGGCCACGAGGACGGGATCACCGTCAAGGTGGTGCACCGGGACGTGGGACGCGAGTGACCCGGGCGCTGAAGGCCGTCGCGCTGGGTGGTGGCCACGGGCTGTACGCCACGCTGTTGGCCCTGCGCGCTATTACCGAGGACGTCACCGCGGTGGTCACGGTCGCCGATGACGGCGGTTCGTCGGGACGGCTGCGCCGGGAGCTGGGGCTGCTGCCGCCGGGCGACCTGCGGATGGCGCTGGCCGCACTGGCGGCCGGCGACGGCGGTGGGGCGCGCTGGCGTGAAGTGTTCCAGCATCGCTTCGGCGGCAGTGGAGCGCTGGCCGGGCATGCCGTGGGCAATCTGGTGCTGGCGGGGCTGCTGGAGGTATTCGGTGATCCGGTGGTGGCGTTGGACGAGGCCTGCCAGCTGCTCGGCGTGACCGGTCGGGTATTGCCGATGGCTGCCGAGCCGCTGGACATCGAGGCCGACGTGGCCGGTCTGGACGGCGATTCAGACGCCCTGCGGCGGATCCGCGGCCAGGTGGCGGTGGCGACAACGCCCGGCCGGGTGCAGCGGGTGTGGCTGCGTCCGCAGCGGCCGCAGGCCTGCGCCGAGGCTGTTAGCGTGGTGAGAGAGGCTGACGTCGTGGTGCTCGGGCCGGGCTCGTGGTTCACCAGCGTGCTACCACACCTGCTGGTCCCCGACCTGGCCGAGGCGCTGGGCGATACCGTAGCCCGCCGGATAGTGGTGCTCAACCTGGTGCCGCAGCCGGGGGAGACCGCCGGGTTCTCCCCCGAGCAGTACTTGACCGTATTGTCCGGTCATGCCCCGCCCGGGTTCACGGTGCACGCGGTCCTCGCCGACATCGACACGGTCCCGGTGCCCGCTCGGTTGCACCGCTGCGCCGAGGCGCTCGGCGGGCACGCGTACCTTGACCGGGTCGCCGACGATGGATCCGCCGATCGCCACGATCCGGTAGCACTGGCCGCAGCGCTGCGTCGGATACTGAGACCTGCTCGCCAGGGTTGAAGCATCGACACTGGACCTGCTCGCCAGGGTCGAAGCATCGACACGGCAGACCAGCCTGGCGACCGAGACACAACGTCGCACCTGCAACGGGAGGAGAAGCGCCGGTGGCCATGACCTCCGCCGTCAAGGACGAGCTGAGCCGGCTGCGGGTGACCAAGACGTGCTGCCGGCGGGCCGAGGTCGCCTCCCTGCTGCGCTTCGCCGGTGGGTTGCACATCATCGCCGGGCGCGTCGTGGTGGAAGCCGAGCTGGACGCCGGTTCGACCGCCCGCAGGCTGCGCCGAGAGGTGCACGAACTCTACGGCCACAACTCCGATGTGCACCTGATCACGGCCGGTGGGCTGCGCAAAGGCACCTGTTATGTGGTGCGAGTGGTCCGTGACGGGGAGGGCTTGGCTCGCCAGACCGGCCTGCTGGACCTGCGCGGCCGTCCGGTGCGCGGGTTACCTCCGCAGGTAGTCTCCGGTGGCCTCTGCGATGCCGAGGCCTCGTGGCGCGGTGCGTTTCTGGCGCACGGTTCGCTCACCGAGCCGGGCCGCTCGGCTGCGCTGGAAGTGACCTGCCCTGGGCCGGAGGCGGCGCTGGCGCTGGTCGGGGCCGCCCGCCGGCTGGGCATCCAAGCCAAGGCGCGTGAGGTCCGGGGCGCCGATCGGGTGGTGGTCCGCGACGGGGACGCCATCGGTGCGCTGCTGACCCGGCTCGGTGCGCACGACTCGGTGCTGGCCTGGGAAGAACGCCGGGTGCGCCGCGAGGTTCGCGCCACCGCCAACCGGCTGGCCAACTTCGACGACGCCAACCTGCGCCGATCCGCCCGCGCGGCGGTGGCTTCGGCGGCGCGGGTCCGCCGAGCCCTGGAGTTGCTCGGCGACGACACCCCGGGACATCTGCTCACTGCTGGCAGGCTGCGGCTGGAGCACCGGCAGGCCTCGCTGGAGGAGTTGGGCCAGCTCGCCGACCCGCCGATGACCAAGGACGCGGTGGCGGGCCGGATCCGCCGGCTGCTTGCGATGGCCGACCGCCGAGCCGAGGAACTCGGAGTGTCCGACACCGAGTCCGCGGTCACTCCCGACATGCTCGAGGCCTGACGTTCCGGGCTCTAGTCCTGGGAGTCCTTGTTGGATACCCACTCCGGTCGTGAACACCCTGCAGGCCCCCCTCCCGGGGGGCCTGCAGGGTGGCATCCGGCCGATAGGGTGGCGCGGAGCCGTGCCGGCCGTGAAGGCTGGCCGGTGTGAGGGCGACTGTGTGAGGGAGAGGGCAACGTGACTGTTCAGGTAGGGATCAACGGATTCGGCCGCATCGGGCGGAACTTCTGGCGCGCCGTGCAGTCCGGCGGCCATGACATCGACGTGCTGGCGTTCAACGACCTCGGCGACATCGCGACCATGGCGCACCTGCTGAAGTACGACAGCGTGCTGGGCAGACTGAAAGAGGA
>JBOHGX010000059.1:0-4409 GCA_050700255.1 Pseudonocardiaceae bacterium
AGGTGCGCATCCGGGCGGCCAGCCACTCGGTGCTGAGCTGTTCATCGGCGCGTCGGTCCTCGAGTTCCTCGATGCCGCGGTCGGTGAAGTACACCTCGACTCCCTCCTTGCCCGAGGGGCCTGCGCCAATAAGGGCCTGCGCCAATACCGGCTGGTGCACAGTACGCGGACACACCGGGCACGGGGGGCGGACACACCGGACACCAGGGCGGGACACGCCGGGGTGGGGACGGGTCAGCGCTCGAGGGCGGCGGTGATGAGTTCACGCTGCTCGACCTCATGCACCTTGGCCGATCCGGCCGAGGGGGCCGCCATGGCGCGCCGAGAGATCCGCCGCAGGTTGCCTAACCGCTCGGGAATGAGGTCGGGCAGGCTCAGCCCGTAGAACGGCCACGCGCCCTGGTTGGCGGGCTCCTCCTGCACCCAACGCACGTCGGTGGCGTTCGGGTAGCGGTCCAGCGCCGCCGCCAACCGCCGCTTGGGCACGGGGTAGAGCTGCTCGATGCGGACGATCGCCACGTCGGAGATGCCACGTTGCTGGCGGGCGGCGTTCAGCTCATAGCTGATCTTGCCGCTGCACAGCAGCACCCGGCGCACCGCCGACGGATCGGCGACCAGGGGGTCGTCGAGCACCGAGGCGAACCGCCCTGAGGTGAAGTCCTCCACCGGGCTCACCGCCGCCTTGAGGCGCAGCATCGACTTCGGCGTGAAGACCACCAACGGCCGGTGCACCCCGTCGAGTGCGTGCCGGCGCAGCAGGTGGAAGTAGTTCGCCGGGGTGGACGGCTGCGCCACGGTCATCGAGCCCTCGGCGCAGAGCTGCAGGAACCGCTCGATGCGGCCGGACGTGTGGTCCGGGCCCTGCCCCTCGTGGCCGTGCGGCAGCAGCAGCACGACGTCGGAACGCTGGCCCCACTTGGCCTCACCGGAGGAGATGAACTCATCGATCACCGGCTGCGCGCCGTTGACGAAATCGCCGAACTGCGCCTCCCAGAGCACCAGGGCGTCCGGGTTGGCCACCGAGTAGCCGTATTCGAAACCGACCGCGGCGAACTCCGACAGCGCGGAGTCATAGGCCAGGAACTTCGCCTGATCGTCGGCCAGGTTCATCAGTGGTGTGTACTCGGCCCCGGTCCTACGGTCGATCAGCACCGAGTGTCGTTGCACGAAGGTGCCTCGCCGGGTGTCCTGACCGGACAGCCGCACCATCCGGCCGTCCAGGCACAGCGAACCGAGCGCCAGCAGCTCGGCGAAGGCCCAGTCGATGCCACCGTCGCGGGCCATCTTCGCCCGCTTCTCCAGCACCGGCTTGACCCTCGGATGCGGAGTGAAGCCCTCGGGCAAGTTGACGTGCGCGTCGGCGATCCGCTCGATGACGCTGCGGTCTACCCCGGTGGACAGCCCGGTGGGCACGATCTGCTCGGTCTCCACCGACTCGCTCGGTGCCGCGGCGCGCTTCTCCAGTTCCCGTACCTCGTTGAATACGTGCTCGAGCTGCTGGGCATAGTCCTGCAGCACGCGCTCGGCCTCCTCCACGGACATGTCACCACGGCCGATGAGCGCCTCGGTGTAGCCCTTGCGAACAGATCGCTTGGTGTCGATGATGTCGTACATCTTCGGCTGCGTCATCGACGGGTCGTCGCCCTCGTTGTGACCGCGGCGGCGGTAGCAGATCATGTCGATCACGACGTCCTTTTGGAATGCTTGCCGGTACTCCACCGCGAGTTTGGCCACCCACACACAGGACTCCGGGTCATCGCCGTTGACGTGGAACACCGGGGCGCCGATCATCTTCGCGACGTCGGTGGAGTACTCGCTGGATCGTGCGTACTGCGGCGCCGTGGTGAATCCCACCTGGTTGTTCACGATCACGTGCACGGTGCCGCCGGTCCGGTACCCGCGCAGCTGCGAGAGGTTGAGCGTCTCGGCTACCACGCCTTGCCCAGCGAAGGCGGCGTCGCCGTGCAGCGCGACCGGCAGCACCGTAAAGCCGTCCGGACCCTTGTTCAGGAGGTCCTGCTTGGCCCGGGTGATGCCCTCCAGCACCGGGTCCACGGCCTCCAAATGCGACGGGTTGGAGGTCAGTGACACCTTCGTCTCGCCCTCACCGAACATCCGGTAGTACTTGCCCTCCGCACCGAGGTGGTACTTGACGTCACCGGAGCCGTGCGCCTGGCCAGGGTCGAGGTTGCCCTCGAACTCGCGGAAGATCTGCGAGTACGGCTTACCCACGACGTTGGCCAGCACGTTGAGCCGGCCGCGGTGTGGCATGCCGAGCACCACCTCGTCCAGCTCGTGCTCGGCGGCCTTGTCCAGCACGGCGTCCAGCAGTGGGATGACCGTCTCGGCACCCTCCAGCGAGAACCGCTTCTGGCCGACGTACTTGGTCTGCAGGAAAGTCTCGAAGGATTCCGCGGCGTTGAGCTTGGACAAGATGTACTTCTGCTCGGCAGGGCTAGGTTGGTCGTGCACCCGCTCTATGCGCTCCTGCAGCCATTGCCGCTCATCGGGCGCCAGGATGTGCATGTACTCCACGCCGATGTTGCGGCAGTAGGCGTTTCGCAGCACGCCCAGCACGTCGCGCAGCTTCATGTTCGACTGCCCGGCAAACCCGCCCACGGCGAACTCGCGGTCCAGGTCCCACAGGGTCAGCCCGTGGCTGAGCACGTCGAGATCGGGGTGTCGGCGCTGCCGGTAGTTCAGCGGGTCGGTGTCGGCCATCAGATGGCCACGAGTGCGGTAGGCGTCGATGAGCTCGAGCACTCGGGCGGTCTTGTGAACTTCACCCTCGGGGATGTCCTGTACCCAGCGCACCGGCTCGTAGGGGAGGCGCAATGAGACGAAGATGTCGTCGTAGAAGCCGTCCTGGCCGAGCAGCAGGCCGTGTACCCGGCGCAGGAACTCCCCGGACTCGGCGCCCTGAATGATGCGGTGGTCGTAGGTGGAGGTGAGTGTGATGATCTTGCTGACGGCCATGTCGGCGAGTGCCTGCTCGCTGGCGCCCTGGAAGGCCGCCGGGTACTCCATCGCACCGACACCGATGATCGCACCCTGCCCGGACATCAGCCGGGGCACCGAGTGGTTGGTGCCGATGGTGCCCGGATTGGTCAGCGAGATCGTGGTGTCCGCCAGGTCCTCGGCGATGAGCTTGCCCTCGCGCGCCTTGCGGATGATGTCTTCGTAGGCCTGCCAGAACTGGGCGAAGGCCATCCCCTCGCAGCCCTTGATCGAGGCGACGACGAGGTTGCGGCCCCGGTCGGTACGCAGGTCGATCGCCAGGCCCAGATTGACGTGCTCCGGCGTCACGACAGCGGGTTTACCCTGCTCATCACTGGTGTAGTGCCGGTTCATCTGCGGGAACCCGGCCAGTGCGCGCACCACCGCGTACCCGATGAGATGAGTGAAGCTGATCTTCCCACCACGGGTTCGCTTGAGGTGGTTGTTGATCACGATGCGGTTGTCGGCGAGCAGCTTCGCCGGGACCGCGCGCACGCTGGTCGCCGTCGGCAGGGCTAGCGAGGTCTCCATATTCGCCACCACGCGGGCGGCCGCGCCGCGCAGCGGGGTGGTGGTGTTCTGTTCCGGGTTGTCATCGTGCTGCTCGGCACGCCGGATGGGCTGCTCCTTGGTGGTAGCCCGGTTCGTCGGGGCGAGCTTCGACGATGGCGTCGGCGGCTGCTTGGGGGGTGGCGCCTCGCCGTTTGTGCCGCGCGGTGCGGGTCGGTAGTCGCCGAAGAAGTCGTGCCACGCGGGATCCACGGTTGAGGGGTTGGCCAGGAACTGTTCGTACATCTCCTCGACCAGCCACTCGTTGGGGCCGAACTGCGCGGAGCGGTCGTGGGGTGTGGAGCTGCTGCGGGACACTGCGGGGACTCGCCTCTATCCGTTCTGTTCGGGGTCGCTCGGCTGTTCCCAGGCTAGCCCCCGCCGGGCGGCGACAGGCATCGCCCGTGCCGTCGATGGCTTACGATCAGGCTGCGACGGTCCCGTCCGGTGAGCCCGCGGCCCACAGCCGGGCGTAGTGCCCGCCGGCCGCGAGTAGTTCGGGATGGCGGCCCTGCTCCACGACCCGCCCGCCGTCGAGCACGATGATCCGATCGGCCTTGGCCGCGGTAGCCAGCCGGTGCGCGATGACGACGGTAGTGCGGCGCGTGGCGAGCCGGTCCGCGGCGGCCAGCACTACCGATTCGGTGGCGGGGTCCAGCGCGGCGGTGGCCTCGTCGAGCAGCAGCAGGTCGGGATCGACGAGCTCGGCGCGGGCCAGTGCGAGTAGCTGTCGCTGCCCGGTGGACAGGCCCTGCCCCCGCTCACCGACCGGTTGGCGGAAGCCGTGCGGTAGCGCCGCGACGGCCTCCAGCGCGCCGACCCGCCGCGCGGCGGCTTCCACCTCGGCGGGACTTGCCTTCGGC
>JBOHGX010000060.1:0-11178 GCA_050700255.1 Pseudonocardiaceae bacterium
GGCCTCAACCAAGGACAAGGAGCTCGCAGTCCTGCAGAGCAACGAGGTCGCCTTCCGCGGGCAGGTCATCGGCCTGGTCGTCGCCCAGACCTCCGAGGTCGCGCGCCAGGCCGCCGGTCTGGTGCACATCAGCTACGACCAGGAGCCGCACGACGTCGAGCTGTCTACCGACCGCGACGACCTGTACCAGCCGAACAAGGTCAACCTAGCGTTTCCTGCCGACACTGCTCAAGGCGACGTGGCCGCAGCGATGGCGGCCGCCGAGGTGACGCTCAACCAGACCTACACGACCGCGATGTACCACAACAATCCGATGGAGCCGCATGCCACGACGGCGCTGTGGGATGGGACGCTGACCCTGTGGGAGTCCACGCAAGGCGTACACCCGGCCCGCGCCACCATCGCCACGGTGTTCGGACTCCAGCAGGACCAGGTGCGAGTGATCTGCCCGTACGTCGGCGGCGGGTTCGGCTCGAAGGGCCTGTTGCATGTGAACTCCGTGCTCGCCGTGATAGCCGCCCGCGCGGTGCCCGGCCGGCCGGTGCGCCTTGCGCTGACCCGCCAGCAGATGTTCTGCCTCGCGGGTTACCGCACCCCGACCATCCAGAAGATGCAGCTCGCCGCCGACTCCGACGGGCACCTGTCCGCGATCGCGATTGACGTCGTCGAGCAGACCTCGCGGATCAAGGAGTTCGCCGAGCAGACCGGGTCACCGACCCGCGTCATGTACGCGGCCCCTAACCGTCGCATCACGCACCGGCTCGCCTCACTCGACGTGCCGGTGTCATCGTGGATGCGGGCACCCGGCGAGTGCCCCGGCATGTTCGGACCCGAAGTGGCACTGGACGAACTTGCCGAGCAGCTCGGCCTCGATCCCATCGAGCTGCGGATCCGCAACGAACCCGAGGTCCATCCCGAGTCCGGCAACCCGTGGTCCAGCCGCAACCTGGTCATGTGCCTGCGTGCGGGCGCCGAGCGCTTCGGCTGGGCTGACCGCGACCCAGCGCCGAGCGCCCGGCGCCAAGGCCGTTGGCTGGTCGGCACCGGTGTCGCTGCCTCGGTGTACCCGACCAACCGGATGGCGTATTCGACGGCGACCATCCGTTACGAGCACGACCGCTACATCGTGGAGATCGGCGCGGCGGACCTCGGCACCGGCACCTGGACGACGCTGCCACAGATTGCCGCTGACGCCCTGGGCGTGGCGGTGGAAGAGGTCGAGGCGCGTATCGGCGACACCGCCTACCCGATAGCATCGGTGGCCGGCGGCTCGTCGGGCATTGCGACGTGGGGCTCAGCGGTCGTCGAGGCTGCGCGGGCGTTCCGCGACAAGCACGGCGCCGACCCCGCCGACGGTGACAGCGCGGACGGGTCGGTCGGTCCGGCCACCGACATTTACGCGATGTACGCGTTCGGAGCGCAGTTCGTCGAAGCGCACGTCCACGCCGACACCAGGGAGATCCGGGTACCGCGGCTGCTCGGGGTGTTCGCCGCGGGCAGGATCATCAACCCGCGCACGGCGCGCTCGCAGTTCATCGGCGGGATGACGATGGGCTTGTCGATGGCCCTGCACGAGCGCAGCGTGCTCGATCCCCGATTCGGCCACGTCGTGAACCACGACTTGGCCGAGTACCACGTCACGGCATGCGCCGACGTCGCAGATGTGCAGGCGCACTGGATCGACGAGCACGACCCCCACGTCAACGCGATGGGCTCCAAGGGGATCGGCGAGATCGGGATCGTGGGAACCGCCGCGGCGGTGGTCAACGCCGTGTATCACGCCACCGGAGTCCGGGTGCGCGACCTACCGGTCACTCTCGACAAACTGCTGCTGTCTATGTAGTAACATGTACAGCGTGACATCAGCTGCTGATCGAGAAGGCGAACACCCGACGGTCGGCATGCGCGAGCTCTCCCAACGCACGGCGAAGGTCATGGCGCGGGTTCGCGCGGGCGAGACAGTCGACATCACCGACAGAGGCCAGATCGTGGCGCGAATCGTGCCCGCGGTCGACGACCGCTATGACCAGCTGGTGGCGGCTGGGGTGATCCGGCCGGCCAAGCGCCCGTTCGACGTCATGCACCTGCCTGAGCCCGCAGCCAACGCGACCGAACGCTCCACCGAGGACTGGCTTGCCGACCTCCGCGGCGAGCACTGAGTGCCGAGCAGGGTCTACGCCGACACCTCCGCAATGGCGAAGCTGTTCATCGCCGAGCGGGAGACCTTCGATCTGCGACAGTGGCTGGCAGATCTGCCTAAGCTGCACCTGGTGTCCTCGGCATTGCTGGCCGTGGAACTTCTACGGCTGCTCCGGCTGGTCAACCCGGCCACCGTCACGTCAGCGGAACGGTTTTTGGCGGCCGACGTCGACATCGTCGAAATCACACCCCCGGTCCTCGATGATGCGGCAACGATGCCGCCGCCACGGCTGCGGACCCTCGATGCGATCCATCTGGCCACCGCATTGGACCTCGGCGCCTCCGTGGACATCTTCCTCACCTACGACAAGGTCCTCATCGAGGCCGCCCGCGCCACCGGTCTCACTGTGGCGTCCCCAGGCGCTTGGTACTGACCTAGGAGTGCACTGAACAAGGCATGGGTCGGGGCGGGAAGAACGCCGACAAGGCCGTCTTTGCGGCAGTTGGGTCAGACCCCTGGGGTCGACAACGTGGTCGTTCTTTCCGCCGATGGCATTTGGCTGGCGGTGCGGATGCCGGCAAGGGGGCTGCTGGCGCCGCTGTCCGTTAGGCCAGGGCCCAGGCCCCGTCCCGGCGGGTCAGGCCGTGCTTGAGGAGGGTGCGCAGGTTGATCGCAGCGCATCGGGTGCGGAGCCAGGCGTGGTTGTTGGCGACGCCGAGGTAGCGCAGCTTGATCCGCCGCCCGTGTTGGGTGGCGGTCCAGGCGATGATCCGCTCGACGGTCGAGCGGGTGGGGTAGGCCTGCTTGAATTCCGGGGTGCGGGCCTGGGCGCGGGCGGCGCGCAGCAGGTCCTCGTGGGGATGGATGGTCATCGAGCGGCCATCCTTGGCGGTGGTGCAGCGGTCCCGCAGTGGACAGCCGGCGCACGCCTTGCCGAAGCTCACCGTCCGTTTGGGGCCCATCGGCCGGGTGTGCCGGCCGGGGCAGGTGACGGTGCCGGCATCCTCATCGATGTCGAAGTCGTCGAGGGTGAACCCGCCATCGACGGCCGGGCACAGCGGCTTGGGTTTGATCACGGTGTCGTGCCCACCGGCGCGGTAGGCGGCGCGAGCCTCTCCGGTGCCGTAGGCGGAGTCGGCATACACCTGCAGCCCGTTGCCCTGCTCGTCGGTGGCTGGCTGTGGTTGTGCCGCTGCGGCTTCGGCCTGGTGGTAACGGTCGCGGGAGATCATCTGCTCGCCGACCACCGGGTCGCTGCCGGCCTGGCCGGCGGCCTTGGTCAGCTCGCAGTCGGTGATCAGCCCGGTGTCCGGCTCGGCGGCCACGTGAGCGCGGTAGCCGTCCCGGCGGACCGACTTGGACTTGCGGGTATGCCGGGTCTGCGGATCAACCGTGGAGATGACCCGGTCCGCGGCGACCTTGCGAGCGATGCGCCACCGCCCGTCGGTGCCATCGGAGTCCTCGGCCGGTTCCACGTCCTGGCCGGCCACCAGCGCCAAGAGCCCCAACGCATCCGCCGCCTTGGCCTCGCGCTCCGGCGCGCCCTCACCACACAGCTCGGCTAGCACGGATAGGGCGTCGTTGACCAGGTCCGTCACCAGGTTCTGCTTCGCTTCCGGGTCGCCCCAGTCGATCGACGGCTTCCCCGGCCGTGTGTAGTCCAGCGTGCAGACCCGGCCGATCACCTCGGCCGCGCCGGGCACCACCCGCGCCACCCGCCGGATCGCCGCGGTCAACTGCGTGACCGTGTCCTGGGTCGCCACCGCGTCGTCGACCACCGTGGAGTCTAGGCACCGCTTACGCCGACCGGTCAGGATGCCGGTCTCGGCGATCACCTCCGACACCGCGTCGAACACCCGATCCGGGCGCTGCGAGGCGGCGATCCGCCGCCGCCAATACACCAACGTGGACGGATCGAACGACGTCTGCGTCAGCGACCGGCCACACGCCACCTTCCACCGGATGTCGAACCGCAACGCCTCCGCCGTCTGCGCATCCGACAGATCAAACAGCTCCTTCAGCACCAGCACCGACCCGACCAGATCCGCCGGCAGCGACGGCCGCCCCATCCGCGACGGGAACAGGTCCGCGATGAACGAATCCGGAAACAGCCCGTGCCGGTGCTCGGCCAGAAACGCGAACACGCTGCCCGCCGGAACCAGATCCCCGACCATCGCCCGGGCGTCCAGCAACTCCCGTTCGGTACGCGTCAGACCCTGCATAGCAAGATCATCCCAGCCAACCAGGCGCCAAGCCGTCAGACACGACGGCCACCGACCGAGTTGTTCAGCGGCGTCCTAGACCGGCTACAACTTGGCAGTGTCGGTCACGGCACCCGGGCCGAGTCCGCGCGTCGCCGCCTCGGCCGCCAACTGGGAGCGTGAGGATATGCCCAGCTTGCTGAAAATGTGTGCGAGATGAACCTTCACAGTTCCGGGCGTGATGAACATGCGCTCGCCGATGTGACGGTTGGTAAGGCCGGCGGTGACGTGGCGCACGACCGCGAGTTCGGTTGGTGTCAAGCTGTCCCAACCGCTTGACGGGCGCTTGCGCTCGCCGCGCGCTCGACGAGCGTAGGCGACCGCTTCGTCGGTTTCCATTGCGGCGCCCGCGGCGAATGCGGATTCGTAGACGTCGTCGCCGACTGCCTTCCGCGTAGTGCGCTCGACATCGGTCCAGAACTCCGGCTCAGGTGGGAAACGGACACTACCGAGCCGTTCCCGACCGGCCGCCGCAGCGCCCAGTAGCCGACCCGCCTCTTCGAAGCTTTCAGCAGCGGTGGCAATGGCGGCCAGCGAATCAAGGCACTCCGGGATATCGATCGCGAAACCCCTCGAAACCAGCCGGCCGAGGGCGTCGTGGACAAACCTCTCAGCCTCCTTAGCCTCGCCCGCGGTCAACGCGACACGGCCAAGCAGGCACTCGGCGTGGGCTTGCATCCACCCGCTACCGATCCGTTGCGCGACCTGCAGCGCCTCTTCACCATGGCCGCGAGCCGCATCAATATTTCCCTCAATTCGTTCCAGGGTGCCAAGGACGGACAAGTGCCAGGTGAGGAGGTAGGCGAATTCGGATGGACGTTCCACAGCCACTGCTGTCAGGAGATGTTCGCGAGCCGCGGTGAGTTCGCTCACGGCCAGCTTGGTCCGGCCCATCATCTGATTGGCCATGCCCAAGGACAGTGCGGCGCCGGTCTCCAGCAAGCGCCTCAGCGTCGCACCGGCCAGCGAATGCGCCTGTTCGGTATGACCGCACAGCAGGTCGATGTACACGATCATGCTATTGGCGTAACCATTCGTGATGGGGTTGCCAATCTCGTCGCTCGCCGCGACGGCTTGCGCCAGCGCCTCGCGAGCCTCCTGAAGCTGCCCGCGGAGTGCCGCTTCCCAGCCCAGTAAGAACCCATGCCATGCCAGGCCCCACCGATACTCGAGACGGGTCGTATCTGCGTGAGCCTGCTCGATGATCGGCTGGGCGGCATCGAACTCGTCTTGAAAGCCCCAGCAAATTGCGAGGCACTGGGCAGCGTCGATGCGGCACCAGTCGTCTCCGGCTTGGGTGGCCAGCTCCACGCTGCGCTCGAGCAGCGGCCGACCGCCAGCGGGGTCGCCGACGCCGACCATGAGGCCGAGGGTGTCCAACGCGCGCCCCTGGGCTTGCAGGTCACCGCACGCCTGACCGATCTCCATGGCCGCCTGCGCCCATCCCGGTGCCGCGTCGTTACCGCCGTACAGTGCCAGGTTCGCGCGGCCCGCTAGTGTCCGCGCGCGCAGGATCGTCGGCTCCTCACCCGCGCCGTCCAGGGCGCGGGCGTACGCGGCGTCACCCTCGCGGTAGCGGCCGGTGAACAACCAGAACAGCGTCAAGGCGCCCACCACCCGCAGGCCGGCCGATGGGTCGTTCGCCGCCGCCCAGTCGAGAGCGGCGCGCACGTTGGGTACCTCGGCGGTGATGCCATCCAGGACAGGGTGGGCACGCCCGGCGCCAAGCAGCTGTGGCTCAGCGCGCTCGGCCAGCGCAAGATGGTAGGCAAGATGAGAGTCGCGAGTCCCGGTGACTTCGTCGGCCTCGGTCAAGCGCACGGCCCCGTACTGGCGGACGGTCTCCAACAGCCGGTAACGCACTTCAGAACCCTGCTCGCCGACCATGACCAGAGACTTGTCAACGAGGCCGGTCAACAGGTCGAGCACCGCATAGCTGTCGATCCCGTCGCCCGCGCACACCTGCTCGGCGGCGTCCAACGTCCACCCACCGACGAACACCGACAGGCGACGCAGCAACGTCCGCTCGTGATCGCTGAGCAGCTGGTAGCTCCAGTCGATCGAGGCCTGCAGGGTTTGGTGGCGAGGCATCACCGTTCTACTGCCGCCGGTGAGCAGGCGGAAGCGGTCGTCGAGACCGTGGGCGATCTGCTCGGGAGCCATCATCCGCACCCGCGCGGCGGCAAGTTCGATGGCCAGCGGGATGCCATCGAGATCATGGCAGATCTGCGCGACCGTCGGCGCATTGGCCGCGGTGGTCACAAAATTCGGGCGAACCTGCGTGGCGCGGTCGATGAACAGGCGCACCGCGTCGGACTGGCGGAGCACCTCGACCGGCTCTCGCCGCGGCTGGGCCGGCAGCGACATCGACGGCACCCGCCAGGTGGCCTCGCCCGGCACTCCCAGCGGCGCCCGGCTCGTCGCCAGCATGGTCAACGACGGGCATGCTCGCAGCAGGGCATCGGACAGCTCCGCGCAGGTGGCGAGCAGATGCTCGCAGTTGTCCAGGACCACCAGCGTGCAGCGCGGGCGCAGGTACGCGACGAGCGTGTCTAGCGGCGTCCGGCCCGGCACATCTGGCAGACCTAGGGCGCCGATTACTGCCGTCGGCAGCAGGGCTGCGTCCTCGAGCCGCGCGAGCGGGACCCACCACACCCCGTCGGGGTAACCGTCCATCGCATCGGCCGCTGCCTGCAGCCCCAGGCGGGTCTTGCCACAACCACCCGCGCCGGTCAGCGTCAGCAGCCGCACGTCCCCCAACAGCGCCTCGACCTGCGCCAGCTCCGCCCGGCGCCCAACGAAGCTTGTCAGCTCACCAGGCAGATTGTTGTACAGCGTGTCCAGCGAGCGCAGCGGGGGAAACTCGACGGGCAGCTCGGGGTGCAGCAACCCGAAGACATGCTCGGGCCGCCCAAGGTCGCGGAGCCGGTGGACGCCCAGGTCGGCCAACTCGACGCCGTCGGGAAGTCGACCGAGGACGAGATCGCGTGTCGTCCGGGAAACGACGACCTGGCCGCCGTGCGCGACCGCGCGCAGCTGGGCACAGCGGTTGACCGCCTGGCCGAAGTAATTCCGCTCATCGCGAAGCTGGGCCTCCGCGGTGTGCAGGGCGATGCGTACCCTTACGGACGTACCCTCGGGCCAGCGCTCAGAGTAAAAGGCGCGCTGCGTGTCCAGCGCGGCGGCCAGCGCGTCCGAGGCGCGCGTGAACGCCGCCACGACGCTGTCGCCCTCGCCCTGCTCCACCGGCCGCACGCCGTTGTGCAGCGCGATTGCCGCGTCGAGCAGCTCGTAGTGGCGGGCGACAGCGACGCCCATCGCCTCCGGGGCGGACTCCCACAGCCGCGTCGAGCCCTCGACGTCGGTCAACATGAACGTCACCGTGCCGGCCGGCAGGTGGAAGGTCGCGTGATCGATGCTTCCGATGTCCACTGGGAGTTCTCCCCACATCAGCGGCCAGCGCCTTGGTGCTTGTGATTTTCTCATTACGAGTGCCTCCATGGGTCACTACCGTTCAGGTGCCGTTACCCATCGTCCGGGCGAAACCGAGAGACTCCGGTTCGCATGCGTGCAGGGTCAGCTCGCCGACGCCGAGTTTTCGCGGCGATACTGTGCTATTGGTGAGTACGACTAACGATCTGTGCCGTCGTGTCCGGCCTGCCGCAGCGCCCGGCGGGCACGCACGATGGGCAGCGGGTCCAGCGGGTGGCGGACCAGGTGCCGCACAATGGCACGCGGCACGACCCGGGTGAAAAAGACCCCCACGTCGATCGACTTGCGGACCGCGCGCACATGCTCGCGCGGCAGGCGTGAGCGGATAAGGCCCTGGCTCAAATCGTTGAGATCCGCCCGCCGGAATGCCTCGGCCAGCTCCGCATGGCGCCCTCGATAGGGCGTCAGGTGGTGGTGCTTGGCGACGATGACCGCAAGCTCCTCGGCCCACGCGGCACGTCCGGTGCGCTTCAGCCAGGCGTCCATGGTGCTGATGGACGGCCCGAGATAGTTCAGCGAGCTGAACACGTCGATGTCGTGAAAGGCCGCCGCGATTGCCAGCTTGTCGTCGCGGTGGTCGCGGTCGGGCACGATCGCTCGGGCCATATTGAGCACCCGATAGACGTGGCCCCGGTAACTGGTCCAGCCGCGCTCGTCACCTGCGGCGTGATCGCGATGAGAATCGAGGATCTCCTCAACGAGAGGATGAGTCTGGAAGAGTTCGACGGTCACCGATGGCATATTACTCATCTCCGTTCTGGGAATCTCCGTCTGGAACCGTCCCCATCGCCCTGAGGCGCTTACGGAATCCGGACACCGATTGTCAAGCTAGATCGCGGTGCCCGCAGGTACATCTGCCAGATGGCATATGCCGCAAGTGCGGGAGGCAGTCGTTACTGCTTGGCGGCGCCGGTGGCGGGCGGCGGACCGAGTGCGCGCCGGGTGGCTTCGGCGGCCAGGTGGGAGCGTGACGGGATGCCCAGCTTGGCGAAGATGTGCGAGAGGTGGATCTTCACGGTTCCGGGAGAGATGAACATGCGCTCGCCGATCTGGCGGTTGGTAAGGCCAGCTGCAACGTGGCGCACGACGTCGAGCTCGGTCGGAGTCAGGCTGTCCCAGCCGTGTGAGGGGCGCTTTCGTTCCCCCCGGGCTCGGCGGACGTAGGCTACTCCCTCATCGGTTGACAGTGCGGCGCCGGCGGAGAACGCGGTGTCGTAGCCATCGGGTCCGAGCGCTTCCCAGATGGTGTGCTCGACGGAGGCCCAGAACTCTGGCTCTGGTGGGAAGCGAACGATGCCGAGCCGCTGTCGGCCGGCCGCCGCGGCGCCTAGCAGCCGCGCGGCCTCCTCGAAGCTCTCCTGCGTGGCGGCAACGGCGCCGAGCACATCGAGGCACTCTGGGATGTCGATCGCAAAGCCTTTCGCCACCAGGCGGCCCAGCGCGTCGTGGACGTAACGCTCGGCCTCGGTAGCCTCGCCAGCGACGAGAGCGAGACGGCCAAGCAGGCGCTCAGCGCCCGCCTTCATCCATCCACCACCCAGCCGCCGGGCCACCGCCAGCGCCTCTTCACCACGGATCCGGGCCGCGTGGAGGTTCCCGTCGAGCCGGTCCAGGGTGCCCAGAGCAGCGAGGTCCCAAGTAAGGGCGTAGGCAAATCCGGGGCGGTCGACGTCGACGGCGGTCTGAAGGTGCTCGCGCGCCGCGGTGAGCTGGCCCAAGACCATCTCGGTTCTGCCCAGCATCTGATTGGCAAAGCCCGAGGCAAGGCCTGCGCCGGCCTCCCGTACTTGCCTGAGGTTCTCGCTGGCGAGCGAGTACGCAAGCTCTGCATCGCCGCAGGCAAGTTGCACGTAAGCCAGGAAGCTGTTGGCGAGACCGCTCGGGAATGGATCACCGACCTCGTCGCTGGCAGCGACGGCACGCGGGAACAGCTCACAGGCCTCGCCGAGCCGCCCGTGAACCGTGGCTTCCCAGCCCAGGCAGAACCAATGAAGCGCGATCCCCCTCCGGAAGCCGAGCTGGGTTGCGGTCGGGTACGCGTCATCGAGTATTGGCCGGGCGGTGTCAAACTCGTCTTGCCAGCACCAGGCAATCGCGAGGGTCTGCGATGCGCTGGTCCGGCACCAGTCGTCGCCGGCGAGCGTGGCCAGCTGCACGCTCTGCTCGAGCAGCGACCGTCCGCTGGCCAGGTCACCACCGATGCCGACCGAGCGCCCGAGGATGTTCAAGGCTCGCCCCTGCGTCCGTGGGTCGCCGCAGGTCTGGCCGATGTCCAGCGCCGTCTGCGCCCACCCGTGGGCTGCCTCATAGGCGCCGCCGTGCTGCGCGAGGTGCCCGCGGCCTGCCAGCGCCCGTCCACGCAGTGGGGTCGGCTCCTCGTCAGCGGCGTCCAGGGCGCGGGCGTATGCGGTGTCACCCTCCTGGTAGCGCCCGGTGAACAGCCAGAACAGCGCCAGCGCGTTCACCAGATGCAGCCCGGCGTTGGGGTCGGTCGCCGCCGCCCACTCCAGAGCGGCCCGCAGGTTAGGCAGCTCGGCGGCGACGCTGTGCAAGGCGGAGTCGTCGCGCCCGGCACCGAGTACCTGTGGTTCAGCGGCCTCTGCCAGCGCGACGTAGAAGGCCAGGTGGCGGTCGCGCAGGCCGTCGACTTCACCGGCATCGGCCAGACGCGCCGTAGCGTACTGGCGAACGGTTTCCAGCAGCCGGTAGCGCGTCTCGGGACCCCGCTCGTCGGTGGTGACCAGGGATTTGTCGACTAGGCCGGTCAACAGGTCGAGCACGTCGTAACGGTCGATTCCCTCGCCTTGGCACACCTGCTCCGCTACGTCCAGCGTCCAGCCCCCGGCGAACACCGAAAGCCGCCGCAGCAGCGCTCGCTCGCCGTCGCTGAGTAGCTCATGACTCCAGTCGATCGAGGCTTCCAAGGTCTGGTGGCGCAGCATTGTCGTGCGGGCGCCGCCGGTGAGCAGGTGGAAGCGGTCGCTGAGGGCGCGGGCGATCTGCGCGGGCGCCAGCATCCGCACCCGCGCCGCGGCCAGCTCGATCGCCAGCGGGATGCCATCGAGGTCATGGCAGATCTGCGCTACCGCCGGCGCGTTGGCCGCAGTGATCGCGAAGTCGGGGCGAACCTGCACCGCGCGATCGATGAACAGGGACACCGCGTCGGACAACCGCAACGCCTCGATCGGCTCACCTTCCGGCTCGGCCGGCAGCGACATCGACGGCACCCGCCAGGTGACCTCGCCGGGCACGCCCAGGGGCGCCCGGCTCGTCGCCAGGATGGTC